>CAZOYK010000221.1:0-2544 GCA_964584065.1 uncultured Anaerolineaceae bacterium | reverse complement strand
CATCGAATGAAAAAACCTGGACTCTCTTGTTGTTCACATCAGAGATAAATAACTTGGTTCCGTCATTGCTAAAGACCAGGTCGTAGGGATAATCGAAGTGACCGTTATCATTTCCGCTAGCCCACGGATCTTCTTCAGGAAAAGAACGGATGTAATTTCCTGCCAATCCATATTCCTTAACTGCATTTTGATACACTACAAAAACATGGTCATTCTCAGCAACGCTGACACTTGAAGGCTGATATAAATAATTGTCATGGTGCCAGGGATTGCCATAGACGCCAAAGGACATTTCATAATTTCCATCAGATCCGTACTTGATCACTTGTGATCCCATTTGTTCTGCAACATATAAGGCGCCGTCCGAATCGACAAACAAACCTTCTGGTTGGTTAATATAATCGCCTGAATAGGGATACGGTTCCCCATAAGTCCCTATGGTTGATTCATACTTAAAGCTCAGCCCTGGTTCGCCCAAGGCCACATTAATGTCGGTGGCTGTTGCACTGTCTCGTGTTTGCGCGACACCAATTCCCAGGATTGAGAAAATCAATACAAATGTCAGGAAAGTTCTTCTTGCGTTATGTTTCATAATTTCCTCCAAGTTAAATGAAAATAATTGGTCACAGTTTGATTGGGTTTGACGGGTTTGATAATTTTGCTTTTGGTTTTCCCTCCTATGAAATTGTGAATGTGGTTTATTGAGTTAAATACGACTTCATGAGAAAGTTTCAAATTCATTTCTCTGAAATTGGGTGAAAGGAATAAACCATTAGGATTTCGCCTTTAATTTTCCCTATATCTGATTACGTATTGCAGGCATTTCGAAATATAGTACATATTGTACCATTATCTCTATAACCTAATTGGAGTTTTGGTCATTTCTTCTGAGAAAGCTAAGGAACAGTAAGCTGATCTTAGACGGTAAGTGTCACTGGTAACAGTTATAGGTCTGTAACGTAGAGATTTAATGTTATCCAAGCTCCACTCCTCACAACTTTTTTACTCATAAGGTTTGACAAGGTTTTAGTGCTATGAGATAATTATTGTTTGATCGGCAGAGACGGAAACGAGTACTGCAGGCAGGCTGATAGCGAACCGGGATGGTGAAAGCCGGGCAGAACCTCCTGAAGGAAAATCCTTCCAGAGCCGCAAGCTGAACTCTTTCAAAGAAAGTAAGCGCGCCGGAATGCCCTAACGTTACAGAGGGTGCGTGCAAAAAAGGCATGCAACAAGCGCTCAGCATGACTGAGAAGCGGGGTGGTACCGCGAGTTTCGGCTCGTCCCTGTAGGGGACGGGCTTTTTTATTTCCAGGCTGGTGAAAATCAGCCGCAAGAGGAGCAATTATGTTCAAACCAGTTTCATCGCGATTGAATATCCAGCAGGAGGAAGAAGCACGCCTGCGTTTTTGGCGGGCGCACGAGATTTTTAAGAAATCTTCTGATGAACGCAAAGATCGCAAGCCTTATGTGATGTTCGAGGGTCCGCCGACTGCCAATGGCAAACCCGGCGTCCATCACGTTTTGGCACGCGCGTTTAAGGACATGTTCCCACGGTTCCGCACCATGCAAGGTTACTTTGTTGACCGGCGCGGCGGCTGGGACACGCACGGACTTCCCGTCGAAATCGAAGTCGAAAAGAAGCTGGGTTTCACTGAGAAAAGCCAGATCGAGGAATATGGCATTGAAAAATTCAACGCCCTTTGCCGCGAATCAGCCTTTTCGCGCATCCAGGAATGGGAGCAATTGACGGAAAGAATCGCCTATTGGGTGGACCTGAGCCGGGCATACGTGACCTACACCAACCCCTACATCGAATCGGTTTGGTGGTTGCTGCGCCAGATTTGGGATAAGGATTTGCTCTACCAAGGCTACAAGGTGGTGCCATATTGCCCGCGCTGCGGCACGCCGCTCTCCAACCACGAAGTCGCGCAAGGCTATGCCGACGCGGTTGACCCAAGCATCACGGTGCGGTTGCCGCTGGTGGAGGAGCCCAACACCTATCTGCTGGTTTGGACTACAACGCCATGGACACTGCCGGGCAATGTTGCTGTTGCCGCGCATCCAGACGTGGACTATGTCATGGTAAAAGTTGAGGGTGAGGGGAATGAACGGTTGATTCTGGCAAAGGAATTGATCCCGCTGGTCTTTGGGGACAAAAAAGTTGAAATTCTGAAGAGCATGAAAGGCAAAGCGCTTGAAGGCAAAAAATATGCTCCGCTTTACTCTTTCCTGCCTCCCGACAAGCCGGCACACTACGTGGTCAACGCCGATTACGTCACCACCAGCGACGGCACCGGGCTGGTGCATATTGCGCCGGCATTCGGCATGGATGACATGGCAGTTTCCAAAGTCTATGATCTGCCGGTCTTGCTGACGATCGACGACGAAGGTAAGTTCAAGCCAGCGGTTACACCCTGGGCTGGGATGTTCGTCAAGGACGCCGATCCCTTGATCATGGAAGACCTGAAACAACGAGGTCTGCTCTTCAATCGCGGAACACTAACTCACACTTACCCCTTCTGCTGGCGCTGCGACACGCCA
>CAZOYK010000220.1:0-2583 GCA_964584065.1 uncultured Anaerolineaceae bacterium | reverse complement strand
TTCTTATTGTCATCCTGTCTTTTCTTATTGTCATCCTGTCTTTTCTTATTGTCATCCTGTCTTTTCTTATTGTCATTCTGAGCAAAGCGAAGAATCTTATCATTTTGCCTGCAAGATCCTTCGTTGCACTCAGGATGACAAAACCTACCACCTGTCACCTATCACCTGTCACCTATCCCCTATCTCCTACCACCTACCAGCTATCAGCTATCAGCTACCACCTATCCCTCCATCGTATTGGCGATCAAAGGCAGGTAAAGTATGCTCGTGGGGTCCACCACGTTTAAAACACCGTTATCTGCTACAACTGGGACAGGCTGATTGTTTTTATTCCCAAAACTTGTCATCGTGAAAGTCAATGGGGTCGTTCCGATAGCAACTCTCTCAAATGTCAGTTCAATTAAAGTCCCATCTCCAGAAAACGGTAATCCACCCCAACCTCCACAGGACAATACGAAATATCCCGGATTATTGACCTGATATGGACAAACAATGCCGCCAAAAAGGTCGATATATTCATAACTAGTGAGGATGGCAACGCTTTCATCGTACTCGATCATAATGTCAAAAGACCAAATATTCACCGCGTTCGCCAGGTCAACCTTGACGACTATTGATGTCCCCACATTAGTATAAATATAAGCCGGGTCAGGCGTGAAGAAGATCTGAAACGGATCTTCCTGCGCCAAGGCATCCCCAAAAGGAATTAACAGCAGGCTTAACAACACCACAAAGTGAACCCAAGTTTCCCGTTTTCCGTTCATAATAGCCTTCTGTCTTAGCCTTCGCAGGCTGGGTTGGGTTAGCACCCAGCCTGCGTCTATTCATAATTGTTACTTCACCTTATTACAATGTGCACTCTATGGCAGCCAGTCAGCATAAGCCGTCGCCGAGTCAAGGTAGTAGTTACCTGCAACCAATGCAAGGTCCTGGATGTTCACATTTTCGTCAAAGTTAACATCAGCATCGTTCCAGGCTGTATAACCATCCGTGTAACCGTTTCCTATCAGACCAAGGTCAAGGTTGTTGACAATATTGTCTGTCCAGATAGCATTACCAGCACGCAGACGTAGTTCTGTCAAGATCTTGGTCTTATCGGCTAAGAAAGTCTTGAGCAGTTCTGCCGTAACGTTCAGGTAGCGAGGCTGATTGGTAGTGAAGGTGTAAGTGTAGCCTTCCACAGCTTCAAAAAGGAAGTTCAATTCTGAAACGTTAGTGGAAGTAGTGTTGTAAACCACCGTGCCAGCAGTAAGGGTCACCGGAACACCCCCGAATTCAGTCAGACGGCCTTGCATCTTGACAGTTCCCATAATTTCAGGAAGAATCGTCGTTCGGTCGCCGCCCAAAAGCAGGTTCTCGGCGGTAATTTCCAGTCCACCAGGCATAACAACTGATGCCAGAACGCGGGTCGGGATTGCAGTTTGGCCATATTCGGCCGCACGGACATTGTTCCAGTAAGGTTGTCCGCTTGGGGCTAGATCAGTTGTATAGTTGAAGCTGCCAAAGATATCGAACGGACCGGAGAACGGCTGTAAGGCTGCAGTACCGTGATCCGCAGGATGCGGTGATGTGTTGGTCTGCAGCAGAACGTAAGGAGATTCTGTCGTACCATCGCCAGTGAAGAGTTCGACCTTGAGCGAAACAGCCTGGTCCATGCTGAAGTTCACCGGATGGAAGCCGGCAGTCACACCCAAAACTTTGCTGAAGTCCATATAGGTGAAGTCTTCCGCAACGAGGGTGAGTTCCACAGTGTTTTCATCACCAGTCAGATTGCAGTTTTCTGCAGTCACAACCTGACCGTTGGCCAGGGTGGCTGTTGCCACTGCGCATACGGGTTGTATAGTTGTGCCGTAATCGCCAAACCGCTCTATTGAAGCCTTCTTCCCAGCTCCTTCGATGCCATTGGCGCAACGCCGTGGCATTGCTGTAGCCTTTGCTGTAGCACCGCAGGTGGCGTAGGTCAGGTTGCGCAGTTCAACCTGACATCAAAAGCGTGCGCATGTTGATCACATTATTTGTTATTCGTAACATCTGTGCCGTAGGGCAGAATGGTGGTCTCAATCCACCACTCCGCCAAATCTTGGTTGTAGCATCGCAGATGCCGTAGGCCGGATTCCGTTCTTAAATCCGGCTTTTGTTCAAATGTCCATGTTTGCCGGATTGAAAAAACAATCCGGCCTACGAAAAACCCACCCCCTTCAATTCCCCCTCTCCCTTCCGCTGCGCTACACGGATCTTCGATAAAGAGGGGGGCATGTCGTTTACCCCCTCCGGGGAGGGGGACGGTAAAACCGGGGGGTGATTTGTGCCGTAGGGCGGAATGCGCCTCACCTGCACACTCTGCTCGCGGGGTTTGCGCACTCCACCGAAACCTGATGTGCTGGAGAAATATCGGAGTGAAGCACAAGCCCCTTCATTACCCTGAAAGGCACTTCGTCCAACCTAACATCTAACATATAAGTCATGTCTTTTATCCTTTATCTGTCTTTGCTTTTATCTGTCTTTGCTTTTATCTGTCTTTGCTTTTATCTGTCATTGCGAGGAACGAAGCAATCTAAACTATATGCCCACTGCAGCATTTGC
>CAZOYK010000219.1:0-2613 GCA_964584065.1 uncultured Anaerolineaceae bacterium | reverse complement strand
CACCTAAGCAGTTTGAATGTTAAAAATTCACAACGAAAAACCGACCATTTTCACATTGAAAAACCGTCCAGTGGCAAGAACAAGCCAACATGGTAGAATCGCAGTGCTCGTCGGAGGATAGGGCAACGCTGAGGAGCGACCTGAGCGCCGAACGAGCACCGTTGCCAGGGCAGAGACTGTGACCGGAGATCCGGCGCTCTCTGCTCTTTTTTGTGCCCTGGCAATGGTCAAAAAGCGATAAACCTTTTTTTCAGCCATCCCGAAACCTCTCTCGGAAACGGAAAGACTCGCCCACCAATTCCAAGATATGGGCATGGTGGGTGATGCGGTCAAGCAAGGCTGCGGTGAGACGTTCATCTCCCAATACCTGAACCCAATCAGCAAACTTGAGGTTGGTGGTGAGGATGAGCGCCAGGCGTTCGTAGACTTCAGAACAAAAAGTAAACAAAGCGTGGGCGCCGCTGGGCGAGAAGGGGATAAAACCAAGCTCATCCAGCACAATCAGATCCAGCTTGAGGGCAGAAGAGACAAAGCGGTGCAAGCGGTGCTCATCCTGGGCCTGGAGCAGCTCATTGACCAGCCCGGCAGTAGTCCAAAAGCGGACTTTGCGTCCCTGGCGACAGGCGGATAAGGCCAGAGCAATTGCCAGATGAGTTTTTCCCAGGCCAGGATTGCCAATGAACACAATCGGCTCACGCTTGCGGATGTACTCACCGCGGGACAGATCGAGCACCTGGGCCTTGTTGAGGCTGGGCAGGGCAGAGAAGTCGAAGTCAGCCAATTCTTTGAGCACCGGGAAACGGGCCACTTTGACCCTTTTTTGAATGCGGTTTTGCTCGCGCTTATTCACTTCCTGCTCTGCCAAAGCGAGTAAATAGCGGGTGTAATCCTGGTTGCTGCGGGCGGCATCGGTGGCGAATGTCTGGTAATTGCGTGCAAAACCAGGCAATCGCAACTGGCGTAGGTAAGATTCAAGCAGATCATTGCGTTCCATCGTTACCTCACCACCAATTGGTCATATTGCTGCAAGTTCACCGGCTGGTTGCCAAAAGCAGCCAGGCTGGCGAAGCGCTCGGCTTCCAGCGAGGGTAGCAGTGGCTGTGCCTGCTGCAATTGACGCAGACAAAGCAGCACACCATCCAGACTGGCGGCGCCCAATTCCAGAGCAGCGTGCACCGCGTGTTCAATCTGGTCTGCCGGATGATCCTGGTGCAATTTGAGCACCGCAATGAATTCTTTTGCGCCGCGTCCATCTGGCAGGCGAGTGCGTAACGCTTCCAGCAAGCGATCGTAATCCTTTGGCCAATGCTTGCGCCAATAACGCAGCGGCTTGGCGTGCTCAAAAGCTCCGGGGCGTTGTTCCAACAAGCTCAGATAGTGCAGGGGGTTCAGGACATCCTGTTCATGGGCAAAACAGCGTGGATGGACAGCAATCACGTCCTTGCCCAACAAAATCTCAACTCGGAATGGGTATGCTCGCAGCACCAATTGGTCGTTGCCGTGTTCGGCTGGCACAGAGTAGCGGTTGGTATCCAGCTCTACCTGGCTATAGCCGTTCGGTTTCACCGGAAAACTGGCATAAGCCGGGAATAACTCGCCGGGCATAGGCAAAAACTTGCTGCGTTCATCGTTCAGTACATCAGCTACGCTAGCCAGTTGACCGCGCACTCGCCGGTGCAGGTTTTCCTGGCAGGCTTTCCACAACCGGGCATTCAGCTCTTCATAGCTGCTCACTTCCAGCAGCGGCGTCATGAAGTTGCGCTGAACGTAACCCACATCATTCTCTACCCCACCTTTTTCGTGTCCTTGGGCTGGATTGCAGTAGTTGCTTTCAAACAGGTAATAGCTGCGAAACTTCTTGAAGCTCTCCTGCTCTAGCCTGTTCCGCCCAGCCAGCATCTTGTACACCGCTGTCTTTAGATTGTCATACGTCAACCGCCGCGGCACACCACCTAGAAAACGAAACGCCTGGTTGTGTCCCTCAAAAAACGCTTCTTGTTTCTGGAATGGAAACGCCATCACAAAACGCGCTTTTGAGTAATTCAACCGCAGAATGAAAAGCTGTACTTTCACCCGTTCTCCTGCCAGGAACACCTCGGCTTCACCCCAGTCTACCTGACCATCCTGCCCAGGATCGAACTCCAGTGGAATGTATTTCTCTTTGTATTCCTCTTTCCGCCGCTCCCGGCTGACATAGTTGTGCACCGCTCCTTCGCTGCCTCTGTATCCTTCGCCGCGCAGTATCTCGAAGATCCGGTGCGCTGTATAGCGCTGCTTCCGCTTCTGTTTCTTGCTCTCTTTCAGCAGCTCGTTTATTCGTTGTTTGTAAGGTCCTATCACCGGTGCTGCGCGCGGGTGTGACAGCGTGTAGGGCATCGGTGCCGCATCGATTATTGCCTTGCGGATCGTTTCTCGATCATAGCCCAACACCCGATGGATTGCCCGGATGCTCAGCTTGTCTACAAAATATGCTCGTCTTATCCCTTCGTAGTCTTCCACCGTTCTCATCTCCTTTACCTCCAGGCGTTATGGTACCTGGAGATTGAGCTTCGGTGGTCGGTTTTTCAATGTTAAAATTCAGCCAAGGTGGTCGGTTTTTATTTTACAAAATAC
>CAZOYK010000218.1:0-2614 GCA_964584065.1 uncultured Anaerolineaceae bacterium | reverse complement strand
ATTTCTGCCTGGGTCATCTCTTGCTCGTAGTAGAGCGAGCAGACTTCCGCCAGCAACTCCAGTTGTTGGGCTTTTCTGAGTTCGAGAACTTCTTGTGGAGAGAGCAAAGGTCCTCCTGATCAAAAACCATCAACAAAATCTATCGACGCAATTAATATAGTAATTTTGTGCAATAATTACAATATATTGGGAGTATTTTGCACATTTGTGCAGCTAAATCGCGCGAAAATGCTGCCTTATGTATCTTATATGGTGTGAATTATTTTTTTAATCAGGGAACGGTGGCTTGACTTCGCAATTAGTTGATAGCAGATTGACTCACAGACCCCCTCTTTGGGTTTTACTGCTGTGTTTCAATTTCACCTTTTCGAGCACGAATTTGTTTGACACGTTTGCTGTCGGGCTTCATCAGCAGCCACAAATGGCGGATTGCCGCCCCTGGCGCGCGCGTGAGCATTCTCGGTCCGGCATAACGCATCACTTCGCGCACCTGCTGGCGATATTGCGGCTTGTAGCAGTGCACCGGGCATTTGGCACAGACTGGCTTATCGGGCATGAACTGGCAGTGTTCCAACCGCTGGTGCGCATAAGCCTCCAGTTGCCTGCAATCCTGACACAGCCCTTCTTTTTGGTCATGTTTGTCATGGCAATACAACGCGATCATGAGGGAAATCGTTTCTTTTTCGTCCTTCAGAACCTTTTCTCTTTCCATGAGGCAATTATTTTAGCGCATCTCCAAAATTTTGCCCCGATCTATGCGGGGCAAAATTATTTTCCTATATCAATGGGAGTGAGACTACGAAACTAATTCCACGTCGAGAGAGATTTCCACGCCGCCAAGCGCGCGTGAAACCGGGCAGCCAAGCTTGGTTGCTTGAGCAATTTCCTGGAACTTCTCAGCCGATATTCCGGGAACGCTCGCCTTGCTCACAAGGTGGCTGCGCGTGATGGTTGCTTTGCCATCCACGTTTCTCAGCGCCACATGCGCGGTGGTTTCGATTTTCTCAGGTGGAAAACCCGCTTCGGTCAATCCAGCGCTCAGCGCCATGGAATAACAGCCAGCGTGTGCCGCCCCTATCAGTTCTTCAGGATTGGTGCCTTTTCCTTCTTCAAAACGTGATGCAAAAGTGAACGGTCCATCATAACCAGCGAAGTGCATGTTGCCTTTGCCAGCCTTGAGGGTGCCTTCCCAAATTGCGCTTGCTTTTCTATCTGCCATAGTGTGCTCCTTTTTGTTTGTCTTGTATGCTTTTATGATAGCGAAAGCCTACCTCCCGTGCAATAAGCTGTAGAGACACGACAAAAAACCCCCTCTGGAATTTGAGGGGGTTTCGGTCGAAAAAATACAATTAGGAGATCCAGCCGCGAAGCCTCATCGCCTTGACAACTTTATCGATGCTGACCATGTAGGCCGCATCGCGCGTATAGACCTTCTTCTCGAGCGACATATCCAGCACGGATTTGAAGGCATCCGTCATTTTGTGATTCAGGCGCTCCAGGACCTCGTCGCGTCCCCAGTAGAAGTTCTGGTCATTCTGTACGCCTTCAAAGTACGAAACGGTCACACCGCCAGCGTTGCAGAGGAAGTCAGGAATGACGAAAACACCGTTTTGTTCCAGCACCGCATCCGCTTCGGGGGTGGTGGGACCATTCGCTGCTTCTGCCAGGATCTTGACTTTCTTGCTGATCTTATTGACAGTCTCGGCATTGATCTGACCTTCAATGGCTGCGGGGATGAGCACATCCACGTCCTTGGAAATCCAGGCATCGCCGTCTTCGATGGTATAGCCGGCGTCCTGGGCCTTTTCCTTGTTGATGGTGCCGTATTGATCCGTGATGCTCTTGAGGAACATCGGATCCACGCCCTCTTCCTTGCTGAAGGTGTAGGATTTCTTATCTTCGCGATCCCAACAGGAAACGCAAACAACTTTACCGCCCAGGAACTGGCGGAAACCGATCGCCGCGTACTGAGCAACATTGCCAAAGCCCTGGATGGCTACGGAGGTAGTTTTAGGATCAATACCCAGATGTTTCATGGCTTCGCGGACGGTGAAGATCACGCCAAAGCCAGTGGCTTCCGTGCGGCCTTCAGAGCCGCCGCCGCCAAGGGGCTTGCCGGTGATGGTGCCGGGAGTATAGTTGCCAACGATCGTGGAATATTCATCCATCATCCAGCCCATCATTTGGGGGGTTGTGCCGACGTCGGGTGCGGGGACGTCCTGGCGGGGACCAAAGTTTTTCCACATAATGCGCACAAAACCGCGCACCAAGCGCTCCTTCTCACCGACAGAGAGCGTGGAGGGGTCCACCACAACTCCGCCTTTACCGCCGCCCAGGGGAATATCGGCTACGGCGCATTTCCAGGTCATCCACATCGCCAGCGCGCGCACCGTATCGGCGGTTTCGTTGGCTGCAAAGCGCAGACCACCCTTGTTCGGACCGCGGGCGTCGTTGTGCTGCACGCGATAAGCCTGGAAGACCCTGATTGTGCCGTCGTCCATGCGCACCGGTATACGGAAATGATATTCCCGCGCCGGATAGCGCAGATAATCCCTGATTTCCTGGCTGAGCTCAAGTTGGTCGGCGACTTTATCGAATTGAGCCTGAGCCATTT
>CAZOYK010000217.1:0-2616 GCA_964584065.1 uncultured Anaerolineaceae bacterium | reverse complement strand
AGTGACGACAAAGTGGTCCCTCCCGAACACTCCGAGTCCATCGTCCGGGTGCTGAGGACCAACCATGTTCCGCACGAATATAAATTATATGAAGGCGAAGGGCACGGCTTTCGCAAAAAAGGTAACCTGATCGACTACTACGAAACGGTCGATCGTTTTCTCAAACAGTATGTGATCTTTAGCTTCGAGGAGGAAGCATGACAACCCGGGAATTGACGCTTAAATCTTCAAATGGTGAAACGCTTTGGGGGCAGGTCTGGGAACCTGGAGAAAAAGCCCGTGCGGTGCTGATGTTGGTGCATGGCCTTGGCGAGCACATCCAGCGCTATCAGCATGTGGCGGATAAACTCAACGCCAGGGGAATTGCCTTAGTGGGCTTTGACCAGCAGGGGCACGGCAAGACAGGCGGCAAAAGGGGCGTGATCAACTCTGCAGAGGGCTTGATGGAAGATATTACCCAGGCTCTGAAATTGACCAGAGAGCTCTTTCCCGATTTGCCGGTCTTCCTCTATGGGCACAGCATGGGGGCGGTGGAAGTGTTGTATTACGGGCTGAACGGACCGGAACGCCCGACCGGCATCCTCGCCACCAGCCCTGCGCTGGACACGGCCAGCATGTCGGCAGCACAACGCGCGCTTGTGCGGTTGTTGAAGAACGTTCTGCCGGATCTGGCGGTCAATAACGGTTTGCCGATCGACGGACTCTCACGGGATGCCGCCAGCAATCAGGCTTACCGCGAGGACCCCCTGGTGCACCCCAAAGCCAGCATACGCCTGGCAGCTTTCATGATGGAAGCGGCAGAGGACGTGATGAGTAAAGCCAATAAATGGGATGTGCCGCTCTACCTGGCACATGGCAGCGCGGATCCCATCTGTCCGGTAGCTGGCTCGGATCAATTCGCGCAGCAGCTTGGCAGCAAGGTGACCTACAAACGCTGGGATGGCTTTTATCACGAAACCCACAATGAGCCCGAGAAGGACGTGGTCATCGCCGCAATGTTGGATTGGGTTGAGAGCCAGCTAGGTTAAGCAGCACTCATTTTTTGTAGGGTGGGTAGGCGTCACGAAGCATATGCATAAGCACAGCTGGTTGTAGCCTACCCACCATAACACAAGCAAATTTCTAGGAAGAATCCTGTTTTTGGTGGGTTGGCTTTTTTGATGTCAAGACAGGGCAAGAACCTATGACGCCAACCCACCCTACTTAGGATTCCTTTGCGCACTCCGCCGATAGATCTTCATTGTCGGAGTGAGCCCGCGATGGTTGGTTGTCAGGTTAAGAGTATAGGGCGGTCTCATTCCGACCTACGGACTTCATTTCATCTTTTGTAGGGCGCACTCCGCCGTTTTATTGTCGTGCCTAACAAAACCACTTTACTTTTACGGGATTGGGTTCGGCCGGGAACTCCACAGCTTGCAGCGCCGAGAGCATCTTTTCGCACTCCTGAAGGGCATACGCCTCGTGCTCTGCCCAGGGCACGTCCATGCCAAGCTGATCGTAAGCAACGGCAACCCCACCATACAGAGCTAAACCAAGAGAATGCATTGCGCTGTGGATGCTGGAGGCCGCCTGTCCGATCGCCCGGGCAGCTGCCTGGGCAGCAGGAAATTCTTCCGCTTCATTTGCAGCCTCATGACATGCCCGGATGTATTGCTTGGCTTCGGGCAGCTTCACTTCTTTCCTGAGCCACTTCCTGGCATACTCTAACGCAAGCTGCGGTCTTTGATCCTCGGGGTAGTGCTTGGCATAAATTGGGATGAAATTTGCCTCAGCATAGCCGACAGCCCAATTGACCAGCGTTTCCTTGCTCTGGTTCTCGATCAGGCGCATCAGACTCATGATCGGCTCCGCCTGCCAATTGCTCAACATTTTGCGGTACTTTTTCATGCACGAATTGTATCAGGCTGGAGAATAAAAAAGCCAGCCTGACCGGGCTGGCATGTGGCGGAGAGGGCGGGATTCGAACCCGCGATACCTCTCGGTATACTCGCTTTCCAAGCGAGCGCACTAGGCCAACTATGCGACCTCTCCGCGTGAGCCGCTATTATAACAGAATTTCGTCGGTGTAAAGAGAAAATTCAGGCACACCGCAGCTTTTCAGATCGGCTTATGAGCAGAATGCGTTGATCTTCTCAACGGTCTCTGCAATGAGTGCCTTCCTCTTGCCTGCAAAGGTCCAATTAACCACGCCTGTCGCACTCAGCTTGCCACCTTTGGCTCGCACCAGTTTTTCCATGCCGTCGATTGTCTGTTTGCCTCCCATCCACGCGAACGGAAAAGCCTGTGTTACGAATCCAGCCACCAATTTTCCTTCCAGCGCAGGTATCCCCTGCAGGTACACTTGCATCACGGTTGGCAACCTGCCGCCGTAAACTGGTGCCGCGAAAACGAGCATGTCATAGCCCTGGGTGGATGGGGCATTTGTCAGCGTGACCCTTTTTGGATCCATTTCCAGGTCATTGCTTGCCGTCACTCTTTCCAGGACTGCCTTGTGCCCCATTTCAATTAGCGTGCCCTGTAACTTCTCTGCAACCGAAAGCGTGTTGCCTGTTTTCGAAAAAACAATAATGCCGATATTCATAATGCCCTTATGTTGTGTTTACTTTTCCAGTTGTT
>CAZOYK010000216.1:0-2631 GCA_964584065.1 uncultured Anaerolineaceae bacterium | reverse complement strand
GCCAGGCGGAAAATCGCCAGCAGCAACAGCGAAATCAACAGCTTGTTGCGGATATCCTCAGATTTCCACAGGTAACGCCAGGATGATCGTTTCATCACTCATCTCCTCTTAGCTACGAAAGTGCCAAAGTTTCAATAGTTCCGCCAGCTTCTTCAATCTTCTGGCGAGCGCCTTCAGTCACCTTGTGAGCTTTGATTTTCAGGGCAACGTTGATATCACCACGTCCCATGATTTTGATCGGCAAATCTTTGCCTTTTAACAATCCGACAGCCTTGAGGCTCTCAGGAGTGATTTCATCACCCGCCTTGAAGCCCTGCAGTGCGTCCAGGTTTACTTCCGCATAGCGTACGCGATTGCGTGGGGTAAAACCCTCACCACGCAGGAAAGGCAGCTTGCGGAAGAAGGGCAGGTTACCACCCATATGGTATTGGCGCACGCCGCCGCCACTGCGTGAGTTCTGGCCTTTGGTGCCGCGACCGGCAGTCTTGCCCCAGCCGCTACCAGTGCCCCGACCTATACGCTTGCGCGTTTTCTTGGCGCCTTCGTTCGGTTTAAGATCATGTAATTGCATGCTTACTTCTCCTCAGTGTCCGACATGATCTCGACCAAATGTGAGACCTTTGTCAGCATACCGCGCAGAGCCTCGTTATCTTCATGCTCAACAACCTGGTTGAGATTGCGAAAACCGAGTGCTTTGAGTGTTCGTTTGGTGCGTACGGTGTAACCGATACCGCTTTTTACCAACTTGATGCGAAGCGTGTTGGACTGTTTCTTAGCCATTCTTCCTCCGCTCCCAATATGGTGTTACATCCAGCAGGTCCTTGCCGCGTTCCGCAGCCACCGTAGCAGGTGATTTCAGCTGAGATAAGGCATCGAATGTAGCCTGGACGATGTTGAGCATGTTTGAAGAGCCCAGTGATTTGGTAAGGATGTCCTTGATCCCTGCAGCTTCACACACCGCACGCACACCACCAGCCGCGATAACGCCAGTACCAGCCGAAGCAGGCTTCAGCAGCACTTTCGCGCCGCTTTGGCTGCCAGTCACCTCGTGGGCGATTGTGGTGCCCATCAGGCTGACTTTCTTCATATTCTTATACGCACGCTCGGTGGCTTTGCGCATCGCATCCGGAACAGCCAGTGCCTTACCGGTGCCCAGACCAACATTCCCGTTATTGTCGCCGACCACAATGGTCACGCGGAACGAGAAGCGGCGGCCACCTTTGACAACCTTGGCAACGCGGGCGATGTCAATCACACGTTCGTCGTATTGATTCTCTAATCCTTGATATTCTTCCATAGTATCCTCGTTTTAGAATTCCAGCCCGCCCTTGCGAGCACCTTCGGCCAGAGCTTTCAGACGACCGGTATAGATATATCCACCGCGATCCATGACAACGGTTTTGATGCCTTTGTCCAGGGCGCGTTTGGCAAGCTCTTCACCAACAAGCATAGCTTGTTCGATTTTATTCTTGCCCTTCACGACTTCACGCATCGCCGCATCCACTGTGGATGCAGATACGAGGGTTGTACCACTGTGATCATCGATCACCTGGGCATAAATCTCGTTAATGCTGCGAAAAACATTCAGGCGCGGGCGCTCTGGCGTGCCAAAGATCTTCTTGCGCACGCGAGCATGACGGTGTAAACGAGCAGCGTTTCTTGATTTTTTAGCCATAGTCATTTACCTCTACTTACCGGTTTTTCCGGCTTTACCAGCCTTGAGCTTAATAATTTCGCCCTGGTAGCGAATACCGGTTCCATGATAGCGTTCCGGTGGACGCAGCTTGCGGATATTCGCAGCCACCTGCCCCACCTGCTGACGGTCACGTCCTTTGATCTTGATCAAACGGGCTTTTGCGTCCACATCAAAGCTGATGCCGTCGGGCGCAGGGAAGTTCACAGGATGTGAAAATCCCAGGTTCAAGAGCAGGTCATTTCCTTTTAACTCGGATCGATAGCCAACTCCGTTGTACTCCAGCACGATCTCAAAACCTTTTTCGCAACCAACAATCATATTATTGAGCAGGGCGCGTGTGGTACCGTGCAAAGCCCGGATCCGCGGTTCATCGCTGGGACGTTCCACTGTGATGACGCCATCTTCAAGTTTGATTGTAATCTCAGGAGAGAAAGTCTCTTCAAGAGCCCCATTGGGTCCCTTCACAGAAACTTTGTTTCCGTCCATCTTCACTTCCACACCCTTGGGCAAGGTAATGGGTAATTTACCAATTCGCGACATTTCTCTTCCTCCTACCAAACCTTACAGAGGATCTCACCGCCAACGCCGATCTTGCGAGCGCGTGTGCCGGTCATGATACCCTTCGGGGTGGATAAAATCGCGATACCAATGCCAGATAATACCCAGGGGATATCACTCTTGGAGGTATACACACGGCAGCCAGGATGGCTGACGCGCTCCAAACCCGTAATGATCGGGCGGCGTTGGCGGCGTTCGCCGATGTACTTCAGCTTCATGCGTAAAATTTTGTGCGATTCGCTTTTTCCATCAACGACTTCATAACTCTCAAGATAGCCTTCTTCGGTCAGAATACGGGCGACTTCACTCTTGAGCTTCGAGCTCGGCATGGCTACGGTTGTTTTGCCAACCATGGCAACATTGCGGATTCTCGTCAA
>CAZOYK010000215.1:0-2677 GCA_964584065.1 uncultured Anaerolineaceae bacterium | reverse complement strand
GTTGGGAAGAGAACCAGATCGTGATGCGCTTTTGGCTGATTGAGCTGATCGGCGCCATGCTGGGACTTAGTTTGGCATTTATGAGCTGATGAAAACAAATTATTCAGGCAAAAAAGTAATCGTAATCGGAGCTGCCCGCCAGGGGCTGGCAATTTCGCGCTTTCTCTCAAAAAGAGGAGCCCAGGTTGTGCTGACCGACTCCCGACCAGCATCAGACCTCATCGCTGAAAGCACTTCCCTGGCTGACCTGGCGGTGGAATTTGCCTTTGGTGGTCACCCGGAGAGTTTGCTCGAAGGAACCGATCTGGTCTGCGTCTCTGGTGGTGTACCTCTGACTATCCCCTTTATCATGGCTGCACGAAATCAGGGTATCAAACTCAGCAATGACTCGCAGATCTTCCTCGAGGATTGCCCTGCAACCGTCGTTGGCATTACAGGTTCTGCGGGTAAAAGCACCACCACCGCCCTGGTTGGATTGATGGCGCAAAAACACTTCGAAGTGAAAAACAGCAAGCATCGCGCGTGGGTAGGCGGAAATATCGGCAATCCCCTGATTGAAAATCTTGATCAGATGGATGAGGACGATCTGGTAATTATGGAGCTTTCCAGCTTTCAACTGGAGTTGATGACCAGTTCACCCCAGGTGGCAGCAGTTCTAAACATCACCCCCAATCACCTTGACCGGCACAGTTCGATGCAGGCATACATTGAAGCCAAATCTCGCATCCTGCGCTACCAAACTCAAGGCGATGTGGCGGTGCTCAATCGCGACGACGAAGGCTCGTGGGATTTGCTTGCTGAGGCTCGCGCTGACGTAATCAGTTTTGGCAAAAAGGCTCCTGGTTACCGCCAGAACGGCACTTACGTGGACAAAGGTCAGATCTTGCTGCAGATCGGCAACGACAAACTCAAGATGCTTCCAGTGGAATGGATCAACCTGCGCGGTGAGCATAATCTTTACAACACCCTGGCAGCTTGTGCTATCGCGGCAGGTGCAACGATTGGTCTGCCGGGCATCCAGCTGGGAATTGAGACTTTTGATGGTGTTCCCCACCGGCTGGAGCTGGTGCGCGAACTGAATGGTATCAACTGGTACAACGATTCAATCGCCACAGCACCTGAACGTACTATTGCCGCCATCAACTCCTTTGAGGAACCCATCGTCTTGCTGCTTGGCGGGCGCGATAAGAAACTGCCCTGGGACAAACTCGCTCAATTGATCCGCAGACGCGTTTCACGCGTGGTGATCTTTGGTGAAGCAGGCGATCTGATTGCAGAAGCAATCGGACCGAAAAAACCGGGGCAGGCAATGCATTCAGTCGTCCGCTGCGCCACCTTGCAGGAAGCCATCAAAACCGCACACAACCAGGCAGAAGAAGGAGACGTCGTCTTACTCTCGCCTGGATGCACCAGCTACGATGCCTTCAAAGATTTTGAAGAACGGGGGCAAGCCTTCAGAAAATGGGTGAACGAACTATGATCAATGCAACCACTCCAAAAACCCGCCGCCGTACCAACGTGCAGTCCCTCTCATTTGACGTGGGTCTGCTCTTGATCGTTGCCAGCCTGCTGGTCATCGGTTTGCTGATGGTTTATTCTGCCAGCTGGGACGTCTCGATGACGATCAGCGATAGTCAGAATTCGATTTTCCTGAGACAGGTTATCTGGGTAATACTGGGTATCACAGGCGCGACAGTGCTGAGCTACTTCGACTACCATCACTATCGCAAGTGGGTCGTTCCCATGATGCTTGTCATCATCGGCGCGCTCTTTGTCGTTTTGGTTGTCCGCGAAGTACGCTACAACTCTGCCCGCTCGCTGGTTGGAGGATCGATCCAGCCTGCAGAATTCGCCAAGTTGATCTCAATTCTTTACCTGTCTGTCTGGCTGACGAATAACAAAGACATGCTGAGGGATTTCAAGAACTACCTCCTGCCGCTGTCTTTTGGCATCGGATTTATTGTGGCATTGATCCTTGCACAGCCAGATTTGAGTGCAGGTCTGACCGTTTTGGTGCTGGGCATCATGCTCCTCTTCCTGGCAGGCGGTGACTGGAAACATGTCGGTATTGTTATCCTGGTGGGTGTGCTGGGATTTATTTTCCTCATCAACGTCATGCCGACTGGGCGCATTCGTTTCGCCCAATATTTGTCCGGTCTTGAAAATCCCACCCAAAGTTCCTATCACATCCGGCGCACCTTTGAAGCGATTATCAAAGGTGGCATCTTCGGCGTGGGTCTTGGCAAGGCCAACACCAAATTCACTGGTCTGCCCCTGCCGCATACTGACAGTATCTTTGCTGTATTGGCTGAAGAAACCGGCATCGTTGGCGCGATGATCGTGATTGCGCTTTATGTCATGCTCATCTGGCGCGGTTTCAAAATTGCCCGCAACGCTCCGGATCAATTGGGATCTCTGCTGGCATTCGGTCTGACAACCTGGATCGTGATAGAAGCCCTGATCAATGTTTCGGTCATTGTTGGTTTGCTGCCCTTTGCCGGAAACGCTCTGCCCTTCATCAGTGCGGGTGGATCCAGCATGACAGCAACGATGGCTGCTATTGGAATCGTGATGAATGTTGCTCGCCAGGGGACGAACAAAACAGCCTCTGAAAGGAGTACTACCAGTGCGACTGTTGATTTGCGCAGGCGGGACTGGCGGCGGAGTGTATCCGGCG
>CAZOYK010000214.1:0-2706 GCA_964584065.1 uncultured Anaerolineaceae bacterium | reverse complement strand
TAAGACGATCTGCGAAGTATTGAAATGCTCGTTGTATACGCCGATTTCCTGCATATGCTGGGGCAGGAGTGTTTGGATAAATATGAAGAGAAGAAAGTAAACCGATGTAATCTTCTTGATTCTTGTTTTGAATCTGTGGAATTAATCGTATCTGGTCATCGGTGCCTTTAAGGATTAATTTTCGGCGGATATTGAATTTTTCTGCTTGAATGTCACCTTCAAGTTTTTTACTATCCAGCAGAGCATAAAGGGCTGCAAAAAGTAGAGATAATGTCAGCAATCGCTGTTGACCGTCGATTAGTTCAAGTTTCTGAACTTCTAGCGAGTCGTTAGTCGGATTTATACAGATGATTGACCCTAAATAATAACCAGCGTCGTTATCGAGTATATCGTCGATAAGATTTTCCCATTCAGTACGCCCCCAGCTATATTCACGTTGGTACCGAGGAATTTTATAAACAACCTTAGTTTCAATGTCGAAGATTTGGGAAATTGGATAGTCTTTTGCGGAATTAATCAAGTAAGCCTCCTCCTGCCTACATCGTTCGATAATGTCTTGTATATTCTATCAGAACATTTTTCGTTGACCCGGAATTTGTGAGCAGTACTTGCTCCATAAAATGCTGCCAGATCGTAATCGCGAGGAAAGTGCAAAGCCTTCCCCTGCGGCACTTTACAACTTTTCCACCAAACCGATTTGCATAAATAGAACATATGTGCTATACTATACCCGCAATTCAAGCCTCCGCACCTTAACAAAAGGAGTTTTTACACGCAAACAGCCTTTCTGCACTATCAAAAAACAGTGTAAATAGTGTAAAAAGTGTAAAAAGTGGAATTAGGTGACAGCTGGTAGCTGGTAGCTGATAGGTGATGGGTAATTCGTAAAGGCGAATGCACGAAAAAGCGGAGCAGGCACGAAACCTACACAAAATCGTGTTCAGCTGGTCAGACTAATCCCACTTAACTCGCGTTAATGGGTATAATAGAACGTTGCTAAAGCGTACCTTATCCGCTTCTGTTAATCTGTCTGCTGGCTAACCCTGGCATTGAAAGGATTGCATAACGTAATTATGAATAAAATCATTCGAGAAGCCCCGAATAGCTTTGACCTGCCCTATCGCATCAAGCGGCTGGCTGACCTTGCCCACAACCTTTGGTGGGTCGGCAACCCCGAAGCCGCCCGCATGTTCAAGGAAATTGATCCGCTCACGTGGGAACAATCCACCCACAACCCGATCGTTTTCCTCAGGAAAGTTGATCCCCAGACCTACGAAGATCTGATCAAGGACCGCTACTTCCTCGAACGTTACGACAGGATCATGCGCGAGTTCGATGCTTACATGTATGCGGACAACACCTGGTTCCGCAACACCTACCCCGCCCTGACGGAAGAGCAAATCGCCTACTTTTCGTTTGAATACGGACTGCACGAGTCCCTGATGGTCTACGCCGGTGGTTTGGGCGTGCTTTCGGGCGACCACCTCAAGGAAGCCAGCGACCTCGGCTTGCCCTTGGTGGCAGTCGGTTTCCTATACACCTTTGGCTACTTCTCGCAAAAGATCAGCGAAGACGGCTGGCAGGAAGCCCGCAACATTGAGCTCAATTTCAACGACCTGCCTCTGATCGCCCTCTATGACGAAGAGCGTAAACCGATCACCATCTCGATCGAACTGCCAGGGCGCAGCCTTTTCGCGAGGCTTTACGAGCTCAACATCGGGCGCAACAAGCTCATCCTGATGCACACCAATATCCCCGAGAATAACCACCAGGACCGCCAGCTCACGGACCGCCTTTACATCAGCGATCCCGAATTGCGCATCTCGCAGGAGATGCTGCTGGGCATTGGCGGCATGCGCGCGCTGCAGCGCCTGGGCTACACGCCTTCCATTTACCACATGAACGAAGGGCATTCCGCCTTCCTGACGCTCGAACGCGTGCGCCAGCTCATGGTTGAAGGCAAAACCATCGAAGAAGCCAAGGAAGCCGTCCGCAAAACCAGCATCTTCACCACCCACACGCCTGTGCCTGCTGGTAATGATGAGTTCCCCGCCTGGCTGATCGACAAGTATTTTTCAGGTGTTTGGTGCGACCTTGGACTCAACCGCGATCAATTCATGGATCTTGCCAAAGTAAAAACAGACTGGTCGGACGAAGTTTTCAGCATGCCAGTGCTGGCATTGCGGCTCTCCGACTATCGCAACGGCGTCTCGAAGCTGCACGGCGAAGTATCACGCAGCATGTGGCAGTACCTCTGGCCTGAAACGCCGGCTGAGGAAGTGCCGATCTCTTACATCACCAACGGTGTCCACACCGGCACCTGGCTTGCCCGCCGGCTTGGCATTCTCTACAGCCGCTATCTAGGCGCTGATTGGAAGAATGATCTCGACAATCCTGCCATGTGGGAGAGGGTTGAAAACATCCCTGATGATGACCTCTGGCGCGTGCGCTTGCACCTCAAGCGCAAACTGATCAACTATATGGTCGGTCGCGCCCGTTACCAGTGGGAAAACACCAGCGTTCATCCGGTTCAGACGGTTGCCAGCGGCGTTTTGCTGGACCCGACCGCGCTCACGATCGGCTTCGCTCGGCGCTTTGCCACGTACAAACGCGCCAACCTGCTCTTCCGCGATTACGATCGCCTGCTGCGGATTGTGACCAATGCCCGTAAACCTGTTCAGATCGTTTTTGCTGGCAAGGCGCATC
>CAZOYK010000213.1:0-2711 GCA_964584065.1 uncultured Anaerolineaceae bacterium | reverse complement strand
GATAATAGGGTCATCACCGATTCCTATAGCCGTGCTCACACCGATACTTGCATGTTTTAGCGTATCCACAATTTCATAACAGAGCGTACCTGAGCGGGAGATCACACCAACATTTCCCTGGATGGCGATGTCATTCGGGAATATGCCCGCATTTGCGATACCAGGAACAAGCACACCCGGCGAGTTAGGACCAACCAGCAGAGAATCGGAATTTTTCAGGGCGGACTTTACGATCATCATATCCTGTAAGGGAATAGAGCCCGTGATGGAGATGATCGTTCTCACACCGCTGTCAATCGCTTCCAGGATGGCATCAGCTGTCGAATGAGGCGGGACAAAGATCACGCTCACGTCTGCGTTGGTAGCATCCACACAATCTCTGACCGTATCGAAAATCGGTAAGCGACTTTCGTGGCACCAATCACCCCCCTTACCTGGAGAAGTACCACCTACGATCTGATTGCCAGCTTTTAGCATCTGCAAAGCATGAAAGTGACCTCTGCGTCCGGTAATACCCTGGATCATAATTCGGGATTCTGCACCTATAAGGATGCTCATTGCTCTTCCCCCCTCAACCAACAGACCGCGGCATTTACAAGTGCGTCAGTAGTGCCAAAAAAGGTCAAATTTTCGTTCTTGTGCAGCAAATCAAGACCGGAATCGTCATTTGTTCCTTCAAGACGGATAAATATTGGTTTTTTTGGCAATCCTCCACCAAGCGCCTGAAGCAAACCATCCGCGGCTTCATCACAGCGGGTCATCCCACCGAAAATATTTATGATGATTACTTTCACTCTTGCATTTGAAAGGAGCATTTCCAGTGAGGATGCAATGGAGGTACTGGTTGCTCCTCCATGAATGTCGATCATTGCTGCTGGCATCATGTTTATCCCGATAAGTTGGTCGATGGTTAGATAAGCCAATCCCATTCCATTGACAATGCATCCGATCTCACCTGGAAAACTGTGATAATCGACATCGTACTTCAATGCCTGCCGTTCATCCCATCCAAAATAAGATGGATCGAAGGAGTCATACAAACGCTCCTGACGAAAGAGCGATTGACCATCGACGCTGATCCTGGTATCAAGCGCGAATAGTTGGTTTTGTTGGGTCACTACCAGAGAGTTGATTTCAACCAGAGTGGCGTCATATTGGCGGTAAACATCGTAGGTTCTATGGGCGATCAGCTGAAGTTGTTTCCAAAGAGAAGGATCAATGCCTAATTGAGTGATCAGCCTACGAATCTGGAAATCCTTCAAACCCACATTTATGTCAACCGGCTGATCAACACAGCGGGCATTTTTGAAAGACTCGGGCTCCAGGTAGGTTGCACCGCCAGCTTCCGAGAGTCTTAACACCGGACAACCGGCATCCAGGTCTGAAATGACAGCAAAGTAGTATTCTTTTGAAAAGGTGAAGGCTTTTTCTACCAAAATGAATTGGATCGGATGTTGATTGAGGACTAATTTGAAAATCTGGTTACTGATATTCTCAATTTCGTACTCATTTTGAACGATCCTAACCCCACCTGCACGTCCCCGACCAGGCTCAAGGGTCTGTGCTTTTAATACCACAGGATAGCCAATTTCAGCAGCTATCCGCTTGACCTGTACGGCATTGGTCGCCAATGTGGAAACTGGCAAGGGTATACCCGCATCCTTTAGAATCGACTTTGCCTTGTATTCCTGAAGTTTCATGGAGTGTTCTACCCCCATTATAACAAAACAAAAAGGCTGAGGTCATATTCCTCAGCCCAATTCTTAAGTAGTAGTAGGTTATCCGTTGAGATATTCCTGGAGTGCTTCTTTAGTCAGGCGGTAGGCACTACCTATCTTGCGTGCTTTCAATTCGCCTGCGTTAATGGCTGCCAAAACATCTTCTTCAGAGACTTTCAGGAATCCAGCTGCCTCAGAGGGAGTCATGACATCTGGCATGGCTGCTGAAGCGCCTGAGCTTGTCGGCTGGGTCTGGGACTGTTGATTTTGGGTCATGCCTGCCAGAGAGCCGGACAGAACGTTGCCAATACCCATACCAGCTCCGATACCTGCCGTCAGGCCAGCGCCGCCAGAGGGGTTCTGGGCAGCATCGCGCATGGCATCTGCAGCCTGGAGTTGGGTATAGGTTTGCATATCAAGCATACCCATGTCGCGCAATTCTTTGGCAGATTTATCTGAAGGCTTCAGGTTGCCAATGTAGAATGATTTCAGGATCAAACCAACACCCAGGAAATCGTCTTGGGCTTTTGCGCGAACAGCAGCACTTAATTCATCGGTCAGACCAATCAGATCAAGAACATTATTCTCCGATGTGGTTTCACCAAGAACGTCCTGCAAACGGGAGAGCAGCATGGTCCGCAGCCGGTTTTCGATATCAGCTGTGCGGAAACCGCCCAATTGTCCAACGATCTGTGTGACGAATTGCTGGGGATCATTCACCTGAAAACTGTAGGCCGAAACCTTGTAACAAAGCGATTCCGAGACCGACGCCAGTATTCCGGACGATGATCGGTTGCGGGGTTCCCCATTTGCGATCAGCAAATTCCCGCATGGAGACGTAGTAAACTTCTGCCGTGAAGGGGGTGCGATCGCCAAAGAGTTTACCAAGCAAACCGGTCAGCAAGGGTACATTCGCAGTAGTAATTGTGTGACGTCCTGGACCTAAAACGTCCAAGGCGCGACCATCACGGAAAAATACCGCAGCCTGTGATT
>CAZOYK010000212.1:0-2770 GCA_964584065.1 uncultured Anaerolineaceae bacterium | reverse complement strand
GCTATAATCACACTATGGGCAGAAAAATTTTAGTTGTCGACGACACCCGCAATGTGCAGCTGATGCTGCAGGAATACCTCGAAAACCAGGGTTTTGAGATCTGCCTGGCATACGACGGGGTTGAGGCGATGGAAATCTTCCACGCCGGCGGCATCGACCTGATCCTGCTCGACATCATGATGCCCAACATGGATGGCTACCAGTTCATCTCCAAGCTTCGCAGCGAAAGCAGCCTGCCGGTGATCATGATCACCGCCAAACAGCAGGAAGCGGATGTCGTCCGAGGGTTTGAACTGGGAGCGGATGACTACATTACCAAGCCTTTCCGCCTGCGCGAACTTCTGATGCGCATCCGGGCTGTCATGCGCCGTGTGGCGGTCAGCGATAGGGTGCTTGCGGTCATGAAGGTACAAAATCTGACCCTGGACAGATCCCGCCATGAAGTTCGGATGGATGACGAACTGATCGACCTGACACCGCTCGAATTTGTATTTCTGACCCAGTTGATGGAATCCGCCGGTAAAGTGGTTCGGCGGCAGGAGATCAGCTTGCGCCTGATGGATAACGGTTTTGCCGGCTCTGAGGCAACCATCAAGATCCACATCCGCAATCTGCGCCAGAAGCTGGGGGATGACTTGGCGGAGCCGACCTATATTGAAACCGTCTTCGGGGTGGGTTACCGGTTTTTGGAGGGTGAGTCTTGAAACGGTCGCTCAAAATTCGCTTGATCCTGACCTACGCGGCAGTTGCCCTGCTGACTATTTTGGTGGCGCTGCTGTTTGTCCGGTTCAGATCCGGTCAATCCCTGCGCAACCTGGTCATCGACCAACAGGTTGAGGAAATGTCAGTGCTGGTGGAGACCTACTACGAAAACAACCAGGCGATGGATGGCTTTGTCTATTACTACCTCTCGACAATGTTGCGCAGTGGCGCTGACTCGCTGTTCTCACCCCCACCAAAAGATTCCAACCCGGAAGATATTCGTGGGATTCGTGGTCTGGTGGATAAAGAAGGAAGAACCCTTTTGCCCATGCAAAATCTGTCTGTGGGAGTTTTCGTGCCAGACCATTGGCTTAAAGGTGCTCGAGCAGTGGAGGTGGATGGGGAACTGGTTGCCTGGATACTGATCGATGAGAAAAGTCTGGAACTCTCCTTGTCTGAACAAGCGTTTATGGACCAGGTAAATCTGGCAATCGTGATCGCGGCAGGCGCGGGCATCCTGACCGCAGTCATCATCGGAATGCTGCTGGCTGCAGGCATCCTCAAGCCAATTCGCAGGTTGACACAAGCTTCTGAGCAAATGGCGCAAGGAGCCTTGGGGCAGCAGGTGGAAGTTACTTCCAAAGATGAAATTGGACGTCTAAGCGAGAGTTTTAACCGCATGAGCACAGATCTCGCGCGTGCGGATGCCGATCGCAAACGCCTCACAGCGGATATCACCCACGACCTCAGCACGCCGCTCCAGATCATCTCCGGCTACATCGAAATGTACGAAAATGGCGATGTCAGCCTGAACCCACAGCAACTCGGAATTATCAAAACTGAATTGGATAATCTGAAACGGCTTGTGGGAGATCTGACTGTGCTGACGCAAGCTGAGGGCGGAGGGATTGAGATTTTGCTCAATCCCGTTGCTCCTAATGAACTGCTTGAGCGCATCGCCCAGGCTTTTCAACCGATCGCCAGCCAGCAGGGAGTTGACCTGCGGCTAAACCTGGACAAAAACCTGGTGATGATCAACGTGGACGAGGGACGTATGCTGCAGGTGTTGAAAAACCTGATGGAAAACGCCCTGCGCCATACTCCAGCTGGCGGCACTGTGACACTCGCCAGCAAGGTTGGCGAGCAGGTTGAACTCAGCATTACCGACACCGGCGATGGCGTCGCCGCGGACGACCTGCCCCTGATCTTTGAGCGATTCTACCAGGCGGATAAAGCCCGCACTGGCTCAAAAGGCAAGATGGGTCTCGGCCTGGCGATCTGCAAAGCCTTGGTGGAGTTGCAGGGGGCATCGATCAGAGCCGAATCTGCTGGCGTTGGTCAAGGCTTAAAACTGACCGTCACCATCCAAAAAGCCTGAAAATCACAGCTGTTGAGAGCTTGTCCACCCCATTTCTCAGGGTAAGGCCATGTGTGTACGCAATTTTCGCGCAAGGGGGCTCTCCTGGGGTATCATAGAGCGAATATAACAACTAAAAAGGACCTTCAATGAGCGAAAATATCCCCACCTATACCCAATCCGGCTGGAAGTTGAACGAACTCTTTGCGAGTTTCACCGATCCGGCAATCAACCAGGCCTATCAGGATCTCGAAGCACGCGTGGAGAAGTTTGTAAGCCAACGCGAAGCACTGACGCCTGATATCAGCAGCGAAAAATTCCTCCAACTGGCACGTGAACTGGAAGAGATGAACAAGCTTGGCTACCGCCTGTATGGTTTTGCTTCCTTAAGCTTCGCCGCCAACACGCAGGACCAAACCGCGCAGATCAACATCGCCCGCTTTCAGCAATTCGAAGCAGAGATGGAAAACCGCACCATGTTCTTCAGCTTGTGGTGGAAGGCTCTGGACGACCAAAACGCCGCCCGCCTGTTGGACGCCAGCGGAGATTACCGCTATTGGCTCGAGCAGATGCGCAATTTTAAGCCCTACACTCTCACTGAACCGGAAGAAAAGATCATCAACATCAAAAATGTGACCGGTCGTTCCGCCCACGACATGCTCTACGATTCAATCACCAACCGCTATGTCTTTAAAGTTGAAGTCAACGGTG
>CAZOYK010000211.1:0-2791 GCA_964584065.1 uncultured Anaerolineaceae bacterium | reverse complement strand
CCGCGGATTCACTCCGACAAAAAGACACCTCAAGCTCAACGACAGTACATAACATCTGTCATCCTGAGCAACGCGAAGGATCTATTTGGTAAAAATCAGATTCTTCGCAAAAGAGGCTCAGAATGACAGAAAGGTCGGCTTGAACCCCGCGAAAATACATGGGGCAGGCTACGCATACTCTTCGAGCACGATGAACCACCCTACGAGGGCGAGAGTGTTTAGCCCTGCAGGTCAACAAAAACCGACAGATGGTAGAATCAAAAAAGAAAATTCGAGGATAGAAATTATGAAAACAGCTATCTGGTGGATCAGGCGCGACCTGCGCTTAAGTGATAATCAGGCACTGACCGAAGCTCTGCGGCAGGCTGAGGTGATTGTGCCTGTATTTATCCTGGATCCAAAATTGCTGGCTTCGGAGTATACGGGTCAAGCACGCCTGGCTTTCCTGTTGGATGGTCTGAGAGAATTGGACAAAAGCCTGAAACAACTCGGCAGCAAGCTCATCCTGCGGCGGGGCGATCCGCTTGAGGTGCTGGCGGATTTGGTTCAAGACACGAGTGCCGAAGGTATCTTTGCTGAAGAAGACTACTCCCCTTATGCCCGTCAACGCGATAAGAATGTTGCGCTTTTCCTACCCTTAAAGCTTCTACCCGGGGTCACGGTATTCCACCCGGAAATGCTGCTCAAAGCCGACAATACCCCCTATACCGTCTTTACCCCCTTCAGCCGCAAGTGGCGCAGCCTGCCAGCCAGCGGCAGCCCCATCCCTGCCCCGGAGCATCTCGCTGCCATTCCCACCCTTGCCAGCCTTGAGCTACCAGAGGATCCATCCCACCCAGCTGAGAGTTTGTTCAAGGCGGGCGAGCAGGAGGCAGAACGCAAGCTTTCTGGCTTTAGCGATAGCGCGATTTTTGACTATTCCGAGATGCGCAACCGCATGGACATGGAAGGCACTTCGCGGCTTTCCCCATACCTGCGCTTAGGAATGCTCTCCGCACGCCAGGCGGTTTGGGCGGCGCAGGAAGCCTCGCAATCAACGAGCACCACATCCGCCCAAAAAGGTGCAGAAACCTGGCTCAATGAACTCATCTGGCGGGAGTTTTATGCCGCCATACTCTATCACTTCCCCTATGTGCGTCAAACTGCATTTCGGGCTGAGCTGCGCGATATCCCCTGGCGCAATGACCCGAGTGGCCTGGCTGCCTGGAAAGCAGGGCTCACAGGCTACCCAGTGGTGGATGCCGCTATGCGCCAGTTGAATGCCACCGGCTGGATGCACAACCGTGCGCGCATGATCGCCGCATCCTTTCTGACCAAGGATTTACTGATCAACTGGCAGGAGGGGGAACGCTATTTCATGCAGCAGTTGTTGGACGGCGATCCAGCCTCAAACAACGGCGGCTGGCAGTGGACCGCCGGCACGGGCACGGATGCCGCGCCGTATTTCAGGGTCTTCAACCCCATCCTGCAGGGACTCAAGTTTGATCCCCAGGGCGACTATGTGCGCCACTGGGTGCCAGAGCTGGCGCTCGTGCCCACCAAATACATCCACACCCCCTGGGAAATGCCCGTCGAGGTGCAGCAGAAGATGCACTGCCAGATCGACAGCGACTATCCGGGTCCAATTGTTGACCACAGCCTGGCACGCGAGCGTGTTTTGATTGCCTACCGCAGCGGTTCCACGCAAGCTGGATGACCTTCCAACAATCACAAGAGAAACTGACAGGTGCCACCATGACTTTTCCAACAGTAAACGGATCAAATTTGCAAAGGGCGAAACTAACCCTCCCCCAGGATTTTGAGGGTGATTACAACTTGCTCTTTATCGCCTTCCAACAATGGCACCAGGATGAGGTGAACACCTGGATCCCACTGGCTGAGTCCTGCGAAGCCCAATTCCCGGGACTGGTTTACTACGAACTGCCCACCATTCGCTCCTTGAACGCCTTTTCCAGGTTTTTCATCAACGAGGGCATGCGGGCAGGCATCCCCAACCCAAAATCGCGGGAGCGCACGATCACACTTTACCTTGAGAAGGATGATTTCCGGACTGCTTTGGGTTTGGAAGATGAGGAGCACATTTTCGCGCTGTTGATTGACCACCAGGGCAATGAATTATGGCGCGCGAGAGGTCCCCACAGCCAGGTTAGTGAAGCAAGCCTGCTCGAGGTGCTTGGTGGTCTTTCGGAATAAGCAGGCAGGGTCGCAAAAGGTTCGAAAGGTTTTATGTGATTCACGAGGAAAAAATCACATCAACCCTCTCATAACAGGCGAGGCTATGCAGGTCTCATCCAATTTTGCTGTAATCGGCTATAATTAAGAGGCAAGCTCATTATTGAACGGAGGTACATTATGGCAACCAAAGACAAAGCTGGAAAAGAAGAACGCAAGAAACCCAAACTGTCCATCAAAGAAAAGCGCAAAGTGAAAGAGGAAAAGAAGAAAACCACTTCTGTCACCAATACCGGCGCTTAATCCTATCCAAATTAGCCGAAAGCCAGCCTGAACAGGGCTGGCTTTTTTTATTTCTGCTTAGTAGTGCTCTTTTGGGAGAATCCAAAAACGCTTGACATTCGCGGTTCAAACCGTTAGAATATTGACTCTTGAAATCTGGATGGAGTACGGGCCTGTAGCGCAGTTGGGAGCGCGCTTCAATCGCACTGAAGAGGTCGAGGGTTCGAATCCCTCCAGGTCCATTCGAGAAAAGGTAAGAGTTTTCTCTTAAACGAGCAATATTGGGCCCATAGCGCAGTTGGGAGCGCGTCTCAATGGCATTGAGAAGGTCGAGAGT
>CAZOYK010000210.1:0-2807 GCA_964584065.1 uncultured Anaerolineaceae bacterium | reverse complement strand
ATTGAAACCTAAGTAGGCCATCAACCGGTCACCATAGGCTGTGAGGTAGGTATTCTGAACAAAAGCTGCAATGGGAGTGTCAGACTCAACCACCATTGAACCTACCCAACCATCGGGCATATCGGGAGCTTCGGTTGTCGTAAGGCGGAAATTGCGGATGATACTACCACCTGCAGGAATAGTGACGCCTGTTCGAACGATATTAGTGCCACCACCAGTGGGGATGTATGTAATCGTCAAAGTAGCAGTGGTTGTTGCCAAATTCTGAATTGTTACGGTATTGGCAAATCCATTAGCCAGTCTCTTCGCGACCAAAGGCACGGACACATTTGTGCTCGTCAAGTTTCCAGGCACAGCATCGTACATGGATTGCTCTGCGTTCTTGGTATAACGGTCCTGAACCAGTACTGCTATGTTTTGACCAGAGAGTGATGTAACTTTGCAGCTTCCGTACCAGTTAGGAGTCGGGAAGTTGGTGGTATCTGTAAAAGTATTGAATGTGTAGGAACTCTTATTCAGAACCTGAGTGGCACTATAAATTGTAAAATCCGAACCTGCAGCAGCCGGGTTTTTGATACAAGCAAGTTCAATATCGCCTGCTGGCAAGGTGCCACCGCTGAGGTTCTGAACAGTCAGAGAAGTAGTTAATGTGTTTGGCAGGCGGACATACAGCAAAGGCACGCGCCAGGATGATGTTACACTTTCAGCGGCAAAAGCGTTGAATGCATTCAGACTGTCAGCGCCAAAGAAAAGGTTTGAAACTACGCCTAAAGATCCGGATGTTGTGGATACAACTACTGATCCCCACCATGGTGCGGTTAGACCTGTTTCCAAATCCAAATCAATCAATTGGGATGCACCAGCGGCCAAGGCTGTGTAATCTCTTGAGAAAGCCAGGGCTCCCGTACTCAATGAGAAATATTCAACCGTGAAATCCACCGCTGCGGCAGTTACATTTTGTACAATGATTTGGGAATTAACCTTACCGGTTGCGGAGTTTGCCTGGCGAGCAGCCAAAGGAACGTACCAGGTTGCACTTGGAGTGCCTACACCAGTATAAGCTCCTGAAGTTGGAACGCCCGTCCGGGTAACTTCCTGGACCATCGCGCCCAAAAGTTGATCGGATGAAATAATTACCGATCCTCGCCCGGGTGTCAGGCCAGTATCATCATATTGCCGAACAATTTGGTTGCCACCAGCAGGGATTGTGAAGCTTTTGAAAATCGAATCGCCCCATTCGGTTCCTGTGGGAGTCAGATATTGGGCAGACACAGTTGCCTGAGCGTCACCAAGATTTACCAAGGTGTAGTTAGTTGCTAAGGCTTTGGTGGTCGCGTCAGCAATTACTATTTGATGGTTGCTCTCAAACGGTGCTGCTGCCAAAACTAACATGATGAGTATTGCGGCTAAAATATTAACAGTCTTTTTCATTTGTTCCTCCATTGAATTTTGTATGATCATAAGTCAGTATGCAGGTTTATTCAATAGTACTTTCGATGTATTTTTGTTTTTTAGGGCTACGATTCACAAAAATTGCAAGGATCAGCCAACCAAATTCAGCAAAAAGCAAGATTAAGCGAGATAGAGTCGAAATTATTGTGGATAAATTCTTGCTGACTATATTTCCACTTACAAGCAGTTCTTTTAGCACAATTTCACGAACGCCAAGACCATTCGGAATGAGAATCGCCAAGAATCCACTTAACCAACTCCTTGCAAAAATATATATAAAATCGAAAAAATCCCGTGGATTAACTAAGCCTGTTTGTGAAAAAATCCGACTCAGCGCCCACAAGCCCACTCCAAATAATACCCACTGAAAATATGAATTCATCGTGATTATCAACCAGTGATTAAACGGTACTACTTCGACATTCTTGAACCATTTTCTTGTATTTGAGTAAATCCGTAGAAATGTCAACGACTTATTAATCGGAATAATGACCAGAAAGGGCATGACCAGGATCAAGTATGCCCAGAATTTTTCCGTTGTTTTTGTGAAATAATATACCAGCCAGATTGAAGAGCTTGTAAGAACAGTTATAAGCATCTCGACAATTGATGCCTGCCAGGAATATCCACCGGGTATTTCAGCCTTCTCCTTAAACCAATCAGACCTGGAATAGTATCCCCAGACATAGCCGGGAATATACTTTGGCAAAAAGGAAAAGGAATACCCAATAATAGTTGTTAGTAAGCTAACGGTTTGATGAAGAGAAGCGTAGATAAGCTTGAAATTTAATATTTGGAAAAAATATGTCAACAAGTAGAAAATAAGTGTTAAAGCAACGTGTTTCCAAGAAATATCTATGGTGGTTGAAGTGCCCGCAAGTTTTTTTAGTCCATCAAAGACCAAATAAAGGAAAATACACAAACCCACAAAACTGCCAATGATTCGAACAATTTTGCGAACTAATTGCCAATTCATAGTTTTTTGGCTACCATGACATAACCCTGAGGAAATAACAATTCAGTCCGGGTTAAGCGATCCAGAAGATTCGCCAGTTTAGTAAACAAGTACTTATTAATCATCAAAATAACTGGTCTAAATATTTTAAGGGGCCATAAAGAGATCAAAAAGGCTAAAGAAATTTGGTGGCTTAGGAAGGTCAGCAAACCTCCTGTTGGAACGATTTCAATAACCTCAAAACCCCCGACTTGCGCCAAGTATCTCAGACCATTTTCAGTAAAACGAAAATAATCATTGGGTAACTCATGCAACCGGCTCAGGTGAGGAACGGATAGCAAAAGAATGCCACCGGATCGAACTACTCGCCCCGCCTCTTGAACAGCTTCAAAAGGATTAG
>CAZOYK010000209.1:0-2824 GCA_964584065.1 uncultured Anaerolineaceae bacterium | reverse complement strand
GTCCAATTTCATCAATTGGCGTATGGTACATCACATAGTCAGGGAATTGGAGCCAAATTGGTTTGGATCTGATAAATACCTTATCTATCCATTTAATCTCATCAAATCCTCCAGCATTATCTTTTGCTGCATCTGAAAAGGAATCTTTTACAATATAAGTTTGTTCATTCATTCTTTCAATAACAATCTCATGATTAACAACAAATACAACTTGAAAACCATTGTCAATCGATGTTCTCACATCTCTAGTCATAGAGTCGATATATTCTTGTAGATGATATTTCAGATCTCTATCCATGGTTTGATCTGAAGCCCATTTTGCTGCTTGTATTAACGGGTACTCATCAGGCAAGATGGTTATCGGTATTCCATATAAAATCACGCTTTCTGCAATGCTGATGTGACTAGTCTTTTCTGTTTGTGTAATCGTAACTCCTCTCTCGATGAGAAATTGCGATTCCATGCTAACCAGATTAGAATGCAACCCTTTAGTAAAAAACTCCTGATAGTATGCATGCCTCTCTTTAGCCAATTCCTTTATTGGGATGGTTCATTTTCATATAGGAATTGGGTAACACATTTCAGGCACCTTAAAAAATTCAGATGGCAGAGGGATCGATTTTTTAGTTTGAGCCAACCAATCGAATAGCTCGGATAAAGTAGGGATATTCTCAAGCCCGGCGAGTTCCAAAGGGCACTTGCCCTGTCGTTTGTGGCTGCGTTGGAAAACGTGATGGTTCCAGACCAACTGTAATAGAGGCAATAACCACTGGGGCATGCCACGATGAACTTGCAAGTATGGGCGCAGCCAACTATGCAAAGACTCGGCGAGACTGGATGATCGATGAAAGAGAGACAGGGCGTTCCAAAAAGCGGTGACCAGGTTCAGAAGGTTGTAGGGCAAGACCTGGTCAACAGTGATGTCAAGTTCTTTTTGATGTTTCCAGGCCCAGATGATGCATGCTTCGAGATCAGGGTCCAATCCTTCCCGCCAGGGGGCGAGAGCCTGTTCGAGCCATTCCAGCGGAGCGAGTAGTTCATCCAGCTTTTCAAAGAATTGGGTTGAGAAGGTTCGGATGGTCTGGCTATCCAGGGTAACGAGCAGTTCGAGAGCGGTTGACACGGTTTGCCGGGCATGCTGGGCAGAGACAATGCGCCCTTGCGAATCGATGGGTTCAATCGCCTGGCGGATTTCATGCAACAGCCAGCTCCAGGTATCCAAGTACTCAATTGCCTGGCTTTCTTCTGCTTCAGCTTGAGACAATTCTACTTTCACTTTGATGGGAGCGCCCCGGCGTTTCTTGGGCATCTCTTGCTCCTGCTCGGCTCTTCTGGCCCGTTCAGCGGTATGGATTGCTGTATAAGCCCGTTTTTCCAAACGTTGGGTCACTCGATGAGCTTCGCGGATCAAGTGAAACAGGTCTGGGCGCAGCGGGATGTGCACAGAGACTTCCTTGACCCCGGCTTGAATACCCAAAGCGCCGTCACTGGCAACATCCACCAGGTGTACACCTTGCTTCTGAACATCCAAGAGTACACTCCCCCAAGTTGTTGCATCTCGATGCTCTTGCGCAGAAAGGTTTAATACCAGAAAGGAACGCCCTTCTACCAAGGTGAGACAGGGTTTATGCCCCTGGAATATCTCATCTGCTTCTGCCAACGCCAAGATCGGCAGGCTCAGTCCCTGGTTGTATTCCAGTGCATCCTGCCCTATCTTTTTTGCCGTTTGGCTGATGTATCCCGTTGATCGATGCACTTCAAACAACAAATCCAATAGCACCTGCACGCTACGGATTGTGCCAGGTACTACGCTCAGTGAAACTGCTATGGCTCGCCTTATAAAACCATCATCGATCTCTACCATGTTGCTGTTCGCCTTACGTCCCGGCTCTTTTGCCGTGAGTGCTTCTACTACCGATTTGCTGGCTTTGTCTCGCAACTCGTATAGAAATTTGCGTGACACGCCATATTCTTGGGCCAACTCCGTCACCCTGCCCCAGGCTCGCATTGGATCGAGCATGTATCCTGCCAGGTCCAAACGTGTTGACAAATTTAGGTGTTGTAGTTGATAATTTGCCATAGGGATCTCTCTTTCTGATGAGTTTTGTTAGCACAAATATCATCCTCGAATTTGAGATCCCTGTAAAGTCCTTTCTCGTTCTTCCGCTTAAATATTTGTTACCCTATTGTGAACCATCCCAAATTGACTATCAAAAAATAGTAGGTCTGGTGTATCCTTTTAGAAGCTACCAACTTCAGGAAAGGAGAAGCACCATGACCTACCAAGGCGATTTTACCTTATCACCCGAGTTATTGGAGCAAATCGCAACTAATGGATTTGCCCACTTGCCGGAATTAATTCGAGAAATGATCAACACAGCCATGCAATTCGAGCGCCAGCAATATCTCGGAGCAGCACCTTACCAACGCACGCCAGAGCGGCAAGATCAGGCCAATGGCTACAAACCCAAAACAGTCAAGACCCGAGTGGGAGAAATCACCTTCGATGTGCCACAAGTGCGCAACGGTGGTTTCTATCCAAGCGCCCTGGAGAAAGGTTTACGCAGCGAAAGAGCGCTGCTGCTGACATATGCTGAGAAACTCTGTGGCACCACAGTTTCGGCAGCCCAGGTTAGTAAAGCGACTGCACTAATGGATGAAACCGTGGAAGCCTGGCGCCAAAGCCCGCTGTTTGAATGCCCGTATCTGTTCTTAGATGCGCGTTATGAAAAGGTGCGCCAAGATGGACAGGTACGTGACGCCGCGGTTTTGATGGCCAGTGGCGTCGATCTCAAAGGCAAAAGACATCTTTTAGGGGTCTCTG
>CAZOYK010000208.1:0-2843 GCA_964584065.1 uncultured Anaerolineaceae bacterium | reverse complement strand
CCGAGTCACGTCAACTTCTCATCCGTCCTTTTGATTCCTCATCTTTTAAAGCCATCGAGCGTGCCATCCAGGCATCGGATCTGGGCCTCACCCCAAACAGTGATGGCAAGGTGATCCGCCTCAACCTGCCGCCCCTCACGGAAGAGCGCCGGCGCGACCTGGTGAAAATGGTGAATTCCCGCCTCGAGGATTGCCGGGTTGCCATCCGCAACATCCGGCGCGACAGCCTGAAAGACCTGCGCGAGTTTGAAAAGGAGAAATTAATTTCCGAAGACGAACTCAAAAAGGGCGAAGAAGATTTGCAAGAATTGACCAACGAAATGGTAGCTGAGGTGGACGTGATCGGCGACCGCAAAGAAAAAGAAATCATGGAATTCTAATATGACCGAAACAGCCAGTAGCGTGCCGGAACATGTCGGCATCATCATGGATGGGAACGGTCGCTGGGCAAAACAGCGAGGTTTGCCGCGCCTGGCTGGGCACCGCGCCGGAACGAAAAACCTGCGCCGCGTCATCCGTGCCGCTGCCAACGCTGGCATCAAGCACCTGACCTTTTATGCCTTTTCCACTGAAAACTGGCGACGCCCCGAGGAAGAGGTCAGCGGGTTGATGGGCCTTTTGGGGGAATTCATTGAGACCGAAACTCCGGAACTGCACAAAGAGGGCGCGCGCCTGCTTCACATCGGTCATCTCGAGCATCTCGAGCCGCAATTACGTCAAAAAATTGAAGACGCGATCGAATTGACCAAAAACAACACCCGCATTGACGTCATCCTGGCGTTCAGTTATGGCGGGCGTGACGAGATCCTGACGGCGGTCAGGAAGATCGTCGCGGCAGGCATCCCCGCGGAGGAGATAACCCAACAAACCCTCTCCGATAACATGTTCACGGTTGGCATTCCCGATCCCGACCTGATCATTCGAACTTCGGGCGAGCTGCGCACCAGCAACTTCCTCACCTGGCAGAGCGTTTACAGTGAGTGGGCTTTTCCGGATGTGCTCTGGCCGGACTTTGATGAAGCTGCTCTTAGCCAGATTCTTGAAGAATATTCCAAACGCGACCGCCGTTTTGGCGGATTGAGCAAAAAGTAATGTTCCGTCAGCGGGCACTCTCAGCTTTGATCTTTGTGCCCCTGTTTTTGGGTCTGGCATGGCTTGGGGGGATTGCGTTCAATCTGTTCCTTTTTGCAGTGCTGGCATTTGCGGGTTTTGAGTATGCCCGCATGCTCCAAAACGCTGGCTTCAAGGTAGCTTACCCCTTGATGATGATTGCTATTGGCGCGCTGGTTTTGCTGCGCATGTTTCTAACTGCCTGGCTGGAACCGCTGGCGTGGACCGTGATCCTGGCGGTGCTGGGTTTTTACAGCCTGTGGCAGTACGAGCATGGGGATGATAGAGCTTTCATCAGCCTGGGGTTGCAGGTTTTTGGCGTGTTCTTCATTGGCGTGTTGGGGGCTTACGGCATCTCGCTCAACCAAAGCCAGCCGCATGGCAACCTTTGGTTGCTGGTGACGATCGCGTTGGTGTGGCTGGTGGACGCCGGCGCGTATTTTATTGGCACACGCTTTGGCAAGCGCAACATCCTGCCCAGGCTCAGCCCGAAAAAGACCCTTGAGGGCTTGGTTGGCGGCACCTTGGTGGGGCTGCTTTCGGGGATATTGATCGGCTGGATCCTGCGCAGGCCTCTGCCAGAATTGGGGATATTGAATGGGGCGGGCTTGGGGTTGATATTGGGACCTGTGGCGTTTTTTGGCGACACGCTCATGAGTTTGATCAAGCGGACGCTGGCGGTGAAGGATACCGGCAGCCTGATCCCCGGTCACGGCGGCGTGCTCGACCGCTTGGATTCTATGCTTTGGGCGATGGCAGTGGGGTACTATTTTTTCATCATTTTTGGATTGTAAAATAGCACAGAAGTAGGAGTAACCCCCCCGTGGTTTCATAGACGAATGTGGGGCGGAATGCGCTTCTTTTGCGCACTCCGCCAAAAATGTACACGTCGGAGTGAGCCCGCGAAAGGTAATAATTGGTTGAAGGGTATTGGGCGGTCTCATTCCGACCTACGAATACTGGTCCAAATGTGATGTTTTCCGGTAGGGTGGGTTGGCGTCAGAAGGCATACACAGGAGAACACGCGTTGTAGCCAACCCACCGCAGCACAAGCATAACGATTCATCAACACTGTCTTTATTATGAATGCTGTTTTTGGTGGGTTGGCTATTTGGATGTCAAGACAGGGCATAATATTGTGACGCCACCCCAACCTGCAAAGACTCCGCCGCGTGTTTGATCTGTGTTTTTATAATTTTCGTCGGAGTGAGCCCGCGAAAGGTAATAATTGGTTGAAGGGTATTGGGCGGTCTCATTCCGACCTACAAAAAAGCCGGATTGAATTGCGCAATCCGGCCTACGAAAGACCCCTGTAGGGGTCACCCCCAGTGGTGACCCAGATGTAGGGCGGAATGGTGTGTAGTTCACCACTCCTCCGTTAAATTTAGGAGCGTCGGAGTGAGCCCGCGAAAGATGATTATTGAGCAAGCGTAATTGGGCGGTCTCATTACACAACTTCGCCGGTACTTCGTCCGACCTACGAATAAAGCCGGATTGCGCATTCCAATCCGGCCTACGAAAAGATTCATTGGTGTTCATCGATCCGGGCAGGCACAAGGTCCTTGTTCTCGCCGGTCTCCTGATCGTGCGAGGCTTCGCACTCAAGAGACCGGCACGATCGATTGTTATTGTCCCAATGCCGCGTCGACGATCTCGCGGGCTTCCTTTTGGATCTGAGCCAGGTGCTCGGCGCTCTTGAGGCTCTCGGCGTAGATCTTGTAAATATCTTCCGT
>CAZOYK010000207.1:0-2856 GCA_964584065.1 uncultured Anaerolineaceae bacterium | reverse complement strand
CCCACACTAATACAGGTAACCAACAAAGAAGAAGCTCTCCTCAGCCTTACGATCGATGCGGAAGAAGCGATCAGCACCTGGATCTACACACTTGCAGCACCATTCGCGACGGTGACAGATGATGTCTCAGTTGATTCTCTAATTTCATTCTGGCAGAATAACACTGACTTTCCTGCCAGAGTATTAGTGATGCCGCCAGCGATTTTTGACAGTCTCAAGACGCGTTACGGAAACCCACGTGGGGATGTTCGCCCTTTGGCGGAAGACAACCTGCTCACTTTCTGCCAGTCACATGAAAATGCCTGGGCTATTGTGCCTTTCGAGACACTTGAGCTTCGTTGGAAAGTCATCGGCCTTGATGGGAATTCTCCGATCCAAAAAGATTTTGAGGCTGAAAACTTTCCCCTTGTTGTCCAGATCGGCTGGGATGAAGGTCCCAGGGAAGTCACCGGGGAGGAATATCAGGTTGCTGATGCCGCCATCAACTCAATCCCTGCTAACAATCGCCAGGCAGATTTGCTCACCACCGTCGTTTTAACAGGTGTGACAGCCATGACGCGCGCCACTGCAAAAGAAATGGAACTTTACGGAGTGCTCTCGCCAGCTGTCTCCATCGGACAATTGATGCGCGAGGCTGATATTGCGCATGTCAGCAACGAGGTGCCCTTTGCCAGCGACTGTCCCCCTCCACAATGGGTGCAGGAAGTGGATCTGGTTTTTTGTTCGGATGATAATTACATTGAATTGATGCGCGAGATTGGTACCGATGTGGTTGAGCTCACCGGGGATCACTTCAGCGATTATGGACCTGAGGCGATGGTCCATACCCTCGAAATGTACCAGGAGGAAGGCTGGGGGTACTACGGCGGCGGAATCGATATCAACGAAGCCAAACAACCCCTGAAGATCACCCACAACGGCAATAAGATTGCGTTTTTGGGCTGCAATGCCAAGGCTCCGGGTTATGCCACCGCCAGTGAAAACAATCCGGGTGCTTTGCACTGTGACCTGGAGAATGCGGCTGAGAAAATTCGGTCCCTGAAGGATGAAGGCTACCACGTGATTTTCACCTTCCAACACCAGGAGATCTACCGCTGGCATCCAAATGAGGCTATGATTGCCGATTTTCGCCTTGCGGCAGATGCCGGTGCCACGATTGTGAGCGGCAGCCAGGCACATCAGCCCCACCTGCTTGAATTCTATGGCGATAGCCTCATCCATTACGGGCTTGGGAATCTTTTCTTTGATCAGCTTGGTTGGTTTGATGATAGTGACAAAGCTTTTCTGGACCGCCACATCTTCTACGATGGAAAATATCTGGGGGTTGAATTGATCACCGTGCAGTTCTTTAACTGGTCCACACCAACTCTGATGACCCCTGAAGCGCGCGCGGCTATGCTCGAGAGGCTGTTTGCCGAAAGCGGACTCAGCCAATAAGCCTTATTCTCCAACTGTAATTAGAGGGTCAGTCAGCTTTGGTTTTTTTCCGGCTTTGATAAGCGCCGAAAAGCAATCGTATCGCTGTTCTCGATCGCAGACACGTTGTAGGAAAAAGGCTCCCAACCATCCTGCAGAGCGTAGTAAATGATTTCCCTGGTAGGATTTTCAACCTGGGCTTGGTAGCAAGTCTGCAGATACTGCTCGTGTGTCATCTCTGCAATCTCCCGTGCACCCCAATAACGTACTTTCCCAATGCGTTCGATGATTAAAAGTTCCCATTTTTTTGTCATTTTGCCCTCAAACTCGAGAAAAATCTTTTCGTCAAGTATAGCTGTTTCAGCCATGAAAATGAAAATTGTTTATAAGGATTGGCTGGGAACAAAAAAACTTCGCTTTTGGCGAAGTTTCTGGTGCCCCTACCGGGATTCGAACCCGGGTTTTAGCCTTGAAAGGGCTGCGTCCTAACCACTAGACAATAGGGGCATCGAGTTAGGTATTCTACATGAATTTTTCCGACCGGTCAAGGTCGAATTTTAAATGTGATATAAGTAACAGACACACTACCATCCACACTACCATCCCAGGCAATGGGGGTACGGGCAAACGAGCAGACTGGCGCTAATATTACCGGAAATTGCTCTGAAAAAAGTTTGACACTTCCCCGATATTGCTTTATAATAATCGGTCGTTGCCCCAGCGAAAGTTGGCTGGGGTTCATTATGTACACCAACTTTCCCGTCCCTGAGCGGTGACACGCGCAGCAAGCGGTAAAGTAAAGATTGGAGAGAATATGAAGTATGCAATTATTGAAGCGGGCGGTAAGCAATACCGCGCCGAAGAAGGTAAGACTCTAACAGTCGACCTTCTGACCGCCAATGTCGGCGATGCAGTCACCCTTGATAAAGTGCTGATGCTTGTGGATGGCGACTCTGTGACCGTAGGTACACCCTACATCACGGGTGCAAGCCTGGACACAACCGTTAAAGAGCATTTCAAGGGCAAGAAGATTCTAATCTTCAAATACAAACCCAAGATCGATTACCGCCGCAAGGCAGGTCATCGCCAACAGTACACCAGATTACTGGTTCAATCAATCGTAACGGAGTAGAGAAATGGCCCATAAAAAAGGTGGCGGGTCATCCCGCAATGGTCGTGACAGCCAGGGGCAGCGCCTCGGTATTAAAAAATTCGGCGGAGAATTTGTTATCAGCGGTAATATCCTCGTTCGTCAGCACGGCACCAAAGTGCATCCGGGCTGGAATGTGGGACAGGGTCGTGATTACACACTCTTTGCAACTAAAGAAGGCTACGTAAAATACGAAACTCTCGCCGGCGGACGCAAGCGCGTTCATGTAGTAGATCAGCGTGAGGAGCCCGCGAAAGGCAGCAACTAAGCATGAAAACTAAGATTCAACC
>CAZOYK010000206.1:0-2876 GCA_964584065.1 uncultured Anaerolineaceae bacterium | reverse complement strand
GGACCCTTCAATTTTCAGTCGAATGCTCTACCAACTGAGCTAACTCGGCAACGAACTGAAATTTTAACCGGGACAGGCGAGACTGTCAAGCAATTCATCTGTGGTGTAATTATCCAACGAAGAAATGTGTTTTGCAATGAGGAAAAGTGCGGGTTCTAACCCGCACTTTTTGTGTACTTGAAATTATAGACTACTTCATGGCCATGTCTTCAATGTCGTTCTGCCAGCTCCAGAACGGGGTGATATCCGGGGTGATTGTGGATGTATTGATCCGCTGGGTGCTGAAGAGAACAAAATTTTTGCGGTTATAGTTGGGGATATCGGCACCCCAATCCATGATGATGTCAAATGCTTGTTGGAGAAGCTGTTTTCTCAACGCCTGGTCATCGCTTGAACGTGCTTGCATGATAAGCACATCCAACGCTTGATCCTGGATGTAATAGTGATTCGAGTGCGTTCCATCAGGTTGGTCAAAGGTGTTTGAACTGTGATACACCTGGAACAAGTCAGGATCTATTGTTGAGCCCCAGGCGGCTGTCCAGAGCTCCTGGGTGCCATTGCCTAAGGCGTCCCAAAGTAAATTTACATCTTCTACATCCCATATATCCAAAGTTATTCCAATCTCAGATAAAGTTCCCTGGGCTGCTACTAGAAGACCATAAGCAGGGTGATCCCCAACACCTCCCCCTGGGACAATAACCTGATAGTTCAGTTTAGCACCTGCCGGAGCAGCCGTAACCGTTCCACCCGAAACTGTGAAGCCCGCTGCCTCAAAGAAACCAAGCGCGGCTTGCTGCGCAGCTGCCACTCTTTGAGACTGAGTCATCCCTAGGGTATAGATTGGGGTACCATCCACATCCACCGAGAAGGCTTCCTGGTAACCCGGATCACCCGGTTGAGGGGATGCCCATGATGAAAGGACAATTGGGTATTCCAGTAAGGTTGCGCCATCAGGACCATAATACGCTTCGATTGCTGGCTTGCGGTGGACTGCCAGGATGGTGGAGAAGGCCTTACGCATGTCACGGGATGCAGTTGAGGCAGGATCATCCCCCACTTTTACCAACCTGGAATTGATGCCTATATATCCATAACCAAGGTTTTCAATTTTGGCAGTGGTAATAATGTCGCCGCTAAGTTCTCCGTTGGAATTGATTGCGTAAATTTCCGCAATTCTGTCAGAGTTGTAAGCTGTAAAAGCCAGATCAATGCTGCCCGAGTCAATAGCCCCCGGCAGTGAATGACTGGCATCCTCGACAAACCTAATTCGAGTGATCTTGGGCTCACCTTTATAGTAATAACTATTAGCACCAAGATAATTCACACCATCAAGTTTGTTTGCGAACTGATAGGGTCCTGCACCCATGGGGGCGTCGTCTTTACTATGCTGTAATGAAAGATCACTAAAATCGAAGCCGAACAAGTTCTTGGCATAATCGTACTTTGCCAGACTGCCGTAATAATGCAAAGGAGTGATTGGAATATTTAAGGAGTAGATCCAGGAAGGATCAAAACCTTCAATCTCAATCGTTACAGTAGTATCACTGAGCTTTTGAATACCACTGATGTTGGGTATTCCTCCGATCATGTCCGGGTCAAGCGGTCCCCAATAGAGGATGAAATCCTGTTTGACTTCTTGATACACATCGGTGCCATCCGTTGATTCATAGGGGAAAGCCGCACGATAGTCATTGCTGTAACAAGTCCTAATTTCTTCGGCAAAATCAGTTTGGGTGGGATATTCGTAATCCAGGTCCCGGGTTCTGCCTGAGCAACTGGCGGTCATAACTTTAGTGGTTGTGTTTACCTGTGCAAACCCCCACAATGTCATACCAAGAGCGACCTGCAGACCTTCATTGGCATACACCTCTTCAGGTGAGAAGCCAATAAACGCCTCAGCGTAAGCTTCTGTATAGTTGCTTACAACATAATTTACAATCTTTTCAACTTCAATTGCCAGAGCTGCCTCCAGCCGGTTCCAGACATCATTTTGCTGGTCCAGCGTCCAGGGATCGGAGGGAGTCCAAATATGCTCCTCTCCGGAATCATAGATGGAAGCATAAAAGTCCGCGTATTTTTGGTAAATTTCAGGCGTAGTCTGAGTCTGATAATCCTGCAGTCCCAGGATTGGCAGATCTGCAATTCCGTTTGATCCATCATAGGCAGGATCAAGAAAGGTGTATAGTGTAAAAATCAGGTCATCCGAGCTGACAGGCAGCCCGTCTCCAAATTTGAGATCGGTTCGCAAGGTAAAAGTATAAAGGGTATTACCCGTCGTGCCGTTGATCTCGATGTCAACATCGGCTGGTCCGGTATAGGTGTATGAAGTGCCGTTGAAAGTTCTTGTTTCACCAATAATTGCATCCTCGATAATCATCGCCTGCCGGTCGATGGTGACCGAATCAAGTTGGGTAAGGTCGACTATGTCCTTCTCATAACTTGTGGTGTGAAAGAATGGGCTCAGATTTTGAACTTGATCGTAAACTGAAGCAACTGTTAATGTGGATTGTTTAAGAATGGCCGGCAGGAAGATGGTTGTGCCACCTCCATTGGCAGAGACAACGCTGCCGAATACGAATGAAAGAATCAGAATTGACGCAAGAACAAGTGAAAAGAAACGTTTTTTGAGCATGGTCCCTCCAATTTGCTCGCTGAATTGTGGTTAGTATACACTATTATCGCAAATCCTGTTGAATTTCCTAAATGGAACTGTCATTTCAGGCAGGTCTCTTATGAGTTTTCGTTCAGGAAGGAGAAAAATTAGACGGAGAAGGTTATAATCGAAGGCATGAGATACCAACTTTCTACTGAATGGAGCATCGATGTGCCGGAGGATTATCAGCGGCGCAAGGAAGATGACCACATAATTTTCTGGC
>CAZOYK010000205.1:0-2913 GCA_964584065.1 uncultured Anaerolineaceae bacterium | reverse complement strand
CACACCGAGTTTGAGTGCTCTGTTTACATCCTCAAGCGCGAAGAGGGTGGTCGCCACAGTGCTTTCTTCACTGGCTACCGACCGCAGTTCTACATCCACACTACCGATGTTACTGGTGATGTGACTCTGCCCGATGGCGTTGAGATGGTTCTCCCCGGTGACAACGTGAACGGTTTGAAAGTCAAACTGATCCAGAAAGTTGCTATCGAGGAAGGTTCCGAATTCGCTATCCGCGAAGGCGGTCTGACTGTTGGTGCTGGCAGGATCACAAAGATCATTGCCTAAGATAAAAATAGATGGAGGATACATGGCTGCCTCCGCGAGGGGCAGCCATGTTAACTAAAAATGGCATCAAAGAAAAAAGATATTCGTCCAGTCATTCATTTGGCTTGCACTGAGTGTAAGGAACGCAACTACACCACAGTAAAGAACCGTCGGAATGACCCAGGTCGGCTGGAAATCAATAAATATTGCCCTCGCTGTCGCGCGCATAAGCTGCATCGTGAGGTCAAGTAGCTCTCAGCGATGAGAGTTAGCTTAGGTCAGTAGCTCAATTGGCAGAGCACCGCTCTCCAAAAGCGGGGGTTGTGGGTTCAATTCCTACCTGACCTGTTGAAATTTACCGACGCCGTAGGTTCTACGGCGTTGAGTTGTAAAGCAGGAGGCCTTGATGGCAAACAGTGAAAAACCGAACATTTTTCAGAGAATCAAACGCTGGTTCAAAGAAACCGCAGGCGAACTGCGCAAGGTTTCCTGGCCCACTCGTGAGGAAGCCATTGCTCTGACACGTATCGTTCTGATTGTTACGATCATTATGTCAGCGATTTTGGGTATTCTTGACTTCATTTTTGCACGCCTGGTTGGGCTCCTGGTCAACATTTAGACCTTTTGAAAGCGATGTTGAGATGACTAAGAAGGAAGATGAATCTATGGAAGATGTGATTCCCAGCCTGCCCGAAGAAACTGAAGGCTTGCCGGTTGAGGAAACCTCCAGCGATTCATTAAGCAAGCCTGCCAAACCCGCTGAAAGCGATGCCCGCAATTGGTATGTGATCCATTGCTATTCGGGTTACGAGAACAAGGTGCGCAAGAACCTTGAGCAGCGCATTGAAACCATGGCAATGAAAGACAAGATTTTTGATGTGGTCATTCCGACCCAGGAAGAAATCGAAGTCCGCGACGGCAAGCGCCGTACGGTTGAGCGCCATGTTTTCCCCGGTTATGTCCTGGTGAACATGATCCTGGAAGAAGAATCCTGGTTTGTGGTTCGCAACACCCCTGGTGTTACCGGCTTTGTGGGTATGGGCGATGAGCCTACCCCTCTGCGTCCTGAAGAAGTGCAATCGATCCTGCGCCGCATGGAAGACGAAGCCCCCACCTATCGGGTTACCTACAAACCTGGCGACCGCGTACGCATCGTGGATGGTCCCTTCAACGACTTCCGCGGTACCGTGGACGAAATCAATATGGAACGTTCGAAGATTCGCGTTATGGTGAACTTCTTTGGGCGTGAAACCCCTGTGGAACTTGACTTCCTGCAGGTGGAAAAGTCATAAACCGGAGTATTCCGGATATTTGTGGGAGGGCAGTAGCCCGTTTGCACCACCAAGGAGAAATTAAGTGGCAAAGAAAGTAAAAGCACAACTTACACTGCAGATCCAGGCCGGTAAGGCCAATCCTGCACCCCCCATCGGTCCCGCGCTGGCACCGCACGGCGTCAACATTATGGCGTTCTGCAAGGATTACAATGCGCGCACCTCTAATCGCGTCGGTGAGATCATCCCCGCCGCCATTACCATCTTCCAGGATGGCTCGTTCAAATTCGATCTGAAGTCGCCGCCCGCTGCCATGATGCTTAAAAAAGCTGCTGGTATCGAAAAGGGCTCTGCTACCCCCAACACAGCCAAAGTTGGTAAGGTCACCCGCGCTCAGCTTCGCGAAATCGCTGAAGCTAAGTATAAGGATATGAATGCCAACGACCTCGAAGCAGCGATGAAACAGCTTGAAGGCACCGCCCGCAATATGGGCATCCTCATCAGCGACTAACCAAACAGCAATCAGAGACTGTGGGAGGGCTCGTAAGCCCGATTGGACCACAAAGGAGTATGCATGTCTAAACACGGGAAAAATTTTGTAAACGCAATGAAGAAAATTGAGGCCGATAAAGTTTATGGTCCCAAGGAAGCGTTGGAATTAGTTAAAGAAATGAAATTTGCAAAGTTCGACGAGACTGTTGAGGTTCACGTTCGAACCAGCCTTGACCCCCGCCAGGCTGATCAGCAAATTCGCGACGTGGTCGTGCTGCCCAAGGGGCTTGGCAAGACCGTGCGTGTGTTGGTATTTGCCCAGGGCGAAGCCGCTGCGGCAGCTCGCGAAGCTGGAGCGGATTTTGTGGCAGAGACCGATGACGATATGGCTCGCATCCAGGGCGGTTTCACTGATTTTGACGTCGCAGTCGGTACCACCGATATGATGGGCAAAGTCGGTCGCCTTGGTCGTGTGCTTGGTCCCCGCAACCTGATGCCGAATCCCAAAGCCGGCACCGTTGTGCAACCTGGCGATATCGCCCAGGCGATCGTGGCTGCCAAGGCAGGGCGCGTTGAGTTCCGGCTCGACAAAACCGCCAACATCCACGTTCCGCTCGGCAAGATTTCCTTCTCAGCGGATGATTTATATGTCAACATGGCTGCCCTCATGGCTGCTTTACGCAAAGCACGTCCTACTGGAGCCAAGGGTATGTTCGTGCGCAAGGTCACACTTGCTTCCACGATGGGTCCTGGTGTCAAGGTGGATGTAAACGCAGCAATGTCGATGGAGTCAGAAGCAGCCTAATCGGCTGATATTCCTGCCAGAGTGTGGTATACTGGCAGACTGAAAACTGAATACTGCTCTGCTTAAGAAAGCTGGTGCCGT
>CAZOYK010000204.1:0-2959 GCA_964584065.1 uncultured Anaerolineaceae bacterium | reverse complement strand
CAAGGGCATGGGCGACGAATACACCTCCACCGAGCACATCCTGCTCGGCCTGACCGACAGCCCCGAAGGTAAAACCCTTTCTGCTTTCGGCGTGACCAAGGACGCCGTGCTAAAAGCCCTGCGCGAGATCCGCGGCAGCCAGTCCGTCACCAGCCAAACCCCCGAAGATACCTACCAGGCCCTTGAAAAGTACGGGCGTGACCTGACTGCCATGGCACGTCAGGGCAAGATGGACCCGGTGATTGGGCGTGACGAAGAGATCCGTCGCACGATCGAGATCCTGAGCCGCCGAACCAAGAACAATCCCGCCCTGATCGGCGAGCCCGGCGTGGGCAAGACCGCCATCGTGGAAGGGCTGGCCCAACGCATCGTCAACCGCGATGTGCCTGAGGGCTTGAAAAATAAGCGCATTGTGCAGCTCGACATGGCAGCCATGGTTGCAGGAGCAAAGTATCGCGGTGAATTTGAGGAACGCCTCAAAGCCGCCCTAAAGGAAGTGTCCGAATCCGACGGGCAAATTATCCTGTTCGTCGACGAAATGCACACAGTTATCGGCGCGGGTGCAGCCGAAGGCGCCATGGATGCCGGCAATATCCTCAAACCGATGTTGGCGCGCGGCGAACTGCACCTGATCGGCGCGACCACCACCAACGAATACCGAAAGTACGTCGAGAAAGACGCCGCCCTCGAACGCCGCTTCCAGCCGGTGTATGTGGCTGAGCCCAGCGTTGAAGACACCATCAGCATTCTGCGCGGTCTGAAACCAAAATATGAGGTACACCATGGCGTGCGCATTACCGATTCAGCCGTCATCGCCGCTGCCACTTTGAGCAACCGCTATATCACGGATCGCCAATTGCCGGATAAGGCCATCGATCTGATTGACGAAGCGGCTGCTCACCTGCGCACCGAAATCGACTCAAAACCCCAGGCGCTGGACGAAGTCGACCGCGACATCATGCAGTTGGAAATCGAGAAACAAGCCCTGCAGAAAGAAAAAGACCAGCCCTCCCGGGAACGGCTCCAAAAGCTTGAAGCGGATCTGGCGGATTTGGGTGAGAAATCCAAAGCGCTGACAGCGCAGTGGCAGGCGGAAAAAGAAGCCATTCAGGGTTTTAAAGGCCTGAAAGAAAAGCTTGATCAGGCTCAACAGGAGATGGAACAGGCCGAGCGTAACGCCGACCTTGAAAAAGCGTCGCGCCTGCGCTACGGCACCATCCGCGAGCTTGAAAACAAGATCCACGAAGCTGAACTGAAGCTGCAGAGCCAGCAGAAGCAAGGCGCGCTGCTGAAAGAGGAGGTGGACGCGGAAGAGATCGCCTCTGTGGTGGGGAAATGGACCGGCATCCCGGTCAGCCGCCTGCTGGAAGGCGAGATGGAGAAGCTGCTCCACATGGAAGAGCGCCTGCATCAGCGCGTGATTGGGCAGGACGAAGCAATCAACGCCGTTTCCAAGGCGGTGCGCCGCTCGCGCTCGGGCATGCAGGATCCCAACCGCCCAATTGGCTCATTTATCTTCCTCGGTCCCACCGGCGTCGGCAAGACTGAATTGGCACGTGCCCTGGCGGAATTCCTCTTTGACGACCAAAACGCCATGGTGCGCATCGACATGAGCGAATACCAGGAACGCCACACCATCAGCCGGCTGTTTGGCGCTCCTCCAGGTTACGTGGGTTACGAAGAAGGCGGTCAGCTGACCGAAGCTGTGCGCCGCCGCCCTTACAGCGTGGTTTTGTTTGACGAGATCGAAAAAGCCCATTCTGAAATTTTCAACGCCCTGTTGCAGGTGCTGGATGACGGGCGCATGACCGATGGGCAGGGGCGCACGGTGGACTTCCGCAACACGCTGATCATCATGACCAGCAACCTCGGCAGCCAGCTCTGGATGAACGACCAAAGCGGTCAGCCGCGTCAGGTCAACCGCGACGAGATCGTGGACTTGCTGAAGACTTTCTTCCGTCCGGAGTTTTTGAATCGGGTGGACGAGATCGTGGTTTTCAAACCCCTGACCCGTGAGGATTTGGGCGGGATTGTTGAAATCCAACTGCGGCATGTTTCCGATCTGCTGGCTGACCGCGGGCTCAAGCTCGAGATCAACCCGGAAGCGCGGGAGTGGCTGGCGGATGTGGGGTACGACCCTGAATTTGGCGCTCGTCCCTTGAAGCGAGCGATTCAGCGCGAGGTCCAGGACCCGCTGGCACTCAAGATCCTGAGCGGTGACTTTAGCGAAGGCGACACGATCAAGATTGATGTTTCAGATGCGGGATTGAGTTTTAGTAAAGCATAATAAATATTGGTTGAAGGGCGGAATGCGCAAATAAGGTGCATTCCGCCGCAAGAATTCCGATCGTCGGAGTGAGCCCGCGCAAGAGGGCTTGATGCAAAACGGGTCAAGGCGGTCTCATTCCGACCTACGAATTACAGACTTTCGCAGCCTCCTGACGGGCTTGTCGTAGTAGCGGATTAATCTATCATCGCGAGCCAAGAGCGGCGATCTGCCTTTTTTGTGCTAATGGGGGTAGGGCGAGACAAAGTGCCCGCGAAGCAGGGTATTGGAAGCACTGAGGCCTCTATCATGCACAGATATTGGTGTGCTTCCAATCCGCCATCACATCATCGATCAATCGCAATTATTAAACTTAACCAACATTAACACCATCAGCGGCGGATTGAGGGCACGATACGTATGTCAGTCACATTGTCAAGAGTGCCCTCAATCTCGCCCTACAAAAAATTTTGCCTGGTAAGCAGCGTATGCATTCGTCATCGCGAGGGAGCGTAGCGACCGTCTGTGCCCGCAAAGCAAGTTGCGGCGATCTGCCTTTTGGTGTCTATTAGTTGGAGACCGGTCGGTCAAATCGCGTGCTCGGCGAGGACGCCGGCACGATCAATTACGTCATCGCAAGGGAGCGTAGCGAGCGTGGCGATCTGCCTTTTGGTGTCTATTAGTTGGAGACCT
>CAZOYK010000203.1:0-2966 GCA_964584065.1 uncultured Anaerolineaceae bacterium | reverse complement strand
TTGCGCGGGAGGTCAACACCTTCTATACGAGCCATATTATGATTCCTTATCCTTGTCGCTGCTTGTGGCGGGTATTGGTACAAATAACATAAAGCCGACCGTCTCTCTTGACGATCTTGCACTTGTTACAGCGTTTTTTTATCGATGCTGATACTTTCATCAGTCCTTACTCCTTCTACTATCCGCAAAGAATCTATTATATCTTTATCGTTCACTATTGGCAAGGTTTGGCTATAAACTGGTCAAGACCAGTGGGCCTTCCTTGGTTACTGCTATTGTATTTTCCTGGTGCGCAGTCAGTTTCCTGTTTACTGAAACAACTGTCCACTCATTGCGCAGTGTCTTTGTGCTTCGGGTGCCAATCAGCACCATCGGCTCAATCGCGATTGTCATGCCTTCGCGCAGCAAAAAACCCTGCCCTGGCACGCCGTAGTTGGTGAGCTGTGGGCTCTCGTGCATTTCACGCCCAACACCGTGACCGGTGTAGGTATGAGTGGAGCGAAAACCCTGGCTTTCCACGTAGGCTTCAATTGCCGAGCCAACATCACCGCTGCGATTACCAGGCACCATTAGTGCCGTGGCAATTTCCAGCGCTTGTTTGGTCACATCAATCAACTGCTGGGCTTCTGCTGAGATCTCACCGACGCCGACTGTGAAAGCCGAATCGCCAATGAAACCTTCGTAAACCGTGCCGCAATCAACCGAAATGATGTCGCCTTCTTTTAGCTTGCGCTTACCGGGAATGCCGTGCACCATCTCTTCGTTGATGCTGGTGCAAATGCTCCCTGGGAAGGGCACCCCATTTCCGGGGTCATAATTCTTAAAGGGCGAGTAAACTCCGTGAGCCCGCTGAAAACTCTCCGCGACCTCATTCAGTTCACCTGTGCTCACACCTGGTCTGATCTCTGCCTTGACCGCTTCAAGGGTCATGGCATTCAACCGACCGGCTTCCCGCATCAGGGCGATTTCCGCGCCTGATTTGAGATTGATACTGCTTCCAAACATTACGCCACTGCTTTCAGCAAATCTTCTGTGACTTGCTCAATATCCTGTGTGCCATCGATCTCGATCAGCGTCCCTGCCTGGCGATAATATTCAATCAGGGGGGATGTCTGGTCGTAGTACACGTTTATACGGTGCAAAACCGTCTCAGGTTTGTCGTCGTCCCGCTGATAGAGGGGCGATCCGTCCACATCATCCACCCATTTGACCTTGGGCGGATTGTAGAGCGCATGATAAACGCGTCCTGCGTGGCTCATCCAGCGACCGCTAAGGCGCTCAACCAGCACTTCGTTCGGCACGCTGATGAAAGGCACCAAATCAACCTTGCCATCAATCTCAGCCAAAAGCGTTTCAAATGCTTCAGCTTGCGCCGGAGTGCGGGGGAAACCATCCATAACGGCTCCTTTGGCACAGTCCGGTCTTGAAAGGCGTTCTCTCACCATCGCGATGGTTACATCGTCTGGCACCAGTTCGCCCTTGACCATAAAACTCGACGCCAACTTACCAAGCTCAGTTTCCTGGCTCAGATTCTCGCGGAAAAGATCCCCGGTCGAAACATGCACCAGACCCAGCTTGACGGCCAGGATCTTAGCCTGAGTGCCCTTGCCAGCTCCCGGAGGACCCAGCATAACAATGTAAGTTGCTTTCTCGTTCATCTTATTACTCTCCAGCTTAGCTGATCAGCCGATCATCATAGCCATGCATGCGCAGTTCAGTACTGATCAATTCGACCGTCTCACGGATGGTTCCGACCACGATCAAAAGACCAGAAGCCTGCATCAGTTGCACACCTGCACTGCCAGTTGGCAGGAAGTAGCCCATAATGTAAGGCAAAATTGCAACCAAACCCAGGAAGAACGCGCCAGGCAGCGTGATGCGTCGCTGAACACGGGTCAGGTAATCCTGCGTGGGTTTACCACGCACAACACCCGGGATCTGTGCGCCTTGTTTTTTCAGGTTCTCACCATAGTTCTGCTGTCCGAAGAGCACGTCGGTATAGAAATACGCAAACGCAACTACCAGAAGGAAGAACATGAGCGGATACCACCAGGTGTCGCCGCCAAAGGCCTTATAGACCCAGTTGGAGGCGCTATTGACCCACTTGGTTTGGGCATTGATAAAGAATGAAGACAGAATTGCCGGGAAGGTCAGGAATGACTGGGCAAATATGATCGGGATCATGCCGGCCATATTGACCATCAGGGGCAATTGACTGCGTACAGGCATGGACATACGGTTGCCAATGCGCCGTCCGGGGAACAAAACCGGGATGTTACGCCGCCCTCCCTGGACATAAACGATAGCCAGAATCGTCAAAACAAAGACGATCAGCACCACCGCAAATACCCACCAGGCTTCTTTCGCATTGAACATCTGGGCGATCGTGACCGGGAAGCGCGAGACAATACCCGCAAAAATGATCAACGACAAGCCTTGATTGCGCAAGCCGTATTCAGAGATCAACTGACCAATCCAGATACCAAACATCGTGCCGCCAACCATGCTGATGATGGCAGTGACGGTCGGCAACAACCGTTCGCCGGTGAAGCCCCATTGCTCAATAACCGTGCTGCCGCCCAACATCGAGTTAAAGATGTTGATTTGTCCAAAAGCCGAGAGGAGCGCCATCGGAATGGTCAGGATTACGGTCCATTTTTCCATCCAGATACGACCTTCACGGGGATCATCCTTCATTTTCTGCTCCAACGCGGGGATTACCGGTGTGAGCAGTTGCAGGATGATTTGGGCGGTGATATACGGGTAAACACCCATGGCAAGCACAGAGAATCTGGATACCGCTCCACCAGAGAGCAGATCAAGCAAGTTCACCAGGTTACCGCCAGCCCCAGTCTGCTGCGACAACGCCGCGACAGCGGCACGATTGATGCCGGGAACTGGAATGTTGGCCGCCAGGCGGAAAATCGCCAGCAGCAACAGCGAAATCAACAGCTTGTTGCGGATAT
>CAZOYK010000202.1:0-2984 GCA_964584065.1 uncultured Anaerolineaceae bacterium | reverse complement strand
CAGGAGCAAACCCGAGGAAAGGAGCCTCGACACGTATGCACAATTATGAACTCATTTTTATTCTCCAGGCTGATCTGGACGAAGCCTCTCTGAACACTGCTGTGGATAATGTGGAAACCCTCATTAAGAACAACGGTGGTGAGATTGCCAAGATTGATCGCTGGGGCAAGCGAAAACTGGCTTACCCCATCAACAAAACCAATGAAGGCTACTACGTACTTGTAGACTTCAACTACAAACCCGAAGAAGTTGCCGGCCTCAAACGCTCTTTAGGCTACAACGAACAGGTTCTGCGACACATCGTTGTCCGCAAAGCATAACAGGAGAAAACATGACTGAAAGCAGATACTCAGACCGCGGTGACCGCTCCCAAAATAATGAACGCGGCGAACGGCCACGCCGCTATGTTTCCCGCCCAAAGTTTTGTCAGTTCTGTTCTGACAAGAACCTTGTTATTGATTACAAAAACGTTGAATTGATGTCACGTTACATCAACGAAACCGGGAAGATCCGCCCTCGCCGCCAGACCGGTGCTTGCGCTAAACACCAGCGTGAGATTGCCAAGGCTGTAAAGAACGCCCGCCACATCGCCTTACTTCCTTTTGAGGGTGATTTCTGGTCTGAAAACAATTAGGTCGGGTGATCAAGTATGGCAAAGAAAACCGAGAGCCCTAAGCTTGTTACCCGAAAGCACCTTGCTCGCAAGGAACGCGAAGAAAAACAAATCAAGACCGCATTGATTGTGACTGGCATAGTCATTGGGCTTGCATTGCTTCTGTTGGCCTATGTTCTGATTGATAGTTTCATCGTCCAGCCCAACAAAGTTGTTGCTCGCGTCGGGGATGCTGAAATAAAAGCGGGTGATTTTGAATCAAATGTCACATATTCCCGCCTGACTACGCTCTCCACCGCCAATAATTACGCCTATTACGCTCAACTATTTGGCGATTCAGGCAGTCAGTTCAAGTCCGCAGGGATGGAATTGGTTATGCAGTTAAGTAACACCGAACCGTTTGGAGAAGACGTTCTCAATCGAATGATCGATGATCAACTCATCCGTGAGGAAGCAGCCAAACGTGGTGTAAGCGTTTCTGATGAGGAAGTGCAGGATGCAATACAATCCTCCTTCGGTTTTTATCCGATGGGCACTAAAACTCCGACCATCACTCCAACGATTGTCAACACTCCGACCTGGTCAAGTGAACAATTTACCCTGATCAACCCTACCGAGACCGCAACCCCTGAACCCACTTTCACGGCAACGCCTGAAGGTTGGGAACCAACGCAGGAAGCAACCGCAGTCGTCGAGACTGAAATAGCGCCTGAGAGCACTACCCCAACAACAGAACCAACCGCCACAGAAATTCCCACTGTCACCCCCACACCTACGGTTTACACAACAAAACTGTATGGTAAGGAGTTTGGCAATTACCTCGATGCGGTCCATACCTACGGAATCACCCGTAAGCAAATTGAGGAAATCTTCCGTGCCGATCTGCTTCGCACCAAACTTTTGGAAGACCTGACAAAAGACATGCTTCCTCAAGAAGAACAGGTGTGGGTAAGACATATTCTTGTCGACACAGAAGAACTTGCCCTGGAAGTGCGCGAAAAGCTGAATAATGGTGGGGATTGGGCAGCACTGGCAGCCGAATACTCAACCGACACTTCCAACAAAGACAACGGCGGAGATCTTGGTTGGATCGGAATAAATGACAGCTACATCGAAGAGTTCAAAGATGGCGCTTTTCAATTGACCGAATCTGGTGAAATCAGTGATCCTGTTGAAACATCTTTTGGCTGGCATCTGATTCAACTGGTCACAAGAGCCACCAACGATATCGATGCCGCAAAGTTCCAGCAAAACAAGCAAACCTTCTTTGATAATTGGCTGACCGAACTGCGCAATGCACGTATTGACATTCAGATTGACGAAATCTGGAAGACGATTACCCCCAGCAAGCCAGCTGTTCCACCTGAGCTGACAGAATTCTTCTTCAGCCAGTAAAGTTTTGAGACAAAAAGACCGGTAATTTTTTTACCGGTCTTTTTTTTATCTAACGTAATTTTCGTCGACTTCTTCAAGCTTGAGCGAGATGACCTGACTCGCGGAATCCTTGCCCATTGTGACGCCATAGATCACATCTGCTGCGGAAACGGTGTTGCGATTGTGCGTTATCAGGACAAATTGCGTGTCCTTGGAAAGGTCGCGCAACAGCTCCAGAAAACGTCCGACGTTTGACTCATCCAGCATTGCATCCACTTCATCCAAAACACAGAAAGGTGTCGGTGAAACCCGCAGCAGCGCAAACACGAGCGCAACTGCCGTGAGGCTGCGTTCCCCGCCCGAAAGTAACACCAGACCCTGTTCACGTTTACCTGGTAGTCTCGCCTCAATTTCAATGCCACCCTCAATGGGAGATTCCTCATCCGAGAGCAACAACCTGGCTGAACCTCCATTGAACAAGCGCGCAAACATCGAGGAAAACTCAACACTCACAGCTTTGAAAGTTTTCAGGAATTCTTCCCGCATGACGGCGTCAAGTTCCTTGACCATTTTTTCGATATCCTGGATAGCCTGTTTCAAGTCGGCCGTCTGGGAAGTAAGGCTTTCGTAACGCTCTTTTACCTCATGAAATTCGGTTTCAGCTTCGAGATTGACTGTACCAATCCGGCGAATCTGATTCTTCTGCTGCCTGATTGCCTCTTCTATCCCTTCGGGCAGCGCTTTGATAACTGGCAGCGACTCGATGACCATGTCCGGAAAAGGCAATGGTGTGGAATTGGAATACTCATTTTTATATTCAAGTTCGATCAAGCCAAAATCGTCTTCAATGCGGTTTCGCAGTGATTCAATCCGTTCCTGGTGATGCACCATCTCAAGCTTGTAGTGCACAACCAAACGTTCTTTGGTGGAAAATTCTTTTTGATTTTCACTATCCTGCTGGGAATAGCGGTCGCGGCGACGCTCTACTGGCTTCATC
>CAZOYK010000201.1:0-3016 GCA_964584065.1 uncultured Anaerolineaceae bacterium | reverse complement strand
AAGGATACCGTGATCTACTTCTTTTGTGAATTTACAGAAAGAATGTTACACCAACGAAAAAATCTCTCAAATAGTATTCGATTTCCCAGGAAATTATGCTATTATTATAAGCAACCTTGGGGAAATATTGATTCAAATTCCCTAATTAGAGATGGAGGATATGATGGATAATGGTAGCTGGATTCTAATTGTTCTATTATTACTTGTTGTTGGTATTATCGTCGCTTTGATACTTACCCTTGGGAAAAGTAAGGAAATTGCCCAACAAAGCGAAGCGAACATTATGAACATGGTAAGATCGCTCCCTACTGACAAACAAACACCGTTTTTGTTGCAAATAAATTCTGTCAAGAAAAATCCCACAACAGCGGTTTTATTAGCGCTATTTTTAGGTGGAATTGGGGCACACAAGTTTTATCTTGGAAAAACTGTAGCTGGCATTCTCTATCTTCTCTTTGCCTGGACCACTATACCTGCATGGATTGCGCTTTTTGAGGCATTTGGCATTTCTGGAACAGTTGCTAAGTACAACGAGAGCAAAGCGAGAGAATATTACATGATGTATGGCGGATAACACTGCCGCATTTTGAAAAGTAACTAAATTTATTTTAAGAACCAATAGGCGTGAAATCGGCCATAAAGATTTGGCTGATTCTTGCGTCATGTTTTTGGTTCACGATACAGCAAGCTGGTGATTGTATTAAGTTTTGATTGAAAAGAATTACGACGAACAAGCCGTCTAAGGTACTGAAATAGATTGCAAAAATCTAACTTGAGATTCGTAAGAACTTTTTTCCGGGCATCAAATTTTGATCGATCGATAAATTTGATGTAATGGCCTACAATCCGATCTTTCTGTTATCAGGATCAGTCGGAGAAGGATGTTGGTCGTAAAAAAGTGACAGCTGACAAGGATCATCTATCGTCGTTGCAGAATGCTCCTCCAACCAAGTCATTAGTTTTAGGTGATGCTCTGGGAATGGGTGGGGAAATTTTAAGCCGCCCTTTTCAATAAGCATTTTATTTCCTTTGGGCATGTCTTGGTGGTCCAAGACAAAAACAGGAAGCCATTTCGCCTTAAGTGCCTCTGTCGCACCAGCCCAGGTACCGCCCTTTTCCGCATCGCTCGCTACCACAATGGCATAATCAGCAAGTGTGTAAATCAATTTGTTTCTGCCCATTGCTGTTCCGACGGAAAAAGGAGCACTGGGAGAATATGGGGTTACGAGGCATAAATCACCGCGAGAAATAGCCTCACGATTATCTGGATTCCGTATGGATTTCTCCAAACTATCAGCGAGTATTCCAACAGCGGTTCCTCTTGAGGTTAATGCTGCGTTCATGCTAATGGAGTCGACCCCCTTTGCTCCACCAGAATACAAAACCAATCCTGACAATCCGCAGGCATTGCCCACGAACTCAGCACAGGCTTGACCTGCTTCATCAAGATGACGTGATCCCACCACTGCAACGCCGGGCTGTCCCAAAAGCGCTTTCTCTCCAGCATAAAAAAGGATTGTTGGGGCTGATTCTTTTAAGCGCTCTTTATAACGTGCTGGATAATCCTCGTCAGCTCTTGTTAGCACCTCAATTCCCAGAGATTTTAGGCGTTCCAACTCTATGGCAACGGTTCCGCTTCTCTGGAGTAGATTTTCATATCGTTCAGCTTCCTCTTCAGTTATATCTAAAGTGTCCATGAGCTCTTCTTTATTTTGGTCTAATAAAGCTGATGGGCGTTTGGATATTGAAAAAAGTTTCTTTGCTAACGGATTCCAGTCTTTTAGTGTTAATGGGGCATAATCTGGCGCAGCTGAAAGTCCCAGATGTGAACAAAGCAAGATCAAGGCTTGAGAATCAAGTGAAAGTGTCATCCGTTTGCATTCCTGTTAGTGGCTTGTGCCAAAGTAAATGGGTAAACCTGACCGCTTCCTTGCTTTTTCAACAAGTAGCCAGCCATGGTCAACGTCCATCCCGAATCAATAATATCATCGACTAAGAATACAGGCCCGTGAGAGATTTTTTGATCTATCCTGATTGTATTGATCACATTTCGGCCTTGCATGGAACTGTTCTGCATCATTTTTTGTTCAGGAGCTTCCTTAATGCGATGAATGACAGGGTAGAAAGGAATTTGCAAGGATGCAGCCAATCGACGAGCAAAATCGGGCACGAGATTGGGGTGGCGTGTGGATGGAATTGCGGTGACCCAGGTTGGAAAAGGATCGGGTTGCCAGATATCACGAATCAGATGAACCGATGCGTTTACCAATTCATCACAAAAATGGTTGTCCTGATATTTCCCTGAACGCACTAGGTTTCCCCAGCCGGCATCGCCATAATAACATAATGAACGCCCGTTGTCATTTTGATACTCCAGTGGAATGTTTCGTTTTAGATCGGGAAACAGGCCAAATGGCCATCGTATGCGCGGTTGGATGATTATCTGATCACTTTTCAGGAAACATTCTGCCTCATCAACTATTTTTTGATCGACCTGCGCAGGTAGACCTCGACCCACACAATTTGCACACCGGCCGCAAGGAGCGGGATGAGGGTCGTCCAATGCTTTCAACAAGAATTGCATCAAGCAACCCTTATGATCCACGTAGTCTTGCATTTGCATGAGTTCGGATCTTCGCAAGTCTTGCACACGATTGATGCGCTCGATATCAGGGCACCACGCGTTTGGCGTACGGAAGTAAAGCACTTTTTTATCATAAGTCTGACCAACCGCTCCATCGACCTCCAGCAACTTCAGGGCTTTCTCTGCCATTGACCTGGATGTGTTTACCTTGGCTAAAATTTCGTACAACGATAATCCTTCGCTTTGTTCAAGTACTCTGAGTATGTCCTGGAACACTTGTAAACTGGGAAAAGCTGATTCGATGAAGTAATTTTGAATTTGATCGTCTTCGACGCCACTTAACAAAATACCATACGACTTTTCCACCGCACGCCCAGCACGGCCAACCTGTTGATAGTATGCTACAACTGAGCCTGGGCGTTGAAAATGAAT
>CAZOYK010000200.1:0-3033 GCA_964584065.1 uncultured Anaerolineaceae bacterium | reverse complement strand
ATTCGCCCGCTGGCAACCAATGCGCATGCTGGCTCAAGCGACCTCTTCGTGATCGAAGCCGATGAATATGACTACATGTTCCTCGGCTTGAATCCAAAATTCAGTTTGCTCACCAACGTGGAGTACGACCACCCCGACTTCTTCCCAACTCCGGAAGCCTATTACCAGGCTTTCGCGGCTTTTATCCGCCGCACACAGCCTGGCGGAGCGGTGATCGCCTGTGCTGAAGACGAAGGCGTGCGCAACCTGCTGGCAAGTGAAGATTTCAACGGCATCAAGATCCTCACCTATGGATACAGTCTGGAATGCACTTACCAAATTCAAGCGGTTCGCTGGAATGGCGATGGATACGACTTCAGACTTATCCATACCCCTTCTCAACAGGAACTAGGTGAATTCGCACTAAGTGTTCCCGGTCGGCATAATCTTCTAAACGCAGCCGGAGCACTGGCTGTCCTGCACCAGATGGGATTGAACACATCCGCTGCAAGCGAAAGCCTGGCGGAGTTTGTTGGCACTGAACGGCGCTTTGAGGAGGTCTGCCATAGCGGTGATACTGTGGTGATCAATGATTACGGGCACCACCCCACTCAATTGGATCTGACCCTCGAAGCCGCGCGTGAGTTATATCCAGACCATCGCCTTTGGGCAGTCTGGGAACCTCACACTTTCTCGCGAACCGACCGGCTGCGGGGTGCATTTACCACCGCACTACAGCGAGCTGATCGCGTTGTTATCCTGCCGACCTATGCGGCCAGGGAATCCATTGAAACCGACACTCCCCGTCGAATCGCAGAGGATATTCCAGACTCAAAAGGAGCTTATTTCCAAAGTTTTGCTGAAGCCGTTGAGTATATTGCGGAGGCATCCACCGGGTTGAATATTGTGATTGTTTTTTCTGCTGGTAAGGGTCCTGAGTTTTCGAGCATGCTTTGCTTCAGATTGGACATGGGGAGGCAGAATGACTGAGCTGCCGCTGAGTAAACTTCAGGCCCTGTTTGGCGACAAACTGCAGGAAAACGTTCGTATGGCGAATTACACCACCACGCGCGTTGGCGGACCTGCGAGCGGATTTATTTCAGTCTATACCGCTGATGAGATGCGCCGCACAGTCAAGATTTTATGGGAACTGGATGCCCCCTTCCGAATTCTCGGAAGCGGCTCAAATCTGCTGGTCAGCGATTCGGGTTACAAAGGCGTAATGGTACACAACCGTTGTCATAATGTGCGCATCGACACCAAAGGCGAACAACCCGTCATCTTTGCTGAAGGCGGAGCGAATCTCGGCGCGGTTTCGCGCCAGGCCAGCCTGCGCGGCGTTTCTGGTTTCGAATGGGCAAACAGCATTCCCGGCACAGTTGGCGGAGCGGTTTATGGCAATGCTGGCGCGCATGGCTCAGACATCTCCACCTGCATGATCGTTGCGCAAGTGATTACCAAAGACGAAGGCGAACAAAGCCTCGACCGTGAAGGCATGGGATTCCGATACCGCTCAAGCAAATTCAAGCGCAACGGAGAAGCGGTGGTCATCTTGAGCACCAGTTTCTCCGGGACAAAAGTGGAACCTGAAGTTACCCAACGGGTGCTGGAAGAATTGACCGAAAAAAGGCGCAAAACCCAACCTGTCGGTCCATCATTTGGTTCGACTTTCAAGAATCCTAAAGGCGACTATGCTGGTCGGCTATTGGAAGCGGCAGGAATGAAAGGTGCGACATCAGGGCACGCTTCCATAAGTACAGTGCACGCAAATTTCATTCTCAACGATGGCCAGGCAACCGCCCAGGATTACTACAGGCTGATCCGCCTGGCACAAAAAACTGTGAAAGAACAATTCGATGTCAGTCTCAAGCTTGAAATCGAATTGTTAGGTGAATTTGAAGATGACTGATAAGCTGAATCTGGTTCTGATCTTTGGCGGACGCTCCGGCGAACACGCAGTCTCACTGCGCTCTGCTCAATCTGTTCTGAACGCGCTGGATGAGAACAAATACCAGGTTTTCCAGGTTGGCATCACAACCGAAGGGCTTTGGCTCTACGGCACGAATGCCCACAAAGCTTTCCTCGATGGCAAGCACGAATCACTTCGCGAAGCGCTTATCCTAAGCGATAGCGGCAAGCCGTATCTCTACATCCGCGAGGGAAACAACCTCGAAAAAATCACATCAATAGACGTGATTTTCCCGGTTCTGCACGGAACTTTTGGTGAGGATGGAACCATCCAGGGTTTGTTCGAGATCCAAAATTGCGCTTATGTTGGTGCGGGCGTTCTTGGCTCCTCCGCGGCGATGGACAAAGCTGTTTGCAAACACGTGATGCAATCGATCGGTATTCCGGTGCTCGAATATGCGGTTTTCTCACGCTGCGACATCCAGGAAAATTTGCAGGAAACCATCGAGCAGGCAGAACAGGTCGCACCCTACCCACTATTTGTCAAGCCAGCCAATCTTGGATCCTCGGTCGGCATCAGCAAAGCTCGCAATCGCGAAGCTCTCCAAAAAGCGCTCGAGCTGGCAGCCCGCTATGATCGCCGCGTCCTGGTGGAACGCGGCATCTCACCCAGAGAAATCGAGATCAGCGTCCTGGGCAACACTGAGGTGCAATGCACTGTGCCCGGGGAAATTGTTCCGGGTGATGAGTTCTACACTTACAAAGACAAGTACCAATCCGGCGACCCTGAGGTTGCCATTCCAGCACCCCTGCCAGTTGAACAGTCAACAATGCTGCAGCAATACGCCGTGGATGCCTTTAAAGCAATCGACGGCGCGGGATTGGCAAGAGTGGATTTTCTGATCGACAAAGCCACAGGCGAAGCCTATTTCAACGAGATCAACACCATGCCTGGTTTCACACAGATCAGCATGTACCCGAAACTCTGGCTCTACTCAGGCTTAAGCTACACCGAGTTGGTCAACCGGCTTGTGGAGCTGGCGCTTGAGCGTAAAGCCGAACAGGATGAAACCGTCAGGAAGTACGAGGAGTAAGATGGCGAGCGGATCCAACAGAACAACCAGGGCAGATGAGGTGCGAGCCCGC
>CAZOYK010000199.1:0-3058 GCA_964584065.1 uncultured Anaerolineaceae bacterium | reverse complement strand
GATAATGTCAGGTTATGGAAAAGAGAATAACCTTGACACTCAAAGAAATAAAGCGACTCAAGGTGATTGAAATGAACATAGCCCAACAAAGACCGTTAGTGCCGAATTGAGGGCACGATGCAATTGTCCCTCACATCGATCAAGGTGCCCTCAATTTCGCCCTACGAGGCATTACGTTGAATACTTCACAAATAAGCACAATCGCTTCATCGGGTGCGGTTGGCGTAACAGAGTTTCTCCTTGTATTGACATCGAAAAAGCCAACCCACCAAAACAAAAACATCAAATTCTAACGGTGGGTTGGCTATAACCCCATGCGCTGATTCATAAGCTTTTTGACGCCACCCCACCCTACAAGCTACAAGCAATTTTTGCCAGATCACATAGTCGATCCTCCAACACATAACCCTCACCAACCACGAATGATGAAAAGCGTTGAATCAAAGATCTTGTTACTTAGATACCCTCTACCCTTATCGTGAAGGCGGCAAGTAGAGATCGTATAATAATGGCAGTTGATAAATCACGATTGGAGAGACTATGTGCGGAAGATTTACCATGGCGATTGATTCAGACGATGTGCGCACACAACTCGCATTGGGGCAAATGCCGGCTGATTGGGAACCGCGCTACAACATTGCGCCTTCACAGGAAATCGCCTGTGTGCCCTTCGCGGAAACGCGTGCGGTGCACTGGTTTCGCTGGGGCTTGGTGCCTTTCTGGGCTCAGGATCCCTCGATTGGCAACAGTATGATAAACGCGCGCGCAGAGTCCGTCGCGGAGAAGCCAGCATTCCGTAATTCTTTTAAAAACAAACGCTGCCTGATCCTGGCCGACGGATTTTACGAGTGGCGCAAGGCCGGGAAATTATCGGTCCCGTTTTACTACAGCTTACGCAGTGGCGAAGCCTTTGCTTTTGCAGGGCTGTGGGACGACTGGGAGCCAAAAGGCGTCAACTCAGAGCCTGGTCTGCCCGGACTGACTACTTGCACCATCATCACCACCGAAGCCAACTCCCTGGTTGCTGAGGTGCACCCGCGCATGCCAGTTGTCCTAACGGGGCAGGCGATGTGGGATTGGCTTTCGGAACCCGACGCGAAGAAACGCCTGAGCCTATTGCAGCCTTTTGATCCAGGGCAGATGCGCAGTTGGGAAGTCAGCCGTGCGGTCAACAGCCCTGCGCAGGACGATGCTTCTCTCATTCAGCCTGTAAGCAGTGGGCTTTTTGACTGAATCCGCAAAGTTTTCAGGCGGGCAAGCCTTATAATCCTGCCTGCGGAGCTGTTATTGAATCGTGTAAAATTATCATACAATCTGCTGGGGGCAATGCTCCCTGCCACTGATGATCATCCTGGAGATGCAATGAAAAAACGTGCTTTGCCGATTATCCTCATATTAGTAGCCAGCCTGTTGCTGGCGGCATGTAAAACCGAATCCACCGCAACCCAACCCGCTGCTACACCCACCAAAGCTGCTGCCACAGCGATTCCACAAGTGGAGACAGAAGAAATACCCGAGGCTGACCCCAGCCAGGGGTGGTGGAATGACGTGGTTTTCTATGAAATATTCGTGCGCTCCTTCAAGGACAGCGACGGCGACGGGGTTGGTGACTTTCGCGGAATTATCGAGATGCTCGATTATTTAAACGATGGCGATCCAAACACCGACACTGACCTTGGGATCGGCGGCATCTGGCTGATGCCTATCAATCCGTCGCCTTCCTATCACGGCTATGATGTGACCGATTACCAGGCGGTGAATCCGGATTACGGCACACTGCAGGATTTTCAGGATATGCTCGCAGCCTGCCACGAACGCGGTATTCGCGTGATCATTGACTTTGTGGTCAACCATACCTCATCGGAACATCCATGGTTTTTGAGCTCGAAAGATAAGTCCAGCGAATACCGGGATTGGTATGTCTGGTCGGACACCAAGCCAAACCAGGCAGGACCCTGGGGGCAGAATGCCTGGTATGAATCGGGAGAGAGCTATTATTACGCAATTTTCTGGAGCGGCATGCCCGATCTGAATTACGAGCAGCCAAAGGTGACCGAAGCAATGTTTGACGCCACCAAATTCTGGCTGGATATGGGTGTGGACGGCTTCAGGGTGGACGCGGCACGCTACCTGGTGGAAGAAGGTATCGCGCTGCAGGACTCGGAAGGCTCCATTGAGTGGTTCCAAAATTGGCGCGAGTATTACACGGACATCAATCCTGAAGCTTATACCATTGGGGAGGTGTGGACGGACACGCAGATCATCGCCAAGTACGGGCAGCCGACACGCGGCATGCAGGAGTACTTCATGTTCGATCTGGCAGGGGATATCCTCGGCGGCTTGTTTGCTCCGGATCCCTCCCGTATCATGGCATCCTACCTGGAGACGCTTGAATACTTCCCGGATCAGCAGTTTGCCACATTTTTGACTAATCACGACCAGCAGCGCGTGGCTTCTTTCTTTAGCGGCAAGCTCCAGAGGCAGCAGCTGGCAGCTTTTATCTATTTGATGGGTCCGGGGACCCCCTACATCTATTACGGCGAAGAGATTGGCATGACTGGCAACAAGCCCGACGAATACATTCGCACACCAATGCAGTGGTCCGCCGAAGCACATGCGGGCTTCAGCAGTGCTGCTCCCTGGCAACCGTTAAACGAAGGCTGGGAAGAACAGAATGTGTCTGCCCAGAATGCGGACCCCGAGTCTTTGCTCAACTGGTACCGCGGACTGGTCAACCTGCGCAACCGCTACCCGGCATTGCAAAAGGGTGAATATATCCCCTTCACATCTTCCTGCCGCCGGCTCTACACTGTGGCACGCGTTCTGGACGAAGAAGTCCTCTTGACCGTCGCCAATCTTGGCGTGCAAACCCTCGAAAACTGCACCATCGCGCTTGAAGGCGGCGATTTGGCAGGCACCTGGCAGGCGGAAGCGCTTTGGGGCGAGGCACCCTTCTCTGAAATTACCTTTGCCGAAGATGGCTCTCTGACCGACTTTTTGGTGGCGGAGATGCTTGACGGTGGAGAAACATTTGTCCTGAAACTAACACGGCCTTAAT
>CAZOYK010000198.1:0-3118 GCA_964584065.1 uncultured Anaerolineaceae bacterium | reverse complement strand
GGCTCCAGATACCGTCCGATCTTTGTGAAGAAATGGGTGAGGGGATCCTTTCTACATCTCAGGATTCACTCCAAAGGGTGGGTGCGGATTCACCCTCACCTTCCTGACTGACCTCTGTACATAGCATAATTGAGATCACTATAAAGATACAAGGGTGGGTTGGCGTCACAGTGCCTCGCCATGTCTTAAAATCAAAATAGCCAACCCACCATAAACAGGAGCCCGCCTTACAAATAAATGATTCAATGTGCTTGTGCTGCGGTGGGTAGGCTATAAACCGGTGTGTTCCTGCACATGCTTTATGACGCCAACCCACCCTACCTGCTTCGCTCTTGATCATGTCGCTAATCATATGAATACGATATCTACCAATACCAGGTTTTATTTGGCGGAGTGCGCAAAAGAGGCGCATTCCGCCCTACCAGTCGATTAGATTTAGTTCGTAGGTCGGAATGAGACCGCCAACAAATCGTTGCCAATTAATCACCTCTCGCGGGCTCACTCCGACATTGACATCATCGGCGGAGATCGGAATGAACCTTCGTAGGGTGGGTTGGCGTTCAAGAGTATAGGAATTATGAGGGTGTTTAAAAGCCAACCCACCATAAACAGGAGTTCTCCTAACAAAAAAATGATTCAATGTGCTTGTGCTGCGGTGGGTAGGCAATAAACCGGTGTGTTCCTGCACATGCTTTATGACGCCAACCCACCAACAGCATGTCTTCCGGTGGGTATGCTATATCCAAGTTTGCGTCCTGTAAACGCTTCGTGACGCCTACCTACCCTACATTTTTTATCGGATTTGTCCTAATTCTGCAGCCAGCGCCGAAGCAATTTGCGCACCGACCAAAGCATTGTTGTAGACCAACTCGAGGTTGGCAGCTAAGCTTTTACCTTCCGTTCTTTTGGTGATTTCGCTAAGCAAAAACGGCGTGATATTCTTGCCTGACACGCCCTGCTCCCGCGCAGCCTGAACAGCTTGTTCGATAACATGATCAATAAATTCATGGTCCAGGGAATATTCTTCAGGAATCGGGTTGGCTACCAGCAATCCGCCGCTCATTTCAAGCTGAGCCTTTGCGACAATAATTTTCGCGATTTCTTCCGGCGTGTCTGCCCTTTCAACAAGCTGAATATCGCTCTTTGCCGAGAAAAACGCCGGCAACACATCCGTTTTGTAGCCTATCACAGGAACGCCCTTGGTCTCCAGATATTCCATCGTGCGGGGAAGATCAAGTATGGCTTTTGCACCAGCGCAGACCACAACCACATCCGTCTGAGCGAGTTCTTCCAGGTCGGCGGAAACATCAATGGTCTCTTCATAGCCGCGATGAACTCCGCCAATCCCACCGGTAACAAAAACCTTGATGCCAGCCAGATGAGCAGCATACATGGTGGTGGCTACCGTGGTTGCGCCCAGTTGCTTGCGGGCAATGATGCCGGGGAAATCACGCCTGGAAACTTTTGCCACGTTTTTGGAACTGGCAAACGTTTCCAATTCCTGGTCCGAAAGCCCAATTTTTATCTTGCCGTCCATGATAGCAACAGTAGCTGGCACAGCACCGGCACTGCGGATGATGGATTCCACTTTCTTTGCCATCTGGATGTTCTGTGGGTAGGGCATGCCGTGCGAAATAATCGTCGATTCAAGCGCGACCACCGCCCTGCCCGCATCAAGCGCAGCTTTCACCTCGGGTTGGATATCTAATAGGGTATTATTTTTCATTCTGATCTCCTATGACTGTTTTTAAATTCTATATAGCAGATGTTTGAGAGGGCGAACAAAACATGGATACTGCTCCGCGATGTTGAACCACCTCACCTGCCAGTTTATTCCCTGATCTTAGCCAGTTTTCGGGGGTTTCATTGCGCAAGAATGACGCCAGAAAACCAGCATTAAAGGCATCCCCGGCTCCAGTCGTATCCACAGCCCTTACTTGGTTCGCAGACGCTTGTAAACTGAGATCTTGAGAAACCTTTTTACCATCTGCGAAATGAAAACCCTCACGAATTGCCATCCAGGCACCCTTCGATCCAAGCTTGACGGCGACACATTTGGACAAAGAGCGGGCTTTTTCCAAGGCTGCTGTTGGATCTTCTTCCCCTGAAAGAATGGTTAATTCACGAAGATTGGGCAGCAAAATATCGGTAAGACCGAGCATCCTGGTGCGTATTTCTTCCGGCACATCTCCAATCAGCGGGGATGGATCGAGCGCCACGAGATTACCCTCCCCATGAACGCGTTCCACAACCGAAAGGACGATCTCTGCCTGGTCTGGATAGAGCAATTGGTATCCGGAAGTGAGAAGAACCCGGGAAGACTTTGTGCTTTCAAGAAGGGACGCATTGACAGTGAGAGCATCGGAAGAAGCGCCGCGAAAAGAGAACATGGTGCGCTCTGAGCTCTGATCGATCATGGTAATGGTGAAGCCTGTAGTCTCGCCATACTGAATACCCGAAGTGTCCACGCCCACAGCCTTCATCTGATCAATGATGAGACTGCCATCAAGATCCCGCCCAATCGTCCCACAAAACTTAGTCGACACTCCCAAATAAGCTAACGCGATGGCGGTATTAGCAGCCGAACCACCCACATTTTTCAAGAAGGAAAGGATAACGCGATCTTCACCAGCTGTTGGCATGCGGTCGATCCAGTATTGATGGTCGATCAGGGCATCGCCAATGACCAGGATTTGATTGTTTCCCGCTTTGAGCCCATCCGATTTTTGAGAAACTTCCATTTACCCAACCTTTTCCTGCCAGCAAATGGCTAACCTAATCCAAAAATGACCTCAAGGCAAAGTCAGTAATCCCATTCTTATTCTCCCAGGACAGCAGCAACTGGACTATGCCTCTTATCCCTTGTGCACTTTAGCCCAGCTGTCAACCAATCCAATTGTGCGATTGAAGACCAAATTTCCCGGCTTGGTATGGACGCTGTCCAGCGCGAAGTACCCATCCCGCACGAACTGATAAGCCTCGCCAATTTTGGCGTTCGTCAGGTCGGGCTCCAGGTAGCCCCTCAGGACCTGCAGCGAGTCGTGGTTGAAATGATCCAGGAAGGTTTCGCCCTCAGGCAGATCTTCGGGATGCTGATAAAGGAACATCTGATCGTAAA
>CAZOYK010000197.1:0-3190 GCA_964584065.1 uncultured Anaerolineaceae bacterium | reverse complement strand
ATCGCAAGCGCGACCTGCGCCGGCTCTGGATTGTACGCATTAATGCTGCAGCCCGCATGAATGGCACCACCTACAGCCGCCTGATCGCAGCCATGCGCAAGTCTGAGGTGATCCTCAACCGCAAAATGCTGGCAGATCTGGCTGTGCGCGATCCGAAAGCCTTCACCAAGGTCGTTGAGACCGCGTTGGCATAACCAAACCCCCAAGACCAAAAACCCCGTGAGTTTTCACGGGGTTTCTTTTTTGTTTATGGTAGGGAACGGCTTTACGCCGTTCCGCTTGTCTAGCGGAAAGGGGCGAGTGTATGCGTAGGTCAGGTTCAGCTTTCGAACCTGACATAACGAACGTTGGTAAACCAAGCCCTCAAAAAACATAAGTTTCCGATGTCAGGTTGAACTATGCAACCTGACCTACGGCTAAATGTGTTACCTATCTCGTGGCACCACACACCCATTCCCTCGCAGCAAAGCGGATAGGGTGTGCCTTTCCAAGTCTGAAGTGGAAGGGTACTGGCTCCCACCGACACATCGATCGTGCCGGCGTCTCCGCCGACCACGGGATTTGACCGACAGGTCTACTGCGGTAGCGGCAAGCATCCTACGCTTGCCCAGAGTCACTACAGATCTCAAGAGGTCGGTTCTCAAGGAGGTGACCCCTACCCTGAGAAAACAGATCCTTTTGGTGGTGATACCTCCGTACGATGCGGGCTTGCTTCCATCACCACATCGATCGTGCCGGCGTCACCGCCGAGCACGGGATTTGACCGTCAGGTCTCAATTTGACTTTTTGTCCATCCATAACCCTTGCGTTCAGGCGCTCTGGTGTTATACTGTTTTCAACAGTCGCGATGACGCAGGACGAGTAAGCCGTTATCGACCGTCAGTGAAGCAGGGAGAGTGTGAACCTGCCCGGTTGGAACCGCCCAAAACCCCCTGCCAGCTTGAGTCTGAACAGCACAACGCTCACTAAGACGAACGGAAGCCCCGTTATCGGCATTTTGAGATGCTCCGCAAGGAGTAATCTGGGTGGAACCGCGTGAGAGACCTCTCGCCCCAGAGCGAGGGTCTTTTTGTTTTAAGTCCGGCTGTACCAAAAGACCCCGGAAAAATCTCATAAAACAACCGGCAAGGAGGAAGAAATGTCACACCATAATGAGGATTACGAAAAGTCAGAACTTTATCGGATCCGCCACTCCGCTTCACACGTCATGGCTGAAGCGGTGCTGGAGATGTTCCCCGACGCCCGGGTCGCAATTGGACCGGCTATCGAGGACGGTTTTTATTACGATTTCGATTTGCCCCGCAGCCTGACTCCGGAAGATCTCGAAATCATCGAAAACCGTATGAAAGAACTGATCAAAGCCAAGGAGAACTTTGTCTACCAGGAAATCAGTGCTGATGAGGCACGCCAGATCTTCAAGGATCAGCCCTACAAGCTCGAACTGATCGATGGTTTGGAACACGGCAACCTGGATGACGACGGCAATCCCACCGAGGAAAAACAGATCATCTCAACTTACTCGTCTGGTAAGTTCGTTGATCTCTGCCGTGGTCCACACGTGGAATCAACCGCCCAAATCAATCCTTTTGCGGTCAAATTGCTGAATGTCGCGGGCGCGTATTGGCGCGGCGACGAAAAACGCCCCATGCTCCAGCGCATTTACGGCACCGCCTGGGAAAGCAAAGATCAGCTCAAGGATTACCTCTGGAAGCTCGAAGAGGCCAAAAAACGCGACCATCGCAAACTCGGCAAGGAACTTGATCTTTATAGTTCCAATGACGAAGTTGGCCAGGGTCTGATCCTCTGGCACCCCAACGGCGGCATGATCCGCCACCAGGTGGAGCGCTATTGGGACGACCAGCATGTTGCCAATGATTACGACCTGGTCTATTCGCCTCACATTGGCAAAGCCAGCCTCTGGGAGACGAGCGGTCATCTGGGTTTCTATAAAGAAAACATGTATGCCCCGATCCAGATTGAGGATCAGGAATATTACATCAAGCCGATGAACTGCCCCTTCCACCTGCATATCTACAAGAGCCAGCTCCGTTCTTATCGGGATCTGCCGCTGCGATTTGCTGAGAAGGGCACGGTCTATCGCTACGAGCGTTCGGGCGTGCTGCACGGTCTGATGCGCGTGCGCGGCTTCACGCAGGATGACGCCCACCACTTCTGCCGCCCGGACCAGATGCCCGAAGAAATCGACTTTACGCTCAATTTCAGCATGAACATGTTGAAAGCCTTTGGCTTCAAGGATTTTCAGGCCTATCTGAGCACCATGCCCGAAAAGCATGTGGGCGATGACCAGATGTGGCACGATGCCGAAATCGCGCTGGAAGAAACGCTGAAGCGCATGGAGATCCCCTATGAGGTTGATGCCGGCGGCGGCGCTTTCTATGGCCCCAAAATTGATCTCAAGGTTAAGGATGCCCTCGGGCGCGAATGGCAGCTTTCGACGATTCAATTTGACTTCAACCTGCCCGAACGCTTCGACCTCAGTTACATCGGCGAAGACGGCAAGGAACACCGCCCCTACATGGTGCATCGTGCCCTGCTGGGCTCGATGGAACGCTTCTTTGGCGTGCTGATCGAGCACTATGCCGGCGCATTCCCGGTTTGGCTATCGCCGAAACAGGTCAGTCTGATCCCGATTGCCGACCGCCACAACGACTATGCGCATAAGGTGGCTGCCCGCTTGAAGAAAGTCGGTTTGCGCCTGAGCGTGGACGATAGCTCAGACCGCATGAATGCTAAGATCCGCAACGCTCAGAAGCAGAAAGTACCCTACATGCTCGTGATCGGCGATCGCGAAATGGAAGAAGGTCAGGTTGCGCTGCGCAGGAGAAGCGGCGAAAGCCTGCCGGCCATGAGCGTGGAGGCTTTTATCGAGCTTGCTATGCGCGAAATAGACGAGAAGATTTAGTTTATTGAACTTACCCGGTTTTTGGGGGACTGACCGGGATCCTATGAACGCAAAAGCGGCTGAAAATCAGCCGCTTTTGTGTGGGTGGTATAGGACTCGAACCTACGACCTTTGCGATGTCAACGCAACGCTCTAACCAACTGAGCTAACCGCCCATAGAGACAAGCATTATACCCGAGCCAACTATATTTCGCAAGCCAAATTTGACATTTGTTACAGTATCAAATTTGACTATAGCAGGAAAGGTCACACAAAAAGGAGAGTTCC
>CAZOYK010000196.1:0-3221 GCA_964584065.1 uncultured Anaerolineaceae bacterium | reverse complement strand
GGATTAGGTTTCCAGCGGCTGCGTTCCCAAAGCCTGATCAGAAACTCCACCAGGAACAAGGCTGGATGACGTTGAGTAGATAATTTTATTGAGAAATCTTCCATAGTAAAAAAATTATACTTGAATAATCGGAGATTGAATGAACACAAGGAGAAATTCCAGTGGCAGATAAGTAATACCCTTTCTCATTCAAACTTAAATTAAGTATGTAAAAAATCGAACGACAGATTTCCCGCTTGAATGAGCTGCAATTGATTTTTTCAGTGCTCTTCTTTTCTGTTCTACTCAGATTATTGATTTGGTATAATTTGCATAATTATTTTTTTAATCAGGTCTCAACATAAGGTAAAGTACTTTTTGTGTTAGAGAGGTTTAGCATCAAGATGAGATACTGGCATTCCCCTTTTATTACTAACCGCTGATGTTTTTGGTCACATTTTTATAGAATTTTGATTGTGCTAGGGTAAGGGACATAAATGAGAAATTATTATGAGATCCTTGGTGTTGATAAGAGCGCAACAACTGAAGAGATTAGAAGTCGGTATATTTTTCTAGTCAAAGTCTATCACCCAGATAGGTTCACTGATCCTGATAGTAAGACTCGAGCTGAGAACGACCTGAAAGAGATTAACCTCGCTTATGGAATTCTATCAAATCCAAAAAAACGACAGGAATACGATTCGAAGATTAATCTTCGCGAAAATGTTCATTCAGAGTGGGCAAATAACCAGACGGAAGACGACGATCCTCAGGAAAAATTCGATTTGGTGATTGCCTATGTTAAAGAAGTTGAGAAGCGTTGGAATCATATTCTTGAACCACTGCCTGACATTACTTCCACAGAGAGGTCATTTGATAACTTAACAAATTTGGCTGTGACTTTAGTCTACAAGATATTACCTGAGAAAAGTTCGTCGGATAAAAAAATTGTGATTGACGAAATTTCTCACAAGACATTTGCAATTATTTCGCTAAACATCATGCTTGGTGCCGAATATGAAAAATTTGGGTATAACAGTCAGATAAGCCCAGGTTTAGTACAGTTATGGACGAGTTCTTACGTTATTACACAGTTGTTTGATCTTCTCACGAAGGGTCAGTTGGAAAATCGGATAACTGAAAGTGAGTTCAATCAATATTTTGAGTGGATTACAAATATCATCTCCGCAATCTGCCAAACAAGTGAGATCATTGGGCGTGATCTAGTCCAAAAGCAAAATCAGGCAGATCAATCTGCCAAAAACACTAGTAACAACCAAAATTCGAGAAAATCAGAAGTCCATTCTTCAGGCAAAAAGGAACCAGACGTAAAAGTGTCAGGTTACTGCCAATCCTGTCTGGCCAAAGTCCCAACGGAAAACGTTACATTTAAGCAAAATATTGGAGCAATATTCGTCCGGTTTACCAAAAAGATTGAAGGAGAACTCTGTGCAGAATGTATAGAAAAAAACTTTTGGGAAATGACAGGAAAGACATTGCTTTTTGGTTGGTTTGGTGTAATTTCTTTCATCACAACCCCTTTCATCCTGATCGGAAATTTGGTGGACTATTTTTCTACCAAGCGTTTACGCAATAACTCAAGTAATCTTTCCTCAATAGCAGTCGGATGGAAATTTCTAATTTTTCTTATATTAACGGTGACAATTTTTATAGGCTTCTTGTTAGGTTCAAGTAATACATCCAAGGCAACAACTCAACAATTACCGACCCAGGCACAAGCAAAAATTACTGCTGCGCCGACAAGAACACCTTCACCTACCAAACGGCCTACACAGGTAAGAGTCATTTATAAGTCACCTACCCCTGATAACAGATGTATATTGTGGAGTAAAGTCACAGCAAGCGATAAAGGAAAAAAATTATGTGTCTATGGAACTGTAAAGAAGGCTTATTGGGGTGAAGATATATTTTACATGACATTTGGTGATGATTTATATGATTTTCGAATGCTTGTTCTTAACGGTTATTATTACAAAGATATACAGGGAAAATGTGTAAGTGTCGAAGGAGTGGTGAAAACTTACCAGGATTTGCCTTACATTGAGGTGACCAATAATTTAATGACTTGCCCCTAGATTCTTTCACTTAATGATGTTTTACGGAATGCACCATTTGGCAGCATGATCAGTTGCTTTGTGGATTAGGTTTCCAGCGGCTGCGTTCCCAAAGCCTGATCAGAAACTCCACCAGGAATAAAGCTGCTGCCAGAATGACTCCAAGGGGTAGGGTCAGCACCCGTCCCATCTGCAACCAGAGAAGTAAGGCGGCAAAGATGCCAAACCAGGCTGCCTGGCGGATGATCACCTGGGGTGCGGCGGGGGGATTGGAGGGGAATCGCAGGTTCAAAAACCAGGTGAAGGGTAGAAATAAACCTGTCACGAAAACGACCACGAAGAAGAAAAACAACCAGCGCGGACCGATGGTGGGCAAAGTCAGCGTAAGAATCGCACCGACCCCAATCGCTCCTAGAATGATGAGTACTAACATGCCGGGTAAATAAAACTTAAAGGGGATGGGCTGGTTTTGGTTATCTTCCATGCTGAGATTATACATTATTTCCCGCTTTGTTAAGGGAGTATGATTGAGTGACAACATTGTTTTGTCGGAGGAATATGCCCGAAGAATACCAAGTAACAGTGATTGGACGGATCGAATCGGACCTGTCCCAGGTGGAGAAAGCACCTGCCCAGGGCGTAGGTTCCGGGTTGGAAGCCTGGTTGATTTTGAATCCAGAGTACTCGGATGGACTGGAGGGGGTCCAGGTTGGCGACCAACTGTTGGTTTTTACCTGGCTGCATCTTGCTGAGCGCTGGCCTTTGAAGCTGCCGCCCCACGGCAATCACCAGCTGCCGCCCAAGGGCGTGTTTGGCACCCGCTCGCCCCACCGCCCAAATCCGATCGGCGTTCACCTGGTTCAGGTGGTGACCGTGGAGGAGAATCGCTTGCGATTGCGGGACATGGAGGCCGTCGACGGCACCCCGGTGGTGGATATCAAATGCGCCCTGTGAATAACCAATGCCGTGATGGCGGATTGGAAGCACACTAAGGTTTCTGTGGGATATGTGAATATCTAATGCCGTGATGGCGGGTAGAAAGCACATACAGATCTCCTCATAATAATGTGTATAGTACTTTCAACCTCGCCCTACAACAAATCTTTTTAGTGAATAACCAATGCTGTGATGGCGGGTAGAAAGCACATACAGATCTCCTCATAAAAA
>CAZOYK010000195.1:0-3233 GCA_964584065.1 uncultured Anaerolineaceae bacterium | reverse complement strand
TGCTGGCGGAAGTCTGCTCGCTCTACTACGAGCAAGAGATGACCCAGGCAGAAATTGCAGAGAAGCTTTTCATCTCGCGTTCCAGGGTCTCAAGATTGTTAACGATGGCTCGCGAACAGGGCGTTATCTCCTTCGATATTAAACACTTTGGCGAACGATGCTATGAGTTTGAACAGATGTTCAAGCGTAAGTATCAACTCGATGATATTTTTATCCTTAATTCAGATGGTCGTAACGAAGAACAGATGCGAATCCTGATGGGTGAGACGGCAGCCAGCTACATCAATAAGCAGCTGAAACCACGCCAGACGGTTGGCATATCCTGGGGGAAATCGATGGAACAGACCATCGCGGCGCTGAAACCAGCCCCTTACCTCAACCTTGAGGTGGTGCAGGTGATCGGCGGCATTTTAGTGCAAAATCCGGTCATCAACATTCCAAGGCTCCTGGGAACAATGGTTGAGAAGTTTGGTGCTACGGGTGTCGCTCTGAATGCCCCGCTTTTATTGGACAGCCCCGAAGCCTGCCGGCTCATCAAACAGCAGCCAACAATCGCTTTTGCGCTTGACAAAGCTCGCAGGGCTGATTTGATCCTGACCGGTGTTGGCGGCGTAAACAAAGACACCCTCAGTTACCTCTGGTCGGGGATTGACACGGACCGTGAGTTTCAGCCTTTAAGAGAAAATGGCGCGGTGGGCTTTATTTGTGCCCAGGCTTTTGATATCCACGGCAAACCTTGTTGCCCCGAGTTTAACCAGCGGGTCGTCAGTTTGACCCTGGAAGAACTGCGGCAATCCAAGAAAGTTGTGTCAATCTCTGGTGGCGCGCGCAAGGGAGCTGCAATTCTGGGCGCTCTAAGGACCGGCATCATTAACGTTCTGGTGACAGATCTGGCTTGTGCGCGTGAGATCATCCGTCTTGAGAAGCAAGAAGCCGGTGAACATAAGTGATTTTTTAGAGGGCTGAGCATCGCCCTGTTGTCAATGGAAGCCCGCGAGGTGCTTATCCATAAATTGATTAGATCCCTGCAAGGGGAATTAGCAATAAATCAAAAAGGAGAAATTTATGAGCAAAATTGATGAAGTTACACGTGAATCCTGGATTATGAGTACCTTTCCTGAATGGGGCACCTGGCTGAATGAGGAAATTGAGGAAGAAGTTGTGGCACCTGGCACGGTGGCAATGTGGTGGCTGGGCTGCACCGGCTTGTGGGTCAAGACCCCTGGCGATGCCAACATCAGCATCGATTTCTGGCTGGGCAATGGGAAACGCACCAAAAAGACAAAGAATATGGTTGCCGGACACCAGATGGCAAACATGTGCGGCTGCCGCCTGCTGCAACCCAACCTGCGCGCCAGCCCCTTTGTGATGGACCCGTTTGCGGTCAAAAAGATTGACGCTGTCCTTTCCACCCACTACCACAACGATCATATCGATGTAAACTACGCCGCTGCCATTCTGAGGAACGTGGAAGAACCAATTCCCTTTATCGGACCGATGAAGTCCGTGGAAAGATGGCTCAGCTGGGGTGTGCCCGCCGACCGATGTATCACCGTGCGCCCGGGTGATTCCATCAAGATCAAAGATCTTGAAATTATTGCTGTTGATTCCTTTGATCGCACCTGCCTGGTGACCACCGATGGCTACCAGGACATTCGCGGCATCTGCCCGACCGACATGGACGATAAAGCGGTCAACTACATTATCAAGACCCCTGGCGGCAATATCTACCACAGTGGCGACTCGCACTACTCCATTTACTTCGCCAAACACGGCAAGGACTATGACATTGATGTGGCGCTTGGCTCATATGGCGAAAACCCCATCGGTATCGCTGACAAAATGACCTCCATCGACATCCTGCGCATGGCTGAAGCACTGCGCTGCAAAGTCGTAATCCCAATCCACCATGACGTTTGGACGAATTTCATGGCAGACCCCGCTGAAATTCTGGCGCTCTATGAGATGCGCAAGCACCGCCTGCAATATCAATTTGAGCCTTTCATCTGGCAGGTGGGCGGCAAGTATATCTACCCGAACGATTTGGGCAAACGCGAATATCATCACCCGCGCGGCTTTACGGACTGCTTCGACAACGAACCGAACACGCCCTTCCGCTCGATTTTGTAGGCAAGACTCTTAGTTAACCGCTTTTGCGCGGTGGGGCAGTGAGCCGACGATCTTCAAAGCTCTGCCGCGCAGAAGTCCAAGATTATTATCTTATCAAAATAGAAGGAGTCGCGAATGGAAATCTTGAACACAATTTGGACCTTTATCGTCAGTAACATCATTACCCAACCCGCCTACTTTATTGGTTTAATCGTTCTGCTTGGTTATATCTTGCTGAAAAAGCCTTGGTATGAGGTCCTGGCTGGCACGATTAAAGCGATTGTCGGGTACCTTATTTTGATCGTCGGTTCCGGCGGTCTGGTCGGTAACTTCCGCCCTGTGTTGGTGGGTCTGAAAGACCGCTTCAACCTGGACGCAATGGTAATCGACCCGTATTTTGGTCAGAATGCTGTGACCGCAGGTGTGGAAGAGGTTTTTGGCAGGTCTTTTGGCCAGGTCATGATCCTCGTTCTGATCGCCTTCATTTTCAACATTGTTCTGGTAGCTTTGAAAAAGTGGACCAAGTTCCGCGCGATCTTTACCACCGGTCATGTGCAGGTGCAGCAGGCTTCCACCGCTTTCTGGCTGATCCTGTTCGCCTTCCCGGCGCTGGGCGAAACTCCCGTTCTGTTGATCATGGCACTGTTGCTTGGTCTCTACTGGGCAGCTGGCACCAACCTGACTGTTGAGATCTCCCAGGACCTCACCGATGGCGCAGGCTTCAGCATTGCCCACCAGCAAATGTTTGGGCTTAAGCTTTTCTCCTGGCTGTCAGAAAAAATGAACAAGTCCAGTAAAAAGCAGAGCAAACGCCTGGAGGATATGGAACTGCCTGGCTTCCTCTCAATTTTTAATGAGAATATGGTTGCCACTTCCATCCTGATGACCCTCTTCTTTGGCGCAATTCTGCTGCTCCTGGGCAAACCCTATTTGATTGAAGCCAAATTCCTGGCTGAAGGAAAATCCTTCCTGTTCTACATCCTGACCACCTGTTTGAACTTTGCAGTTTACCTGGCTATCCTGCAGTTGGGCGTTCGCACCTTTGTTGGTGAGTTGACCCAGTCCTTCCAGGGTATTTCCCAGAAACTTCTCAAAGGTGCAGTGCCGGGTGTGGATTGCGCGGT
>CAZOYK010000194.1:0-3257 GCA_964584065.1 uncultured Anaerolineaceae bacterium | reverse complement strand
AAGGCAGCTATGAAGCCTACCTTTCCAAGCCATCGGCTGATTTGCGAAAATTGGAAAGAGTCACAGAGAATTATCAAGCCGTTACCATTGAGTTGGAAAAGTTGCTTGCCGAATGGGAAAGCCTGGCGGAACAACTGCACCGCGACGATCAAATAGTCAGCTGACATGCTATAATTTAGCAAATTTTACAAACAGGTAGTTAGCAATGAACTATTTAGTAACTGGAGGGGCGGGGTTTTTGGGCACTGCCCTAAGCAACCGCCTGGCAAAACAAGGACATCACGTGCGAGTGCTGGACGACTGCTCGGCGGGAAATCCTGTTTACTTATTACCCGAAGTCGAATTCGTAAAGGGTGACATCAATGAAAAGACGCTGCTCTGGAAGCTGCTGCAGGATGTGGATTGCGTTTTCCACCTGGCAGCCAAAGTCAGCGTACCCGAGTCCTCCCTCTTTCCAAGCAGCTACAACCTTGTGAACGTCAGCGGAACGGTGACGCTGATGGAAGCCATTCGCGATACGAAGGTAAAGCGGGTGGTAATGACCTCCTCCGGAGCCGTTTACGGTCACCAGGATCAAATCCCTTATCTTGAAAATTTTGAGGTTCACCCGGAGTCGCCGTATGCTGTTTCCAAGCTTTCAGCTGAGCATTACATACGCACCATTGGTGCTCAGGCGGGAGTGGAGGCAGTTTGCCTGCGGATTTTCAATGCCTACGGACCGGGTCAACGCACTCCCAACTCGCACCCACCCATCATTTCCAACTTCCTGAAACACGCCCTTACCAACGGCACGATCATTATTCATGGCAATGGCAGTCAAACGCGCGATTACGTCTATGTGGACGATGTGGTCAACGCCCTGGTAACCTCATCGACCGCGGTGGGTGTCGATCAGCAGGTGATCAATATTGGCAGCGGGGTTGAGACGAGCGTTTTGGAACTGGTGCGTCTGGTGCGGCAGGTGACGGGCAGGAAGCCCGAAGAGGTCTTCAACCCCCTCAAGAGCGGCGGCTCAGATCGCATGTGTGCCAGCATCACAAAAGCTCAAGAGAAGCTGAATTACATCCCGCTGGTTCCCCTCGAAACCGGCTTGCGCCTGACGATCGAGCGCGATCCCCAATTCAAAAAAGAAATTGAACCCAAGCCTATTGCGTGATTTCTTTTCGCGACCAGCGCCGCAGGCAGCCCCTGAATTGTTGGGATGTTTGCTCGTTCGCCGCTGGGAGGGGCAGCGCCTGGCAGGCCAAATCACGGAGGTGGAGGCATACCAGGGGGTGGATGACCAGGCATGCCACGCCCGTGCGGGCAAGACGGAGCGCAATGCAGTTATGTTTGGCGAACCCGGAAGAGCCTACGTTTACTTTACCTACGGAATGCACTGGATGCTCAACCTGGTGTGCGAATCCGAAGGTGTACCAGCAGCGGTCTTGATTCGGGCAATCAGACCGGTGGAGGGGCTGGAAGCGATGCGAATTCTGCGCCCAAACCTGGCAGGCAAACCTGGCTGGTTGAACGGTCCGGCAAAACTGACACAGGCGCTGGCGATTGGCAGGCAGCAGAACGGGTTGGATGTGTGCTCTGTGGAGAGCGGCTTGTGGGTTGAAAACGGGATAGTAGTGCCTTCAGAAGAAGTGCAGACTTCTCCGCGAATTGGCATTGGGTACGCGCCCGAACCCTGGCTCTCTCTACCCTGGCGCTGGGTATGGAAAACGGGTGGGGGATAATGCTTGTTCCATGCAGAAAAGATAGTGTAAGATTGTGCCGATGAACATATTTTCGCGTAAGAAAGATTCGGCAATATTTACCCCCGAGAGGCTGCAAGCCCGGGTGAGCACGGTTTTGGGACCGGGCATCCACTGGATTGGCAATCTGCAAGGCAAGGGCGGTGTGCGCATTGAAGGCACTATGCAGGGCGACATCCTCATCAAAGGATTGGTTGTGATCGGCGAAACCGGGAAGGTGATCTGTCCCGAATTAAAAGCTGAAACAGTTGTGGTGGCGGGCACGGTGCAAGGTAACATCACCTGCCAAAAGCTCGAAATCCGATCTACCGGACGGGTTTGGGGCGATGTGGTTGCGGTCAGTTTCAGCAGCGAGGATGGCGCTTTTCTGCGCGGTCAGATGCGCATGGAAGAACGGATTGAAATCCAACTTGCGGACGAACAGACTTCAGAAGAGGTTGAGATGCCGGTGGTCCAGCTTGAAATGCAGGAAGAGGTTATCCCCGAACCAGTTCTGACTAAGCCAACGCCGGTAGTTCCTGAGATTGAACCAGAACAAGCGCCTCCTGATCCGCAGGCGAGCGAACCTAAAACGCCAGCAAAACCCAAGCTAAAATCCCCCTGGGAAAACTAATTTATTAAGCCTGCGGTAACTCCAGTAGGATGGTTACGGGTCCGTCGTTGCGGATATCCACCACCATATGCGCACCGAAAATGCCTTGTTGGGTCCTAATGCCAAACTCGCGCAAACGGGCAGCAAAAACATCCACCAGTGGTTCAGCCAACTCCGGTTTGGCAGCATAGATGAAGGATGGGCGCCTGCCCCGGCTGGTGTCGGCATATAGGGTGAACTGCGAAACGACGATTGCCTCCCCGTTCTCATCCAACAGTGAGCGGTTCATTTTGCCGGCTTCATCCTCAAAGACGCGCAGGTAGGCGGTCTTCTCAGCCAGTTCCCGGGCTACGGCTGGCGTGTCGTCAGGTCCGATCCCAAGCAGGACTACGTAACCCAAACCAATCTGAGCTACTACCTGATTGTTAACAGTGACGCTACCGCTGGTAACCCGTTGCAAAACAGCTCTCATCGCGACTCCTTGGATGTCCCACGCTCGATATAACCCGGCCAGGTGAAGTTCTCGTCAAAATCCACTTCCACGATTCCGCAATGGGGAATGCGACCGGGATTGTAGAATTGTTTCATCACATACCCATGGGTAACCACAATCACTTTCTCATACGCCAGGTAAGGCAGCAGAGCCGAAGCCGCCCGGCGGGCGACCTGATCGTACCCTTCCCAGTTGAGTTTTGCTTCAGGCGTGTGCACGCCTTTGAAGCGGCTGGCTTCCTCGATGGCTGCCAGAGTATCAGTGAAATCGCGATTTTTGTACTCGGTGTCGATCAACCACTCGTGAATGTCGAATGCTACCTCTATCGGCAGATCAAGCCGGCGGGAGATGACAGCCGCTGTCTGCAGCGCGCGGGTGTAGGGGGAGCTGACAATCAGCTGGCAGCCCTGCAAGCGCGGGTCTTTTGCCA
>CAZOYK010000193.1:0-3269 GCA_964584065.1 uncultured Anaerolineaceae bacterium | reverse complement strand
GTCCAGGTAGGTTTTTAGAGCGAGCGCGTAGGCTTCGAAAGGTGTGATCTTGCGAGTGAGGGTGTCTCTTTCGAGCAGCTTGATCAGCTGCTTTTTGCTTTCCTCGAACTCGGTGATCTCAATGGACTCGTTCCAAAGGGCGTCAAAGAATTCTTCCGCTTTACGCGGCGCGCCAAAATCGCTGACTTCGACGTTGAACTCCGCCTGACCGGATAAGCCAGCCCGGGTCAGGTTGCTGGAGCCGGTGATGAAAGTGCGTTCACACATGGCGTTGTCGTGGTCGATGGAGATGTAGAGCTTGGCGTGGTTAGGCTCGCGGGTTTTGCGGATGAGCAGGCGATCTTCGCGGATCAGGTTAATGAAGAGGGAGATGCGCTCGTAGAAGTCCTGATTGTCAAAATCTTCGCCGTTCAGCGAGACGCGAACATCGTTGAAGAAGCGGGCGATATGGTCATTATCGCTGGCTGATCGATTGCTCAGGGCGTATTCAATCAACTGGTTGTTTTTCTTGTCGATATTTAGACCGACGAGGATTTTCAGAATGACATGGTCATTTTTGAGAAGACCCTGGTAAAGCTCCGTGATGCCGGAAAAATAAAAAAAACCGACCAGGAATTTTAGCTCTTCAGCTTCTTCCGTCAGTCGGTTTATGCGTTTCTTTAAGTTTGGCTGTCCTGCTGCGTTGGTGATGAATAATGAGTCCATTATCTCCCTTTTCGTAGACTTTATGGTCGATAGTTTGAATTTTACTACATGCGGGCCGTGGGGGCTTGAAACGGAGCATTTGCAGGAGGTGGCAGGAGCCGGTTTTGCCTGGGGGGAGGACAAAGATCCTTCCACTAACTTTAGTTCCCCCCAATTTGCCGGATTGAACATCACAATCCGGCCTACAACTGCGGCATGGGCCACGGACCTTCGACCAGCGGAGAGATGCAGCAGCCTTCCCTTGGGGGAAGGGGGACCGCTTGCGGTGGATGAGGTGAACTTTGGTTAAGCTTTTCCCTCACCTCGGCTGCGCCGACCCTCTCCCAGGAGAGGGCTAAGTAATGTCAACGACAATAACCCTCTTCAGGCTCCCGTCCGCTATGCGGCAGGAGCCAGCTTCCCCCAGGGGAAGCCCAGATTTAAAACAAAACCCCCGGTTTTGCAAGCGGGGGCAACAAAAAATGAGCGCGCAGAGGATCGAACTCTGAACCAACGGCTTAAAAGGCCGCTGCTCTACCATTGAGCTACGCGCCCATAGAGAAGCCCAATTTTAGCACGCACTTCGACTCGCGTCAAATAATTGGGGAGAGCAGTTGTGAGGAGAAAGTGCAATTTTGACATGCGCAAAATCCTTGCACTTTTGCACTTTGTTAGCGTAAAGACCTCATGTAAAAGGCTTCTAACTGCGTTTTCGCAATCGGAGTAAGCGGGAATGAGTCCATCATTTGTTGCCGCGATACTCTCCAACCTTCCTCCCGGCAAAATCCAGGCAATTTTCCTTTCCCGCAGGTTCCAACGAGTATAATAATCGGCAGATTTAAAACCGAGGTGACACATGACAAAACAAACTCTCCCACACGGTCTCTGGCCATCTCCAATCACCCCCGCGCTGCTGGCCGGCGGCATCCGCCTGAACGACGTGCAGTGGTCACCGGACGGTAATCACCTGCTTTGGTCGCAATCGCTGGACGGCAAAACCAGCTTGTTAGCCAAACCCGCGCGCGACGCCGCCTTCGACCTGAGCGGCGAGCTCAACCCCTCGGGCGGGGTCGGCTACGGAGGCGGCGATTTCTTCGCCGGGCGAGAGGGAGTGGTCTTCGCGGAACGCAACGGGCGGCTTTACTTCAAGCCTTACACGGAGGGTCTGGCGCGCACGATCACCCCAGCTTTCGGTGCCTGCGCCGCGCCGGTGATCACGCCGGATGAGGATTATGTGATCTTTGTCCACACCTACGAAAACAAAGACGTGCTCGCCATCGTCCCTAAGGATGGCAGCGAGTGGCCCAGGATCCTGCGGCAAGGCGCGGATTTTTTCATGCAGCCGGCAGTCAGCCCGGATGGCAAACTGCTCGCCTGGGTGGAGTGGGATCACCCGAACATGCCCTGGGACGGCACCCGCCTCTACCTGGCAAGCCTTGATCTTGAGACAGGCAGCCTCTCCGATGTGAAATTGCTCGATGGGGATGAAAACATTCCCATTTTCCAACCAATCTTTTCGCGCGACGGCAGCAGGCTCGCCTGGCTGAGCAACGCCGGCGAACTGGACCAGCTGAAGCTGATGCAGTTAGCCAGCGGCGAGGTGGAAACGCTGCTGCAGGACCGTGTGATGCTGCCCCCAGCCTGGGTGCAGGGCATGCACGCGCTGGCATGGTCCCCCGACAGCCAGCAACTATATTTCGTCGAGAATCAGCTCGGGCAAACCAACTTCCGAAGTATCAACCTGAACACCAGAGAGATATCTGAAATTGACACCACCCCTTACACCCATATCGAGCAGCCCTGCGTCTCGGCGAAAGGCGAACTGGCGCTGATCGCCCAATCCGCCGCGAAACCGCCGCGTGTGCTGCGCATCGCGAATGCACAAACAGAAGTGATCGCCCGCAGCCAGAGCGAGGTGCTGCCCGCGGCATTCCTCAGCCAGCCCCAGGCCATTGCCTGGCAGTCCTCGGATGGGGTCACGGTGCACGGGCTCTACTATCCGCCCGCCAATCCCGATTTTGAGGCTGAGGGAGCCCCACCAGTGATCGTCTACATCCACGGCGGACCGACCTCCCAGGTTTTTGACGCCTTCAACCTCGAGGCGGATTTCTTCACCAGCCGCGGCTACGGCTTTTTCGCGGTCAACTATCGCGGCAGTACGGGCTACGGACGGGCGTATCGCGACGCGCTCAAGGGCGAGTGGGGCAGGGTCGACCTGCAAGACACGATCGAAGGCACGCAGGCGCTGATCGCGCGCGGGCTGGCAGACCCGGCCAGGCTGATCCTCAAGGGCGGCAGCGCCGGCGGATTTACGCTGCTGAACGCGCTGGTGCACTACCCCGGTTTCTTCAAAGCCGGCTTGTGTTCTTACGGCGTCTCCAACCTCTTTGACCTGGACACGCATAAATTTGAACTCCATTACAACACCTCTCTGGTGGGCGAACTGCCTGCAGCAGTAAAAAAGTACCACGCCTGGTCGCCAGTTTTCCATGCCGACAAAATCAGGGATGCTGTTGCCGTTTTTCAGGGCAGTGACGACAAAGTGGTCCCTCCCGAACACTCCGAGTCCATCGTCCGGGTGCTGA
>CAZOYK010000192.1:0-3306 GCA_964584065.1 uncultured Anaerolineaceae bacterium | reverse complement strand
CTGATCCTGATCCCGAACCCGAGCCAACGGCTGAACCCGAGGTAGCAGCTGAGCCTGCGCCCGAGCCCGAGGTTGCATCCGAACCTGAGCCATCCCCTGAAACGGAGCCTGATTCGAGCCACTTCACGGAACTAACTGGTTTTCAGGAGGTGAATGCATTCCCTGAACCCGATTGGGCACCGGAAGCGGTTTCAGATTTCACGACCGGACACTGGGCGGTGGAGCCTAAGCCGCAGAGTGAAACCCCTCAAACGATCATGGACCCGGGTCAACCCGAAACCATCCATAATCCCGATGACATACCGACAATCCCACCTCAGGAAGAAGATCTGCCCCAGGCGAGTGAACCGCAAGCAGAGCCACTGCCTGAGTTGGTGGAAGTTGTTGACCCCCATGCTACTATTTTGGCCTCGACTGCCTTCGCAAACAGCGTGGATGAGGCAAAAGAAGGGACTCAGCCGGTTGTGGTTTCGCATAGCCAAATCAGCAAGGTAAGCGGACAGACCAAAACCGAGACTGCTGCTGGCGGCAACGGTAAAAAAGCTAAGAAAACCAAACCCTCAAAGAGCAGAAAGAAAAGCGGTTGTTTTGGCAAGATTTTGCTGATTGGAGCGATAATCTTTTTGCTGGCTATGATGGGAGTGGCGGCTTTCGCAATTTACAAGTACTTCGATATTGCCAAAACCCTGCCGGCGGTGGATGAACTGCAAAACCGCGCTTCGCAATTCGAAACCACTCGGATCCTCGACCGCAACGGCAATATTTTGTATGAGATTGTGGATCCCAATGCGGGCAAGCGCACCTATGTGCCGCTGGATCGCATTTCGCCTTACCTGATTGCCGCAACGATCGCTACTGAGGACAAGGAATATTACAACCATCCCGGTTTTGACCTGATCGCACTGGCGCGCGCGCTTTACATGAACTACACCTCCGGGGAGATCGTCTCAGGGGCGTCCACAATTACCCAACAACTGGCGCGCATGCTGCTGCTGACGGACGAACGCTTCGTACAATCTTACGAACGCAAAGCGCGCGAGATCATCCTCGCGGCAGAAATCACGCGCCGTTACACTAAGGAACAGGTACTGGAGCTTTATCTCAACGAAATTTTCTACGGCAACTTTGCCTACGGCATTGAAGCTGCCGCAAACATTTATTTCAACACTACTGCTGCGGACCTGACCCTCTGGCAGTCATCGTTCCTGGCAGGTCTGCCGCAAACTCCGGCTGAATATGATATTTACACTAATCGCGAAGCAACTCTCAGAAGGAACAAAACTGTTCTGCTGCTGATGTATCAACTCAGCAATGAAAAGGGCTGCATAGAGATCGGCGAAAATCTCGATCGGGTTTGTCTGGACGCGATGCAGACGCTTGAGGCAGCCAATACGCTAGAAGATTACGAGTTCACCAAACAGGATTTTGTGATGCAGTTCCCGCATTGGGTGGTATTCATTCAATCCTTGCTCGAGTCGCAGTTTGACTCCCAGACCATCTACCGCTCCGGCTTCACCATTTACACGACCCTTGACCCGAATTTGCAGAAGGAAGCTGAAGCGGCTGTGCGAAACCAATTGGCGCTGATGACCGAGAATAACGCCACCAACGGGGCTGTGATCGCAATGGATCCCAAAACCGGCGAAATCCTCTCGATGGTTGGCTCAGCCGACTTCAATAATCCGAACATCAGCGGGCAGGTGAACATGGCGCTGACGCAGACGCGCCAGCCTGGCTCTGCCATCAAACCCCTGACCTTCCTGGCAGCTTTTGAGAAGGACTGGACCCCGGGCACACTCACTTGGGACGTACCGGCGAGTTTCGCGCCATCCAGTGATCCCAACGATACCAACCCGCGCTATGAACCAGTCAACTATGATGGGCGATTCCACGGACCGGTCACCGTGCGGGACGCACTGGCGAACTCCTACAATATCCCGGCTGTAAAAGCGCTCGAGTACGTGGGCATTTACGACGACCCAACTACGCCAAACCCGGATGGTTTCATCAATCTGGCGCGCCGACTTGGCATCACCAGCCTGAACAGGGCTGATTACGGGCTCGCGCTGACTTTGGGGGGTGGTGAGGTGAGCCTGATTGAGCTCACGGGCGCTTACCAGGTGCTGGCGAATGAAGGACGGAGAGTAGCGCCGGTGGCGATCACCAAGGTGGTTGACCACAAGGGCAACGTGGTTTATGAGTATTTGCCAACAGGCGGCGAACAGGTGGTGCGGGCTGCGCATGCTTACCTGCTTTCTTCGATCCTGTCTGATAATAACGCCCGAGCGCCGATGTTTGGCACGAACTCTGTGCTGGCTCTGCCTTTCCAGGCAGCGGTAAAGACCGGAACCACCAATGACTACCGCGACAACTGGACCGTGGGATACACCCCGGACCTGGTGGTTGGAGTGTGGGTAGGGAACGCGGACTACACCCCCATGGTCAATACCTCCGGCGTGAGTGGCGCCGCGCCAATCTGGGCGAACATTATGCAGACCGGCATTCAGCAATTGCGTGATGGCAGTGCCACTGCTTTTGCCCGACCTTCAGACGTGGTGGACATGACCATCTGCTCTGTCTCGGGGACGGTGCCGAGCGAATATTGCCCCAGCCAGCGCACGGAGGTCTTCGCCTCCGACCAGGGTCCACTGCCGAAAGAACAAGACCTGTGGGTTAAGAGCATGATCGATTCCTGGACCGGGCTGCTGGCTTCCCCTGCTTGCTCCGAGTTCACCAAAGAAGCTTTGACGATCAACGTGGAAGATGAAGATGCCATCAAGTGGCTCAAGACGGATGCTGGTAAAGCCTGGGCGGAAAACTACGGCTTCCCGGATCCACTGGTATTCAAACCTGAGAGGGAGTGCCGCCTGGACGACCCCCGACCAATCATCGACATTATGGGTTTGCAAAATGCGATCACAGAGAACCCGTTCAAGTTGGTTGGCGTGGTGGACGCGACGGCAAACTTCAAACAGTACAAACTGCATTGGGGTGAGGGTGAGGACCCAAGCCAGTGGAACCCGTTGCAGGAGGATTGGATTAGAACGCCGATGCGCAGCGCGGGTGTTTTGACGGAATGGGATGTGAGTGAGCTGGATGGGAAGACGATTACGTTGAGGGTAACGCTGCACAGTACACAAAATACCGAGGTGCAGAAAAAGTACACGGTGCGCTTCACGCTGCCAACCCCGACGCCCACTCCCACAGCGACGCAAACTTCCACGCCCATGCCAACTGCTACTCCAACGGTGACACCGACTCCAGAGCCGACGGAAACTCCCACGCCTACAAGCGTGCCGGATGAGC
>CAZOYK010000191.1:0-3317 GCA_964584065.1 uncultured Anaerolineaceae bacterium | reverse complement strand
ACGGTCCTGCTGTTGACGGGGAAGTTCCTGGCGAAAAAAAGCGGGCTCCGCCTCCTGGGGAGGCGTAGGGCGATCAAAGCCAGTAGCAATCACGGTGATGCGGATGTTATCACCCATGTTTTCGTCGACAACGGCACCGAAGATCAGGTTAACGTCCTGGCTGGCGGTTTCTTTGATAATTGCAGCTGCCTGGTTGACCTCGAACAGCGACAGGTTGGTTCCACCGGTGACATTGAACAAAATACCGCGTGCGCCATTGATGGTGACGTCCAAAAGCTGGCTTGAGATAGCCTGTTCAGCTGCAATCTTGGCACGATCCTCGCCAGAAGCCTGACCCACAGCCATCAGTGCTGCGCCGCCTTCGGACATGATGGTGCGGACATCCGCGAAGTCGAGGTTGATCAGACCTGGGATGGTGATGAGTTCGGAAATACCCTGGATGCCCTGGCGCAAAACGTCATCTGCCATGCGGAAAGCGTCGTTAAGACCGACGTTTTTATTGACGATTTGCAGGAGGCGATCGTTGGGGATCACGATGAGGGTATCAGCGTGTTCCTTGAGGCGCATGGCACCTTGCTCAGCTGAGCGGGAGCGATGAGCGCCTTCGAATGAGAAGGGTCGGGTGACCACGCCGATGGTGAGAGCGCCAATTTCCTTGGCAATCTGCGCGACCACGGGAGCCGCACCCGTACCGGTACCGCCGCCCAGACCAGCAGTCACGAAGACCATATCTGCGCCTTTAAGCACTTCATATAATTCCTCGGCTGACTCTTCTGCCGCTGCCTGACCGATTTTGGGATCGCCGCCAGCACCAAGCCCACGGGTGGACTTGTCGCCAATGCGTACCCGGTTTTGTGCCTGCGATTTGAGCAGCGCCTGGGCGTCTGTGTTGATCGAAATGAATTCGATCCCCTGCAGCCCTTCGGCAATCATACGATTGACTGCGTTACAACCACCACCACCAACACCTACTACCTTGATCCTTGCGAATGATTCAGTTTGTCTTGCTTCCATTTTGATCTCCTCTATTTGTGTGCTTGATTGATTGATTATGGCAACATTCGCTTGAGCCACTGAACAAGACCATCCGCTTTGGCATTGCTGTTAGCTCGCTGCGATTTCCCAGATCGCTCAGGAGCGATTTGAGTTGTTTCACTGAAAATGATGCCCCAGTCCAACAGTCCGACGCTGGTAGCGAAGGCGGGGCTCGAAATTTGGTCGGTCAGGCCGACCATGCGCTCTGGTTTGCCTACGCGGGCTGGCAGACCAATGACTTTGCTTGCCAGTTTGCGAATGCCTGGCAACTGGCTGCCACCACCCGTCAGGACCAAACCTGCCGGCAGGAGTGAGTCGTAACCTGAGTGCTTAATCTCCTGGTGGACCATCATGAAGATTTCTTCCACACGCGCTTCGATGATGTTGACCAGTTCCCGGCGGTCGACCTTCGTGCTCTGTTCGGAGCCGAAAGTGATCACATTGAAGGATTCGTCCTCGCGGATATCTTCAAGGACGGCATAACCATGCTTTAGTTTGACCTCTTCCGCGACTTCAATCGGCAGCCGCAGACCCTGGGCAATATCGGAAGTGACGAGGTCACCGCCAACACCCAAAACGTTAGCGTGGAAAACATCGCCTTTGACGTAAATTGCCACGCTGGTGGTGCCAGCGCCAAGATCAATGACGGCCACACCCATCTCGCGTTCGGTTTCGGACAGAATGCTTTCTCCGGAGGCGAGGGGGTTAAGGACAAATTGCGAAACGTCAATGCCAGACATTGAAATGCACTGGCGCAGGTTTTCCATTGAAGAAGCAGCACTGGTAATGATGTGGGCTTCCACTTCCATGCGGAAGCCGTGCATGCCTACAGGCTGGCGGATGCCTTCCTGCCCGTCCACACTGAAACCGCGTTGAATCACGTGCACAATCTCGCGGTTGTGGGGTACAGCGATAGCCTGGGCAGAATCGAGCGCGCGATAGACATCTTCCTGGTCGATTACACGTCCCGAAATGCCCACGGCACCCTTGCTAATGGTGGATGAAACTTGCATCCCAGCCAGGTTGACTATCGCCGAGTTGATCTCAAAGCCGGATGTCCGTTCAGCTTTTTCGATTGAGCGTGCAATGCATTCCGAAGCAGCGGTAATATCGGTCACGATCCCTTTGCGGATGCCTTTGGTGGGTTCGATGCCCACCCCCAGAATGCGCAAATTACTGCCATTTTCAACTCTGGCTACCAGGCTGCAAACTTTTGCAGTTCCAACATCTAATCCAACAACAATCGGTTCTTCTTCCATAATTAAGGCTCCAAACGATAATAAGGTGCGTGTAGAAATTCCATACTGATTAAAACTGGTTGCAAGTTTCTATCCAGAATGGTCTCAACAATCTTGGTGTATTCCATTAATTTCAAATCGATGTTTTCATCATCATCACCGAAATAAACTTGCCAGCCATGGGGGTCAATCCAGCCAAGCCCATTTTCTTCGTTGTATAACATCGGGCTTTCAGCAGGCTTGATGCTGTTCAGTTTTTGCACGGTCGTGACAAAGGCGGGATCCACCAGGGGGAGGACTTCTGTGTTTTCATCTTCGTCTTTCTCCAACTGAAGTTCAGGCGCAATCCATCCCAATGGGTGAGGAGGCTCACTGTTGGCGTAAACTCTGATGGGGAGGGTTGCTTCACCGCGAACCGTGAAGGCAAAACCGTCCTGGTCGATCCAGTAAACAACCTCCTCGTTTTTCAGCCACAGCAAGGCTGGAATGCGTTCCTCGATGAGGATATCAATAGCCGCTGGCATATTGACTTTGACTTCCGCAGCCTTGATATCCGGGAAGGCTTCGAGGATCTGGTTTTCTACTTCATTGGGAATGACAGTAATGATTGATTCGCCCTGCAGATCCAGTTTTTGCGCAATTTCCTCTGCCGGAACGCGAATGCCGCCGCTGAGGTTCACCTGGTCCACCGCAAAAACGGTTGAGGTTCCCATCATGAAGAGCAGGACGATCATCCCGACAGCAATCAGACCCGAGAGCAAGCGCCAGCTAAATTGAAACTGGGGCAGGGCAGGCAGGCGAACTTCGCTGCCAGGCGTGCCAGTGGGCATGTAAACCCGACTGCGGTTGCGCGTAGCTGCAGACCGGGTATATTGGGTGCTCGAATACGATCGGCGTGAAACAACCCTGGAGGCGTTTTGTGCGTCCCTGGAGACACGCACTGAAGGGTTGGCGGGGATGGGTTTGCGCCGCACTGGTTCAATCTTCCGGCGGGCTCGCACCTCATCTGCCCTGGTTGTTCTGTTGGATCCGCTCGCCATCTTA
>CAZOYK010000190.1:0-3348 GCA_964584065.1 uncultured Anaerolineaceae bacterium | reverse complement strand
AATGGAGCCCCGGACGGGTTTTGTTGATGAAATACGCAACGACTGGCACGAGCAGATAACCAAAATAGACCAGCAGGTTATGATCGGCAAAGGCTACCGGTCCCAGGTAAGGGATTTGTGAAAGCAGGGGGATGCTGGCGCGGGGAATGACGGGTCCAGTCTGACCCGTGAGTCCTTCTCCCAGGACCAACGCCAGACCAGTGCCTAAAAATGTCAGTGACAGACCACTGACGGTTTGGTCAGCTTGGAAATGGATGGTCACGACTGCGTGGGCAAGGCTCAAAATCCCGCCGGCAGCGATGGCAGCCACCAAGCCCAGCCAGACGTTGCCAGTGTTGAAGGCAACCCTAAAGCCAGCCATGGCGCCTACAAGCATCATACCTTCAACACCAAGATTTTGGATACCCGAGCGTTCAGTCAGAATCTCGCCGATGGCAGCGATCAGCAAAACAGTGCCAGTGGAAATTCCGGAGCGGAAGATTTCGGTCCAGTTCATTGGGCGGTCTCCTTTGCAGGGCGAACCCACTTGATTTCGTATTTGAGCAGGACATCACTGCTGATCACGAGGAAAAGGGTGATACCCTGGATGAGAAATGAGAGACCCGATGGTTGAATTTCCCTGCTGGCAACCAGCAGCGCGCCAAACAAGATCGATACAACGATGACCGCAAAGGGATGAAGCTTCGCGAGCCAGGCCACAATCACCCCCGAAAAGCCATACGAAGTCGAAATGCGTTCCTGCAAACGGTGTACGACACCAGAGACCTCGGTCATGCCAGCCAGTCCCGCCAGGGCACCGGAAACCATGAATACCAGGATGGTGTTGGCGGTTATGTTAATGCCAGCATAACGAGCAGCACGACGGTTATCACCGATGAGGGTGATTTTGTAGCCCCACTTGCTGCGGTATACGATCAGATAGACGATCACCGCGGCGATCAGACCGAAGAGGATGCCAACATGCAGGGTCATGCCCGAGAAAGCAGGCACCTGCTTGGCATAATCCGCCAGGCGCGGCAGCCAGGCCACCTTGGGAAAGGTCTTGGTCATTTGGAAGCCAGCTTCACTCCATTTGCCAAAGATCCAATAGTTATTCCAAAGGACGGCAATGTAGTTGAGCATCAGGGTGATGATGATCTCGTTGATGTTGAGTTTTGCCTTGAGGAAGCCAGCAATAAAGGCATACAGCGACCCACCCAACATACCAAGAGCCGCCATAAGTGAAACAATCGCCCAGCGAGGAGTCGTATCAAGATTGACAAGGGGGACCATCACTACGGCGCTCGCAAAGAATGCTCCAACAAAGAACTGCCCTTCCGCGCCGATGTTCCAAAGGCGCATGCGAAACGCGAGGCTGCACCCCAAACCAATCAGCAGAAGGGGCGTGGCTTTGACGATCACGTCAGAAAACGCTCCCCAGGAGCCAAAAGAGGCTTTGTAAAGGTAGGAATAAACCTTAAACGGGTCTGCGCCGGTAGCAGCAAGAATGATGGCGGAAATGATGAAAGCGAGCAGGACTGCGCCAACAGAGGTTACAATCGGCAGCCATTTAGCTGTGTCTTCCGTGCGTTTAATCAAAACAGGATAGGGAATTTTCATTCTTCATCTCCCTGTTTGTATTTTTCTCCCAGGACTTTGCGTAAGACGCGCTCCTTCTCGGTAAGGTTGAGGGGCAGCTCTTCAGGTGGTGCGGGAGGTTCCGGCTGTGGAGGTACTTCTATCTGCTCCCCAATTTCAGAGGTTGTCTCCATTGCGGCTGGCAGTTCGGCTAGGGTGGCTTCTTCGTGCTGGCGAAGATTCTCCAGGACCTCATCAAAGCTCGACGGAGAGCCCTCTGGGGGCGTTTCTTCCGCGTTCGCTTTTCCAGGCAGATCTTGCGGGAGAGTGCCGGTCATCATCAGCCCGATGTGGTTGATGTTAAAGTCGCCACTGCAAATGACCCCAACCACATGCCCTTCGTACATGACGGCAATGCGATCAGAGAGGGAGAGAAGCTCATCGAGATCTTCCGAGACAAGCAAGATGCCGCACCCTTGTGAACGCTGGTTGAGCAGCAACTGCTGAACGCTTTCAATCGCGCCAACGTCCAACCCACGCGTGGGCTGCATCGCGACGACCAGGCGCGGGGTGCTGGAGAGCTCGCGAGCGAGGATCAACTTTTGCAGGTTGCCGCCCGAGAGCTTGCGTGCCTGCGTGTGCACATCGGGAGCCTGGATATCATATTCGGTTTTCAGACCACCCGCCAGCTTATCTGCTGCCACATAATTCAACTGCCATTTTTGGCTGACTGGTTGCTGATCGTAGCGCTTCATGATAATGTTGCTTGTCAGCGAAAGGTTTGGAGCACTGCCAACCCCAATGCGGTCTTCGGGGATGTGGGCGAGACCCTGGCTGATGGAGAAGGAGGGCGGCTTGTTGGCAATATCCTTGCCTTCCAGCCAGATCCTGCCCGAGCAAGTACGCAGACCGGTGATAACTTCCACCAACTCGCTCTGCCCGTTACCAGCAACGCCGGCGATACCCAGTATCTCCCCTTCATGCAAAGCCAGGTCCACATTGCGCAGGGCTGGCAAATTCTTATTGTTTAGTGCAGAAACATCCTCCAGGCGCAAGACTTCAGGACCGGCTGTTTGTTCACACTTATGTAGATTAAAAATCACTTCGCGACCGACCATTAACGAGGCAAGGCTCTCACGGGTGAAATCCTTCAGGTCCATACGCTCCGCGGTAACACGCCCGCGCCGCAAAACGGTTAGTTTATTGGCAACGTGCTGCACCTCTGTAAGCTTGTGGCTGATGAAGGCAATGGATTTGCCTTGCGCGGCCATCCCCTTTAACGTCTCGATTAGCTCATCGGCTTCCTGGGGGGCGAGAACGGCGGTTGGCTCATCCATAATGAGAATATTTGCGCCCCGATAAAGAATTTTCAGGATCTCGACACGCTGCTGCTCGCCAACGGAGAGTTGCCAAATTTTGGCAGTAGGATCAATGTGGATGCCGAATTGTTCTGCCAGATTACTGATCTCCTGGTCATACTTTTTGAGATTAAGAGCAAAGCGCGGTGTATCAAGACCGATGATGACATTTTCGGTCACGGTTTGATTTTCGACCAGCATGAAGTGCTGATGGACCATGCCAATCCCATTGGCAATCGCATCCCTTGGAGAATTGAAACTAACTTTTTTTCCATAGATGCGAATTTCACCAGACTGAGGTTTATAGAGCCCGGCGAGCACATTCATAAGGGTGCTCTTGCCCGCTCCATTTTCGCCTAAAAGGGCGTGGATCTCCCCAGGGTATAGGGTGAAATTGACATGGTCGTTGGCTAAAACGCCAGGAAAACGCAGG
>CAZOYK010000189.1:0-3386 GCA_964584065.1 uncultured Anaerolineaceae bacterium | reverse complement strand
AAGAACTGCGCGAAAAGGGCTTGAAGAAAGCCGAAAAACGTGCCAATCGCGAAGCTTCCGAAGGTCGCCTGGAACTCTATGTCCACAGTGAAGGTCGCCTGGTGGTCCTGGTTGAGATCAACTCGGAAACTGATTTTGTTGCCAAATCTGATACTTTCAAAGAACTTGCCCACGAAATCGCGCTGCAGATCGCTGCCGCTTCGCCCAAGTATGTCTCTGAAGCCGACATCCCCGAAGAAGTGATTGCTGAAGAAACCGCCCTGATCACCGAGCGCGTACGCGCTGAGGGCAAGCCCGAAGCGATCATCCCCAAGATCGTGGATGGTTTCATGAAGAAATTCAAGGATGAAACCGTTCTGCTGAACCAAAAATACATCCGCGACGAAAGCCGCACTGTGACCGATCTGATAAATGACCGCGTCGCCTCGCTGGGCGAGCGTATCGTGGTCCGCCGCTTTGTTCGATGGGCATTGGGTGAAACCACCCAAAAGCCTGCCGAAGAGGAAGAGGCTGCTTAAGAATCAAAAGAGCCAACCGAGGGGTTGGCTCTTATTTTGCAGTACCACACAAAGGAGATAGCATGACTGAAACTCACAATACTGCGAAATATCAGCGTATCTTGCTTAAACTCTCAGGCGAATCGCTGGCTGCCCCAAACGGGCAGGGGATCGATCCAAGCCAGGCACGCACAATCGCGGAACTGGTCAAATCGGTACACGAAACCGGGGTGGATGTGGCAATCGTGATTGGTGCTGGTAACCTCTGGCGCGGTGCAACCGGCGAAAACGTCGGCATGGACCGCGCTACTGCGGATTACATGGGCATGCTTGCAACCGTCATGAATGCCCTGGCGCTAATGGATGCTCTCGAAAAAATCGGGGTGATGACGCGGGTCATGTCCTCCATTGAGATGCGAACGGTGGCTGAGCCCTACATCCGCCGGCGTGCCATCCGACACCTGGAGAAGGGGCGGGTCGTCATCTTTGGCGGAGGAACCGGTAACCCCTACTTCTCCACCGATACCGCTGCTGCTCTGCGCGCGACAGAAATCGGCGCCGATGTGGTCATCAAAGCCACCAAGGTGGATGGCATCTACGACAAAGATCCGAAAACCAATGAGGATGCTGTCCGAATCGAAAAGCTCAGCTATCTTGAGATCCTGGCTCGACGGATCAACGTGATGGATTCAACCGCTGTGACGCTTTGCATGGAAAACAACCTGCCCATCCTGGTGCTGGATCTCTGGAAACCTGGTGATCTGATGCGCGCCGTTTGTGGAGAGAAGGTCGGAACTTTGGTGGACCACGAAGGCTAACCCAAACTGAATCTTCTACTTATAAAAGTAAGGCAAAAGACCTGCGTTGGTCTTTTGCCTTTTTTCTTTTATGTTTGTCTCTAACCCAATAATTTGGGGATGCTCAGACTGAGCTCTTCCAACTGAACCTGGAGCTTATCGAGCGTCTCTTTGTCGCTTTGCAAGCGGCTTTGCTCGTTCTTGACGTAGCTGGTGTAGGGGGTGATGTTGCTTTCCAGGCGCTGGATGGCGCTTTCGCTTTCGCGCTCAAAGGTGGCGCTGAGAGTCTTCATCAGGTTCTCACGCAGCTCCGCCATCTTATCTCTGAAGGCCTCCTTGGCTTGTTTGCGCTTGTAGGGGATCACGAACAGACCCAAAACTGCCAGCGCGCCAGCGGTGACAATGCCGGTGACATCCAGGGCTTTGGTGGTGAGCACGGTTGCCACCAGCGCGCCGATGCCTAAGGCCCCGACCCCAAACAGGGCGGTCTGAGTGACCGACTCCTGCACAAAAGCGCCAAGCTGCTCAGCTTCACGCTTGCGGTCATACTGATTGACGATGGCTTTGATGGTCGTGCTGACACTGTCGATCAGCTGGCGGCGGCGTTCCGTTTGGGGGCTGGCGCTGGTTGGCATCGCCCGCTGCGATTGCGCCTGCCGGCGTTCGAGGGCGCCTGCCACCTGGTACCAGACGTTGAGGTCTTTATCCACCAGCCAATCGATCAGGTTACGAACTTTGCCGTCGATCTCTTCGGCTACATCTGCCTGGACCTCAGCCTGGAACTCGGCTTTGATCTTGTCCGGTTTGGCAAGGTCGAAGATACGGGTCAGTTTCATGGTGTTGTCCAGGTAATCCTGGCCGCGATTTTCGAAGCCGTTGAGGATATTTTCCACTTCCGCCAGGCGGGGAGGCAGCTCGGCTCTGAGCTCATTTCGATAGTTCGCCAGCATCCCCTCAAGGTTAGCTGAAAGGGTGACATCCTCGCTGATCTCGTGTGTCTGAACGTCGTTCTGCTTTATTGCTTCATCTAGCAGATGCGTACCCACTCCCAGTGGATTTCGCAGTTTTAACTCCAAGCGGGAATTGTCATCCAGGGTTTCAGTAATGTAAAGCTCGAGGGCATTGATGCCGCTGGCTGCACGCAGGCTTTCCCGTTCTGTATCAGGACCCGCAAGCACGGCTTTTTGTGCCAGGCGAGCTGACACGCTGAAGATCTCAGGTTGGGCGTTGAGGATACGGGTGGCATTCTCACGCACGAAGGCTTCCACTTCCTGGACGGACTGCGCGTCTTCAAGGATGTCGCTCTTATTGATCACGATCACGATTTTCTTACCCCAGGCGAGGATCTTCTCGAGGAAGAGGCGTTCGCTCTCGGTGAGCGGGCGATCGGCGGAGGTGACAAACAACACCAGGTCGGAACGCGGCACATATTCGTTGGTAAGGCGTTCGTGCTGGCGGTTGATGGCGTTGGTGCCAGGGGAGTCGACAATGTTCAGTTCTTTGAGCAGCCCCAGGGGGTGGGTGACGATCGCGAAACCTTCGTCCACGATCTGCTCGCTGACCATTTCGCCAAAGCGAACCAGGGTGACACGCGCGGTGGTGGGGGTGACGCCTTCGGTCAGTATCTTTTCGCCCAGCATGGCATTGATCAGGGCGCTCTTGCCGGCATTGAATTCGCCGACTGCCACAATCAGGAAAAGCTCGTCGAGCTGGTCGATCGCCTTGCGCAGGTTTTGCAAAGACTCTCCGCTGAGGTTGAAGGTCTTCAAAGAAGCAAGAATCTCATTCAGGCTTTGCTTCTCGGTTTGCAGGAAAAGCAGCTGGTCATTGGTAAGGAAAGTTTGGCGCATAATATGCCTCCAGGGCATCGACTAATAAGGTGAGTGTAATTATACCTGTGTGGGAAATGCTCGATGCGAAAAGAGATGGGAGAATCATCACCGAGCTATTCGTGCTATGTCATCAAGAGAGAATTGTCGTTTATTTGTGTCTTGCTGTCATTCTGAGCTCATCTTATCATCCAGAGCTCATCTTGTCACCCAGAGTTCCCAGTTGTCATTCTGAGCTCCCAGTTGTCATCCAGATTTCCCAG
>CAZOYK010000188.1:0-3438 GCA_964584065.1 uncultured Anaerolineaceae bacterium | reverse complement strand
TCTGAACTTCTGATGCCGCTGCAAAGATCCTTCGCGACAGAAGCTCAGGATGACAAGTGCGGAGGGTGCTCAGGATGACAAGTGCAGAGGGAGCTCAGGATGACAAGTGCAGAGGGTGCTCAGGATGATGAACAAAAAAAGCTGAGCCTGGAAGCGCGGCTCAGCTTATCCCCTCTGAAGTTTTTGATTACTGGTCCAATTGGCGGATGACCAGGACAACTTTACCCTGTACCTCAACAATACTGGGATCATCGATGAGGATCGGTTTCATGGTGGGGTTGGCAGGCTGCAGGCGCACATGCCCGTTTTCGAGATAGAAATATTTGAGTGTAGTTTCATCGCGATCATTCAGCCAGATAGCCACCATCTCACCGTTGCGAGCCTGGTTGGTCTTCTTCATCACCACAATGTCACCATCGTTGACCATCGCGTCGATCATCGAATCGCCGTGCACGCGCAGGGCGTAGAGGTCTTCCAGACGGTCGCCCGCGGGAAGCAGACTGCGCGCGACGTCAATCCCGGAATCGGGATCATAATAGCTAAAGTCAGATGCAGGCACGGGCATTGGCTCGCCTGCAACGATATTACCGACCAGCGGGACAGAGACGAGTTGATCCGCGAAATTTATTACTGCGGTTTTTACATTCTGTAACAAGCTGCCATTGCCGGTTTTTAGTAAATTGATGCCGCGCGACACGTTACTTTCACGCTCGATGTAATTCATTTCCTCGAGTTGATTCAAGTAATAATTGACCACCGAGGTTGAACTGATCTGAGTGTGATCGCCGATCTCGCGGATGGAGGGAGGGTAGCCATGATCGGACAGGAAGGTTTCCAGGAAGCTCAATATTTTCTTGTGTCTTGGGCTAAGCCCTTCGCGTCTTCTTGCCATTATTACCTGCCTTTCTCTGATGTTTCTTTTCAATAGAATAATAACAGAACAAATGTTCAGTGTCAAGTGGCTTGGAACGCTATTTGCAACATCTTAAGGTATGAATTGAAGGTTGATCTAAAGGAGATTAGGATGAACCCCAAAAATGCAAACATCCGGACCAGTTTTCTGGCTCTGGCTTTTATGCTGTTAGCGGTGGCAGCACAGCCTGTGGTGGGGGCAGGCACGCGACCTATTCCAATACCTTCGCTTGATTCCGCAGAAATTGAGTTTGCCTTAACCGGCACAGAGACGGGCTGGCTTCGTTTTGGTGATAGCTTGTTTTACACGGAAAATATGGGTACTGGTTGGCAGGATATTACTCCGCCTCTGGATCAGTCCGAAACATTGGTGGATGGCTACTTCCTGGATTCAAACCAGGCGGTGGCAATTTCGGTAAGCTCAAGTGGGGTGCGGTGGCAGCTGAAGCTGCTGAAAACAGGCGATTCGGGCTTGTCGTGGCGGGCGATACCTGTCATTCTTCCGAACCACGCAAAAGACTTTGAAAATGCACCCTTTGGGGATGCGTTTGTTCAATGGCAAAATAGCGACAGCGGCTGGATCCTTATCAAACAGGCAACTTCCATAAACTTTAGCGTAGGCATTTTACTGCGAACCAATGATGGCGGGCAATCATGGTCAGTTTCCGAGCCGCCCGCAGCCGAAGAGTTCGTCTTTGTGGATGAAAAGATGGGCTTCATGAGCGACCCCACAGACGAAACCAGGTTGTTCCAAACACAGGATGGCGGCTTGAGCTGGCAAAGCATAAAACCGCTTTTGGCAAACTCAGCAGTGGATGAACTGCAGCGTGTGGGGCTGCCAACGAAATGGCAAGCAGGGGAGCTGCTTATGCCTGCCTGGGTAAGCGATGGGGAATTCGAGACTGAGCTGGTTTTCTTGATTGCCCAGCAAGATTCACAGAGCCTGACTCAAGCCATAAATCTTGTGGAAGCAAAAGAAGTGTTTAATTCGTCTTCATGGCAGGCCGCTTTTGGGTCGGATTTGAATTTTTCTCAACTCAGCAGCTTTGACGGCAAAAATCTGTGGCTTGGGCTGAGCGGCAGCGAGTGCGGGGAAAACAAGTCAGTTGGGAAGGAAGATTTGCCTCTCAGGAGTGTAACCTGCACGAACGAGTTCATCCTGCTTTCATCTCAGGATGCTGGGGCGTATTGGCAAGCGGTTAACCTTCCTTCCCTTATCTTAACTGCGGCGACGAACACCTTCCAGGAAGGGGTATTTCAAAATGGGCTGGATGCGGACCAAAGACTCAACACCGTCCAGTGGGTCCAGATCTATCGGGGGCAGGGTTTTGACGCCTGCGAGATCCCAACACTTTCCAAGCTGCAAGTATGGTTTAACAGCAGCCCATACCGGACTGTAAACCTCTACATCGGCGGAATTTCGCGTTATTGCGATAATGACGCACTCACCGCCGCTTACTTGCAGCAGATGTTCAACCAAGGCTGGCGTTTCATCCCGACCTGGGTTGGCCCCCAGGCTCCGTGTACGACCTTTAAAAATCGCTTTTCATGGGATCCTGATGTGGCATATGCCCAGGGTGTTGATAATGCCAACCAGGCACGCGCCACATTGCTCGAACTCGGGCTCACCAATCCAGATGGAACGGGAAGCATCGTTTACGACGACCTGGAGTACTTCCCATACTCCACCGAATGCTCCGCAGCCGCCAAGGCGTTTGTGCGCGGATGGACCACCCGCTTGCAGCAGCTCGGTATCATCTCAGGATTGTATGCCAGCTCCTATAACCTGGATAAGAATGAAATCTACAACCTGCAACCACCACCTTATGCGGCTTGGATTGCAGAATGGTACGCGACTCCAGGTTACCGTCCGGATGTGACTGTTTGGGATGTGGACTGGTTGGATGACATTTACTGGTCTCATCACCAGCGTGTTTTTCAGTATTCCGGTGGGCATAACGAAACCTGGGGCGGTGTAACGATCAATGTGGACAGTAACGTTCTGGATGGCATTGTTGCGGCCCCTTATGGCGCTGATTTGACTGCGCCTGTCACCAGTTTTAGCGCGGCTGGTACGATTGGGATTACCCCTTGGTATAAAACCCCTGTGACGGTGACCTTAACTGCCACGGATAACTCTGTGGGGATCAAACGCACTTACTATCGCATCAATGCAGGATCCTGGCAGCTCTACACAGCGCCTTTTTCAGTCAGTGGAAGCGGGCAAAAAACAATTAATTACATGAGTGTGGACCTTGTTTACAACTGGGAATCGATGAAAACTGCCAGTTTCTATGTGGACAGCGAACCTCCGGTGAACCCGGTGGTCACAAGCCCCGGCTGCCAGGCGTGGAATGGGGTGCCGCAGGCTTACTGCAATAATCCGTGGTTTACCTGGGCAGGAGCTTATGACCTGGGGGTCGGACTAAATCCCACCGACACCTATGAGGTTTACTGGGGCATAAATAAGAACGCCACCAGCGGCACGCGCACATCCATGCCCGATCGCACCCGTGCCGTCCTCAC
>CAZOYK010000187.1:0-3487 GCA_964584065.1 uncultured Anaerolineaceae bacterium | reverse complement strand
TTCCACTACTCTGTTTACGTGGCACGATCAAACTCCTCTAAGAAAATCCAACGGCTGTTAACAACCCAGCCGTTGGTCGATAAACCAAACAGATATTATACCAGAAAATTGCCGGTGTCAACGGCTTTTTTGATTCTAGTTCTTTTTTGGTGTCAGCATCATGAACATCGTGCGACCTTCCATGTTGGGCGGTTGCTCGATTTCGGATACATCCTTCAGTTCCTCAGCAATTTCGCGCAAATCTTCCAACGCTAATTCGGGGTAGGTGATCTCGCGCCCTCTAAAGCGGATGGTAACGCGCACTTTCATGCCGTCTTCCAGCCAGCGCCGAGCATCTCGCACCTTGAAACCCTGGTGATGGTCACTGGTTTTGGGGCGCAGACGGATCTCTTTGATCTCAATCTTGGTCTGGGCTTTGCGGGCTTCGCGTTCCTTTTTCTCTTTGTCGTAAAGGAATTTGCTGAAGTTGATGATTTTGACTACGGGCGGATCGGCATTTGGGGCAATCTCAACCAGGTCTAAACCAGCTTCGTTGGCACGGCTGAGAGCAGTCTCGATGGCAACAATGCCGACGTTCTCTCCGTTTTCGTCCACCAGGCGAACTTTGTCGCTGCGGATGCGTTCATTAATGCGATAATCTTGTTTACTACTAATCTTCTTATTCTCCTTACTAAACTTACGGTGACAGACGAATAAACATTCGGCGTATTGATTTCCTATAATACCATATCCTCTCGACAGGCGTCAATTATTTGGGTTGTTTTTCAAATTTTGTTGAATTCTTCCATTGTTTGGCATTTGATAATACAATATCTAGCGGAGGAACAATACCTATGGACTCAAATAAGAATCTTGAAAAGTATGCTGACCTGCTTGTTAGGACCGGGCTCAATCTGCACGCTGGGGATAACCTGACCATTCGCCTCAGCGAACACTCACTGCCACTGGCACGCATGGTGGCGAAAAAAGCCTATCAGGCTGGCGTGGGCGACATTCAATTGATGTTCAACGATGACAGCATCACGCTCGACCGATTTCTGGAAGCTCCTGCTGAAAGCTTTGAAACCTACCCTGAATACCTGGTGGATTTTGCGGAAAAGCTTTTTCTGGATAACCATCATGTTCTCAGCTTGCACGCTCCTAATCCCGACTTGCTCAAACCCGCCGACCCTGCCCGGATTGCCCAGTGGCAGAAGGTGGCTGGCATGGCAAGCAAACGCACCATGAAGTACACCATGCAAAACAAAGTGAAGTGGTGCGTGGCTGCAGTGGCTTGCCCTGCATGGGCTGAAGCAGCCTTTCCGGGGCTTCCTGAAGAAGAAGCCATGCAGAAACTGTGGGAAAACATTTTCATGGCGACACGCGTTGACCAGGAAGATCCTGTTGCTGCCTGGAAAGAACACGATAACAAGCTCAAAGAGCACCGTAACTTCCTGAACGACGCCCGCTTTGACCGGGTGCACTACGAGGGTCCGGGCACTGACCTGATGGTTGGAATGGTGAAGGATCACTCCTGGGAAGGCGGCTCGGGCTTCAGCGAGGCGGGCGACCGCTTCTTTGCCAATATCCCGACTGAGGAAGTCTTCAGCATGCCAGATGCCGATCGGGTGGACGGCACCCTGCGCGCCACCATGCCGCTATCCGTACGCGGGCAGCTTGTGGATGACTTCCACTTCACCTTCAAAGACGGCAAAGTGGTGGATTATGATGCAGCCGTTGGCAAGCAAATCCTGGACGATCTGCTCGCAACAGACGAAGGCGCAAAGCACCTGGGCGAGATCGCTTTGGTGGCGGATAACTCCCCCATCAGCAACACCGGCGTGCTCTTCAAGAGCACCCTGTTCGATGAGAATGCCTCCTGCCACTTTGCGCTTGGGGCTGCATACAGCGAAAACCTCCCCGGCTCGGATGAACGCAGCGAGGAAGAAAACCGCAAGCTCGGCATGAACGACTCGGTCATCCATGTGGACTTCATGGTCGGCAGCAAAGACGTGACCGTGACGGGAATCAAAGCGGATGGAACGGAGATCGTACTGCTGCAAGATGGCGAGTGGATGATTTAGTTTGAATCTTGTGTGGTTCAGGGTTTCCCGTTGAATTGAAAAGCACCTCATGCAAAAAAACATGAGGTGCTTTTTTTGTATGTGTAAGAGCTTCAAACTAATACCGCCGGGAATCTGAAGGTAGATCCGTCACTCCTTTTCGTAGGGCTCGCCCTCAGCGGCAGGTGCCTGACCCTTGCCGATGAATCCAGCCAGCACGATCATGGTGATCAGATAAGGTGCCATTGCCATGAATTGCGGTGGAATTGCGCTGCCAAGCAGTGAGAGCTTCGAGCCGATTGCGTCAGCAAAGCCAAACAGCAGACCGGCCCCAATCGAGCCAATGGGCATCCAGTTGCCAAAGATCATGGCAGCCAGACCAATAAAGCCCTTGCCAGCCGTCATGCCCTCATCGAATCTGCCAACCGAGCCGAGCGTGAAGAACGCACCAGCAATGCCAGCCACCAAGCCACTCAGAATCACGCCCATGTAGCGGGTGCGGATGACGTTGATGCCCAGGGTGTCTGCGGCTTTAGGATGCTCACCCACAGAACGAAGTCGCAGCCCCCAGCGCGTCTGGAAGAGCGCTACCTGCAGTATGATCAGGATAAGGAACATCAGGTAAACGAAGAGGTTCTGGTTGAAGAGGATGGGACCAATTAGCGGAATGTTTGCCAGTCCGGGCAGCGGCACGCGCGTGAACATCGCGGGGTTGTTGAGCCCTGCATTATGCTGCAGAAATTTTTGCGAGATAAAAGCCGTCATTCCGGCCGAAAAAATATTGATCACCGTGCCAGAAATGACCTGGTTTATCTTATATTTAATCGACAAGACACCCAGGATCAAAGCCAACAGGATCGAGGACAGAATTCCCCCCAACAACCCCAACCACGGACTTTTGGTGACACTGCCAACGATCGCCGCAGCCATCGAAGCCATCAGCATCATGCCTTCAATCGAAATATTGACAATGCCGGACCGTTCTGCGAGGATGCCGGAAAAGGCGCCCAGCGTGATCGGTACCGCCAGCAGAACCGCGCTTGAAAGCATCCCGGCAAGGTTGAGCTGCTTGCCGGCTGCTTGCCAGACGAGAAATCCGAAAGTCACGCAGAGCGCAGAAATGCCAACCATCAGGTTGATCCATTTGCCAAAGCCCCTGATTACCTGGTAGATACCAATTACCAAGGATATAACCCCAAGGAAAATAAGAGTCACTTTTGAGGGCAGGATCCAATCCGCCATCAAACCCTGATCAATCCCGCCGGGCGTCATCACAAATTTTGTAAGAGCATCGCCGGCTGTCTTTGCCGCAAAAGCGAAATAGATCAGCAGACCGATCAGGATTTCAACAACCCCGATTGTGATCTTCCTGGTGGAAGAAATCTCCACAACACGTTTGTGTTCAATAACGCGGGAATTTGTTGTCATGATTGACCTCCCCAACC
>CAZOYK010000186.1:0-3527 GCA_964584065.1 uncultured Anaerolineaceae bacterium | reverse complement strand
TGGAGCATACTCGTTTTGCTGCAAATCCTGATCGACCTGTTCTAATTGGAAATAGGCATCGATCGTAAATTTTGCAATTGGAGCAGCAACCGTGGAACCTTCAGCGCCTTTATAAACAAAGGCAGCCACAACAATCTCCGGATCATCATAAGGTGCATAGCCTACAAACCAGGCATGCGCCGGCCATGAGCCTGGAATGCACAGCCCCTGGCTGTTTGCCCAGTCGTCACAGAATTCAGCAGTTCCGGTTTTGCCCGCTACCTTCCAGGGATTATCCTGGAACTCAAACCAGGCTGTGCCATCATCCCGTGTCACCATTTCCATGCCCTCTTTGGCAAGATCGATCACCCACTGCTCAACAGTTTTCAACTCGTTAGTGCGATTGTTGCCTTCGTAGGTGGCAATCATGGGTTCCTTGGTAATATCCCAAAGGATCTCGGGTTCAGATTCATAGGTCACATTTCCGTCATAATCTGTGATCTTGTCGATGATTGTCATTTTATAGTGTTTGCCGTCGTTCACAATCGTATTGATGGAATTCAACACCTGTACCGGCGTCGCCAAAACGTAACCCTGCCCAACCGCTGCCAGGTAAGTGTCACCGGTCGCCCAGTTTTCACCGATGTTTAAACGTTTCCATGTCGGGTTCGGCAGCAATCCGTCCGCTTCGCCTGGTAGTTCAAGCCCTGTCGTCTGACCGTAACCAAGCGCAGCAGCATATTCATCCATGCGCCAGATTCCCAGCCCGCCCTCATCTACTTCGCCTTCATAACCGCCTCCAACCTTGTACCAGTAGGTGTTACAGGAATATGAGATACCGTGCAAATAATCCACCTGACCATGCCCCGCGCGATCCCAGCAGTAGTAGTTTTGCAAAAGGCCAATGTCAGTTTCGTAAAACTGCTGGCGTAATGTGATCATGCCCGGGTCCTCAATTGTCTGATAGGGCGTAACTACATCTTCGTTCAGGATACCCAGGGCAGACACCATCTTATAGACCGAACCCGGCGGCAGTTCGGAACTGATGGCCTTATTAAGCAAAGGTTTGTGCTCATCAATACTAAGCTGCTCATAGTAGTCAGCAGGAATAAACGGAGACATGCGATTGTTATCATAGCTTGGGTAAGACACCATAGCCAGGATCTCGCCAGTTTTGGCATCCATCGCCACAACTACCCCCATGGTGCTCAGGATCTCGTTTTGCCAGAGCATGTATCGTTCGTTCCAGAAATCCAACTGACTTACCAACGCAGCGTGGGCTGCTTGCTGCAAACGATAGTCGATCGAAAGGAAAACATTCTCTCCAGGCACAGGGTCAATAGGCTCTTCAATGTCGCGCACGATCTCACCACCAACCGTCACTTCCACTACCCGTCGTCCATTAGTACCGCTGAGCACATCCTGCATCGAATTTTCGATGCCCATGTAGCCAACCTTGTCGCGTCCGGATACAAAACCCAGTTCCGTGTAATAATCCAGAAGCACTTCCGGGATAGGTCCCAGAAACCCGACAATCTCCGCAGTCTGACTACCTGTGGGATATTCGCGGATCTGTTCGATCTCCACTTCAATACCAGGCCAATTTACGGCTTTTTCCTTGATGATCATGGCGGTTTGCTTGTCGACGTTGCATTTCAGACGCGTCGCCTGGAAAGGCCAAAGGCTGTCGGCGATCTCCACCACCTGCTCGATACCCAGCGTCGTATAGCAAGGTGAGAAGGAACTGGCAGTCTCCTCGTTCACTTCACCCTGGCTGACCGGAATATCTATCAGTGCGCTAAGCTGATCAAAAATTTCGCGTGTTTTTCCCTCTGAATCCGGCAACTCAGCCGGAGTGACAGTGATATTATATTGGGCCACATTGCGGGCTAAAACAACGCCATTCCGATCAAATATCATCCCTCTTTCCGTTGGGATGCTGATCACCTGGGTGCGATTATCCTCAGCCTGAGCTTGATACTCCTTTCCCTTGACTATTTGATAGTTGAAAAGTTGAGCAATGTAGTAGACAAACACAACCACGATGATCAGATAGATCCAGCGGAAACGTTTCAAATCAATTGTTGGTTTTTCAAATTTTCCATTATTCATACCTGGGCTCCTTGCGGATTCAGCCACGCAGCCAATTCCCGCACCAATGCATGTACAGGAATTGCCAGGAACATGTTAAGAAACACGGATGGCAATACCACATTCACAAGTGCTTCATAGAAATCAAAGGGGATGCGCTGAACAAACAGAACCGCGATGGAAAGTAAATGTGCGAGGATTGTCGCGCCGAAGGTAAGGAGGAACATCCCCAAAAGTGGTGTCTGCCAAACCCTTTGCTTCAGGCTCAGAGAGGCAAGATAAACCGCCATGTAAACAATCATCGGCAGGAAAAAAGGCAAAGCCGATACAAACCCGACTACCCCACCCATGATCAGGATCAGGATCCAGAATCTTGGGTTTTTTTGGTGCAAACTCAACGCAATTATCAGCAGCAACACCAGGTCAGGGCTGCCTGAGAGAATCATCCAACGGCTAAAAACACCATATTGCAGCATCATTGCCAAAACAAAACTCATTGCGTAAGCCAGGTAAACTAACACGAGATAGCCTCAGGGCACCAACGGAGCTATGTCGACAGCCTCAAAATTGGTGATGACCAGCACCGCACTTAGAACGGAAAAATCGACAATCGGTTGAACAGATCCCGTCTGAAAGAGCGCGTTCTGATTAGACTGCATCGAAAAAACCTGACCCACAAAAATGTTCGGCGGATAGGTTCCACCCAAACCAGATGTGAGAATAACCTCGCCAACATCCACCTGAGCGTCAATTGGCACCATATCAAGACTCACCTCACCGGTAATGGAACCGCTCACTTGCCCTTCCACATTCGCGGTCTTAAGACGCACGTTGACGGTTGAGCCGGCATCTGTTATCAACTGAACACGAGCGGCATCCGAAATAACGGCATCGATCCGACCGACCAAACCTTGCTGGGTCACCACCGGCATTCCGAACCGTATGCCATTATTGGAACCTTTGTCTATGATGATGTATTGCAAGTACGGGCTGATCTCGCGCCCGATAACCGTTGCAGCCTCGTATTCATGCTCCGGATTGTTGCGCGCAAAATCCAGGAGGGTGTAAAGGATCTCTGCCTGTGCCAGGTTTTCCTGCAGAGCGATAATTTCGCTTTGGAGTTGGGCAGCCTCGTTTCGCAGCGTGATATTCTCCTCACGCAGGCTTGCCATATCGCGCGGGGAACCAAAGAAGTCGCTGAAAGCCAGGTAGCGTTCAGAAATCCAGCTTTGGGCGGAAATCAGCGGGCTGACAGAAAGGCTGAAAAGTGGTGTTAAATAACCGGAGATTGCAAGAATCAGAACACCAGCAATCACGATGATTAAAATCAGATTTCGCAAGTTTTTTGGAGTAAATAGATTTCGCATGTCGAATCTGGTCTATCCAGATCGCAAGGAATGATTAACCTTGCGTACTTGTGTAAGGATCCCGTTCGATGCCTACGAGTAAGTTTTCGT
>CAZOYK010000185.1:0-3554 GCA_964584065.1 uncultured Anaerolineaceae bacterium | reverse complement strand
GCAGTACCGATGCGACCAGCAGCCGAACCAAAACCTGCTGCTGCGCCTGTGCAGAGCCAGTCGGTCTTCAAAGCACCTTTCTTCGGCAATGGAAAGCAATCCAATGGTACGGTTGTGCCAAAACCTGTGGCGCAATTTATGTCAACCTATGCATTTGGGGATGATCGCTACGACGAATCGTTCACTTTCGATGCTCCAAACGGCGAATTCCTGGGAGAGTGCGGCGTAAGCATTTCGGATATCATCGGTGTGGGAGAGCCTAAGAAGATCTCTGCCTTCGATATCTGGCTGTTTGATAAGAATGATGTCCAAACGGTCACCAAGGTCTTGATGAGCAAGCACAGCTACGAGGATCCGGTTTCATTGCAGCGGTTGGAAATTCGCGGCGAGCCAATTTTGGCGGAACCTGGAGCGCAGTTTGTGCTCGAGACAGCCACATTGCGCCTGGAAGGTCGCGTTGTGGACGTCATGTATGGCGATATGCCTCTGCCTGAGGACAGCTACTTCCAACGCTGTACAGTGGAGCTGGCAATTTATCGAAAATAAGGTGATAGCTGATAGCTAATAGCTGATAGCTCGTAGCTGATAGCTGGTAGGTGATAGCTGGTAGGTGATAGCTGATAGGAAAAAAATCGGGTTCTGTGAAGGAACCCGATTTTGGTTAATCCAGAAAATACCTTACTCAATTTTGAGGATCTTTATTTTAAGGGTGGAGTTGTTGGGGAGGATCACCTCGGCAGTTTCGCCCTTTTTATGTCCCATCAGGGCTGAACCCATCGGAGATTCGTAGGAGATTTTTCGTTCCCGCGGGTTGGCTTCATTCGCTCCAACGATGATGAAGGTCTCTTCGGGCTCGTTATCTTCCTGGAGGGTGACTGTGTTGCCGATCTGAACGACCGAGGTGTTGATGTCTGTGTCTTCAATCAAAGTGGCAGAAGAAAGGATGGCTTCGATCTGTTGTATCCTTCCTTCAAGGAAACCTTGATCTTCTTTGGCGGCATGATAATCCGCATTTTCGGAAAGGTCTCCCATTTCAATCGCATGTTTCAGACGACGTGCGATTTCTTCGCGTCGGGGACCTTTGAGTTCAGCCAGCTCTTCCTGTAATTTTGCCTTTCCGGCAAGGGTTAATAATTGGGGTGTTAAAGCCATGATTAGTGTTTTGCTCCTAAGGTAATGTTTGTGAATCGAAAAGTCGTAGATGTTCGTCGATCGCGAAGCGGTCTGTCATGCCAGCGATATAGTCGCAAATCGTACGCTCGAGTCCGCGTTGGGGAATGAGTTCCTGGACCGCTTCCGGCAAAGCGGAAGGAGTTCGCTGGTACATCGTGAAAATATCCGTGATGATGCGCTCGGATTTGACCGACATACGCACAACGCGATGGTGACGATAAAGCTTGTTGAAAAGGAAATCCTTAAGTTCGCGGTTGCGGCGGTACATATCCTCGCTGAAGCCTGCCACGTTGAAGGGCAGTTTTTGGAGTTCAAGTGAAGAGCTGACGCTGCTTTTGCGCAGGTAGCGATCGATAGATTGGATTAGATCGGTGATCTCGAAATTGATCAAGCGGCGGATGATCTGATGGCGCGAGAGGTCATCCAGAGTGTCGCTGCGTCGCCGACCGATGCTTTCATTGACGATTTCCCAGAGGGCGATTCCATCCAGTTGGGAAGGTGTGATCATCCCGGAACGCAAGCCGTCGTCGAGGTCGTGCGAGGTATAAGCCAGTTCATCAGCCACATTGGCGATTTGGGCTTCAAGGCTGCCGCGCAGCTCGGGGTCATAATCCTGTGCATCGGCGATGTCGTAGTCCGTTTCGTGCTTGACCATGCCTTCGAGGACTTCCCAGCTCAGGTTGAGACCCGGGAAATCGGGGTAGCGGTTTTCGAGCTGCGTTACCACGCGCAGGGAATGCTGGTTGTGATTGAAACCGCCATGCTCCTTCATCAGGCGCGCAAGGGCAGTCTCACCGGAATGACCAAAGGGGGGGTGACCAATATCGTGAGCGAGGCAGATCGTTTCCACCAGATCTTCGTTTGCGCCAAGCGTGCGGGCAACTGAGCGACCGATTTGGGCGACTTCGATGGAGTGGGTCAGACGGGTGCGGTAATAATCGCCTTCGTGGTTGATGAAGACCTGGGTCTTATACTCAAGCCGGCGAAATGCCGTGGTGTGGATGACCCGTTCGCGGTCGCGCTGGAAACGCGTGCGATAGTCCGCCTCTTCTTCGGGGTATTTGCGCCCCTTGGAGTTCTTGCTGCGAATTCCGTAAGGAGCAAGGAACTGGTCTTCGATTTCTTCAAGTTGTTGTCTGCTATAAATCATGCAATGCCTCTACGGGTATTATACGTGTAATCTATCCGTGTTGTAATAATCAGTTGATGATTGTACCAATGGCGGCGCCATCGAGAGCGAGTCTGAGCGCCCCTGGCGAAACTGCCGAAAAGATCTGCACGGAAAGACCGGGCAGGCTACGGCAAAGCGACTGCATTAACTGAACTTTTGTGAGCATTCCGCCGGTGACATCCTGACTGGCTGAGCCTTGCAGGATTTCAGATAAATCGGATTGTGCTGAAATGTGGGACAGAAGCTGTTGATTGACCGGATAATCAGCGTATACGCCTTCAACTCTGCCAGCAAGCAAAATGCGGTCTGGTCGAAGAAAATGAGCCAGGTGGAGAAAAAGGTCCTCGGTGGAGAGTATCGTACCGCCTATTGTGAGGTCAGAAACGACATCCCCATAGACGAGGGGTATTAAACCCAGATGGAAGCTTTGCATCAGTGGCTGTAGATTCCAGCCTTTAATCTCGTGATTGTCGGTGGTGATGCAGGCAGATGGAGCAAATGCGATCAGGGGAAGGTCCAGTGATTGTGCTTGCTCAACGATGATCTGGTTGAGCTTGCGGGCACTGTACCAAACCTGTTGAAAACCAAAAGCGTCTTCCGGGCTGTGCACACCCTCCCGTGTGCCGTGAATGGCAGCAGTGTGATGACCGAATGAGCCAGAACCATGCCCAAGCAGCAGCCAATCGGAAGGGTTATCCAAACGCCATTCAGCGATCTGGGTCAACAGATCGTTGATTGGCTCAATCAGAGCAGTTTCAGGCTGATCTTTGTCAGTGATCAACGAGCCACCCAGTTTTAGGAAAGTCACTCTCGGGAAACGCATGCCGCTTTACTCCACAGGATGGAGACGGGTGGTAAAAACGTTGGGTGAGCCAGCAGCTGTTAGAGCTTGCGTGACGGCAGCTTCAGTTTCGGGAGTAACAAGCGCCAGCATGTGACCGCCCATGCCTCCGCCGCTAAGTTTTGCGCCAAGCGCGCCAGCCTGCCTGGCGGCAAGGATCAGCGCGTCCAGTTCGGGGCAGGAAAGCCGCAGGGCAGAGAGGTGCTCCTGGTTGGCATCGATGGCCTTACCAAGTGCCGCAATGTCACCAATTTGGAAGGAGCGTTTGCTCTGCTGAACCAATTCGGCAATGGCATCCAGGTGAGGTTGAACCATGCGGGGGTCAGCTTTAAGATTCTGAGCCAGTAAACCGGTCGACTCCCGGGTGGA
>CAZOYK010000184.1:0-3564 GCA_964584065.1 uncultured Anaerolineaceae bacterium | reverse complement strand
TCTCCAGCCACATTTCCTTTAGGAATGTATGTTTTTTCCACTTTTACTTCTCCGTTTTCAAAATACATACCCGGCCTTGCAGGCTGGGCAAACAATCTCTTATTTATCCTCGTTAAAGGTCACTGCTTCCAAAGTCAAACCGCGGGCAGGTGCCAGGCTGACAATCCCAGTACTGCCGCTTTCGAGCCCGAGCCGTACAGTCTCAACCGGCAGATCTCCGAGCCCGATCCGGACCAGAACGTACACGATCCGCCGCACCATGTGATAGAGGAAGGCGTTGCCCACAATCGTAAAGCTCATGCCGTCTTCCTCTTCCACCCAATCCGCCGAAAAGATTCGTCGGGTGGTGGTGGCGCCCTCTTTCAGTGCTTTACCAAAAGCGATGAAATCGTGCTCCCCAAGCAGGTCGTTCGCGGCTGCTTGCATCAGCATGATGTCAGGCTTGCGTTCCAGCCGCCAGGCGAACCTGTCCCGCAGGGGGTCACGCGCCGATTGCCAGTAGAGCTGATAGCGATACTGGCGGCTGAGCGCATCGTAGCGGGGGTGAAATTCCGCTGCCACCTGGGTCACGCTTTGCACTGCGATATCAGCCGGCAAGAAGGCATTCAAGGCGTTCTGAAGGTCAATGTCGGGGTGCTTCCAGTCCAGGTTGAAACTGATCACCTGTCCCCTGGCATGCACACCGCTGTCGGTGCGCCCCGAGGGCATTATTGCCCTGCCCTGCCATCCCAACCTTCGAAGGGCTTCCTCAAAGGTTGCCTGGACGCTGGTCTTGATTGCCTGCCGCTGAAAGCCGTTGAAATTCGTGCCGTCGTAAGCGAGGATAAGTTTGTAATGTGCCATGCCTTTCGCTTTCCCGTGAAAGGCCTAAATAACTATTCCGCTGCCTATTCGCTCACCAGCTCAAGCAGTACCATCTCAGCATTGTCGCCAAGCCTGGGACCAAGTTTGAGCAGACGCGTATAGCCGCCCTTGCGGGTCGAGAAACGCGGAGCGATGTCATCGAATAATTTCTTAACAATTTCGTTGCTGTTGTTGCCGAGGCTGGCTGCAGCCTGGCGGCGCGCATTCATCTTCAGGATGTCGTCGCCTTTTTGTGCGTTGCGTGCCAGCGTGATCAACTTTTCAGCATCTGGCTGGATGGACTTTGCCTTCGCCAGGGTAGTTTGAATTTTCTCATGCTCGAACAGCTGCTTGATCATAGTCTTCCGCATGGAAGTGCGATGACCCATGGACCTGTTGAGCCGGTATCCTTTAACTTGATGCCGCATATCCTCTTACTCCACTTCTTCTTCTTCTTTTTCGAGATAGCCTTTTTCGACCATGGCCGCTTTCAGCTCTGTCAAACTTTTGTCACCGAAATTTCGGATGGACAGCATTGCGCTTTCGCCTTTGTCCAGCAGATCCAGCACATCACCCACAGTGGTGATGCCGGTTCGCTTCAAAGCATTGAAGACGCGCACGGTCAGGTCCAGAGCTTCAATCGGAGTTTCTATAATGTCTTTGCTGACGAATGGCGTCTCAACCACAGCCTGAACAGCAGGTTTCACAAGGGAATCCTCACTGGTTCCGCTGATGATGTGCAACTGTTCCATCAAAAGTTGGGAGGATTCAATCAGTGCCTTCTCCGGTGAAAGTGTGCCATCGGTCCAAATTTCAAGCTGCAGACGGTCGAAGTTGGTACTCTGCCCAACCCGGGCGTTTGCCACGGACCAATTCACACGCCGTACCGGCGAGAAAATTGCATCCACAGGCAGCACACCGATCGGCAATCTGTCCGCGCGGTCTCCAGCGGGGAGATAACCTCTTCCGGTCTCAACTGTCAGATCCATCTCCACATGGGCATCCTTTTCGTTGATGCTGAACAGGTAGAGATCAGGATTGACCACTTCCACCTCTGGTGGGCAGCGTAAATCTGCCGCAGTGATGGTGCCTTCACCCTTGACATCCAGGCTGATGGTGGCGCTGTCAACGTTGTGAAGTTTGAAGCGCAGCAGTTTGATCTGCAGCATAACCTGAATGACGTCTTCCCGCACACCCTTAATGGTGCTGAACTCGTGCATCACATCGGTGATCCGCACTGAGCTGACTGCCACACCCTTCAATGAAGAGAGCAGCGTCCTGCGCAGGGCATTACCCAGGGTGACACCGAAGCCGCGGTCAAGCGGGCTGATCGTAAATTTTCCATAGTCGCGGGACTCTTCAGTCCGTTCAATTTTTGGTGTTACCATTTCCATATTTCCTGTCACGGTTACCCCTAACCAGTCTAACGTTTAAGAAAGACTGAACTAGTCCTCAGATTAGCGTGAGTAGTACTCAACAACCAACTGCTCGTTGAGATTGCCATCAATTTCTGAACGTTCGGGGTTGCGCAGCATCCGACCAGTTAGATTGGTCAGGTCGCGCGCCAACCAGGTTGGCACAGTACGTCCTTCGGCTTCTTCCCGTAAGTTCTTGAAGTAGACCGTTTCCTTGGACTTCTCTTTTACAGTGATGACGTCATCCACATTGACACCATAAGAATGGATGTCAGCGCGCTGACCGTTCACCAAAAAGTGACCATGGGCAACCAGGATGCGCGCCTGCGCACGGCTGGCTGCAAAACCGAGCCGATAGATCACGTTGTCCAGGCGGGTTTCAAGGATGGTTAACAGGTTTGGACCCGTCTGACCGCGCATACGCAGAGCCTGACCGTAAAAACGGCGGAACTGGCGTTCGTAGATCCCATATACCCGGCGAACCTTTTGCTTGGCACGCAACTGCTTGCCATAATCAGATTCACGTCCAGGACGACCGGCGTTCATTTTTCCATGCATGCCAGGGGCATAACTGCGTTTCTCAAAAGAGCATTTCGGAGTGTAACAACGCTCTCCCTTGAGGAACAACTTCTCGCCTTCCCGGCGGCACAAACGACAAACTGCTTCTGTATATCTTGCCATCTTAATAATTTCCTTTTTCTTGTTTACACGCGGCGTTTCTTGGGAGGTCGGCAGCCATTATGGGGCACAGGAGTCAGATCTGTGATCATGCGCACACGAATGCCCAATGATTGGACTGCACGAATTGCAGCTTCCCGACCAGGACCAGGGCCCTTGACGAACATTTCAACTTCCTGAAGACCCATCTGTTGGGCTGTCTTCACAGTTTGCTCGGCTGCCATTCTTGCAGCAAATGGGGTGCTTTTGCGTGATCCCTTAAAACCAGCCGACCCGGAACTGCCCCAGCAAATCGTATTGCCCTGGAGATCCGTGATGGTCACGATGGTGTTATTGAAGGACGCAAAGACGTGCACCTGTCCTGTCGAAATCTGGCGTTTGACCTTACGCGAAGTGGTCGTTCGCCGCGCTGTACGTGCTTGTTTTGCCATAATTCTTCCTCACTAAATCTTTACATGTCTGTCACAGCTTGCCATAGGTTGCCGCTGGGGAGAAAGGGAACCCCATCCCAGGCTTGCTGGTCAGTTCATTGCTATTTCTTGGTCGCTCCACGGCGGCGTCCGCGACCGGCTACGGTGCGCTTGGGACCCTTGCGTGTGCGTGCGTTGGTGCGGGTATTCTGACCGCG
>CAZOYK010000183.1:0-3611 GCA_964584065.1 uncultured Anaerolineaceae bacterium | reverse complement strand
CGCCTTGCGGCTGCGCATCTTGCGAATGCCCTTGGCGATTGCCTGTATTTTGCCATATTCGAGTGTATAGAACGTCAGAATGCGATCAGCTTCACCAACCTCCACATGCCGCAGCACAACCCCCTGAGCACGATAGCTGCGAGAATCCGGGCTTGTCATGCTAGTTGGTTTATTTTCGGTCTAAGTCATCCGGACCAAAAGAACGCGGCAGGAGTTCACCCAAAGTGAAATCCTCTTCAATGCCGTCTTCGTCTGTTGTCAGAATCACGGGCATATCCAGGCTGGCAAACTCCCGCATCACCTGCCTGCAGGCTCCGCAAGGAGCCCCGGCATTGCGGGTGACTACCGCCACCGCAAGAATTTTTCGGTTTCCTTCGGAAATTGCTTTGTTAATGGCCACTCTCTCAGCGCACAACCCTGAAGGATGCGCGGAATTTTCGATGTTGGTCCCCCCGTATACCAGTCCATCCTCCGCCAGCACTGCCGCCCCAACCGGATAGCCAGAATAGGGCGAATAGCTGTTCCTGAGATATTGCCGGGCTGTGTCAATCAGGATCTTGCGATACTCACTTGTCAGTGTTTCCATTTTCGTTTTCCTCCTGGAGGGCTTCCTGGGTCAATTTGCGCACCTTCACTTTGATGATGCGCCTTGCTACCACCTGCTCCACCGTAAATTCCAAATTATCGGCAATTACAACCTCACCCGGTTGAGGAACCCTGCCCAACTGACCATAAATAAAGCCGCCCAGGGTATCCGCATACTCGTCCGAGAGTGATCCATCGGTGATCAGGTTGAACTCGTCGATAGTAGCTCGTCCCAGGATAAGATAAGTATTTTCATCAATCTGTTCATAGAGTTTTTCTTCGCTCTGGTCGTACTCATCACGGATTTCGCCGACAATTTCTTCGACGATGTCTTCCAGCGTCACCACGCCAGCCACACCGCCGTACTCATCGACCACCAGCACCATGTGCACCCCGCGGGATTGCATTTCGGTCAGAAGTTCGTCCACCTTCTTGGCTTCAGGCACAAAGTAGGCCTGCCTGAGCAAATGGCGTTGCGCGGCAATCGTATCGGCGCCATCAACAACCGCCAGAAGATCTTTGGCGTAGAGCAGTCCGACTACATTATCGATCGTATCCTCGTAGACTGGCACGCGCGAATGCCCGGCTTTGATAAATTCGTGGCGCGCGTTGCTGATAGTGGTGTTCACCTCCAGCGCCAAAACATCCATGCGCGGCACCATGATTTCTTTGGCCATGGTTTCACTGAAACGGAAAATGGAATAGATCATTTCCCGCTCACCCTTCTCAAGCGTGCTTTCAGGCTGTTCATTTTCAACCCAGTCCCGGAGGCTTTCATCCGTGACGGTGAGTGTGACCTTCTCGGCGTGTTCCCCAAGCACAGAAGTCATCAGACGCGTTAATGGAGACAAAAGGAATGATATGAAGGCTGCCGTGCCTGTCCAGGTGATTGCAGCCTGATCCGGTTCATCCAGAATTTTGCGTTCGATCAAGAATTCCACAACGCTCAAGAGCAAAAAGACGCCAAAGACGATCAGCGCGACCAGCCAGTAATTTTGAATCACAAAAATTCTGTCGCAGATCAGGACGACTACCGCTGCCACGATAAAGTGACAGATGATCAGCCCCAAACGCAAGGCAGTCCGAAGACCAGTTTTACTAAAAAGCTTAATGGTTTGGTCAACCTTACCGTTCTGTCCACTGGCTATGCCCAAAAGATAGGGCAGCCTGGCATGCGAGAAGGCGGATTTTGCGGCTGAGGCCAATAAACAGAAGAAGACTGCCGCCGCGAGGGCTATCCAAAGCCCAATTTCTTCACTCACATTGATCCTTTCTTTCCCTGGGTCTGGCAGGCACACCGACCACCAGCGTGTTATCAGGTACGTCGTGCGTAACAACCGCACCTGCAGCTGTTTTGGCGCGCTTGCCAATTTTCACTGGGGCGACCAACATGGTATCGCTCCCGATAAATGTCTCATCTCCGATTTCGGTTGGATGCTTGTGTTTTCCGTCATAATTGCAGGTGATCGTGCCAGCTCCAATGTTGACATCCCGCCCGATGGAAGCATTACCAATGTAGGAGAAGTGACCCATTTTGGTGTGTTCGCCAAGGGTCGAATCTTTCACCTCGCCAAAGTTGCCCAGGTGAACATAGTCCTTCAGGACTGCGCCGCTCCGCAGATGGCAAAACGGTCCCATTGTGACATAGCTGCCGATGGTTGCCTTTTCAGCGACTGAGTATTGGATCATGCAATGGTCGCCAACGCTGGTGTGCAGCAGGGTGGTGTCGGGTCCGATGGCACAATTCTCGCCGATGGAGGTTTTGCCGCGCAGGTAAGTGTGCGGATACAAAACAGTATCCCGCCCGATCGTGACGCCCATTTCGACCGTGGTCGTGTCGGGGTCCAGGAAGCTTACGCCCGCCAGCATCCACTGCCGGTTCACGCGCGCGCGCATTGCCCGCTCGCAATCCGCCAGGTCCACCCGGTTGTTGATCCCGAGCCCTTCGGCTGCATCCTCAAGTACCATGGCTTCGACACCCTTGCCCTGAGCGATTGCTATTTCAACCAGGTCAGTGATGTAAAACTCACCTTTGGGGGATGGTTTTAGTTCTGCCAGGCTCTGCCACATCCATTCTGCGTCGAAGCAGTAGGCTGAAATGTTATACTCGCGGATCTTAAGCTGTTCAGGCGTGGCAACAGCTTCTTCCACGATCGCGCGCACTTTGCCCTCCTCCGAACGCACCACACGCCCAAATCCCCGCGGCAAATCGCCAATCACGCTCGTCATTATGACGGCGCTGTTTGTTTCATGGTGAATTTCGATCAGGCGCTGGATCGTCTCGGGGCGCAGCATGGGCATATCCCCGAACGTGACCAGCAAGAGATCGGCCTTACCGCGCAGTTGATCTTCGGCTGACCGAACGGCGTGTCCGGTGCCGAGTTGTTCTGCTTGCAAAGCAAAGCTAACTTTTTCACCGTACGCGCGCGCGACTTCCTCGCGCACAAGTTCGCTGCCATAGCCTGTCACCAGTACCGGCGGCAGATCCACCTGGGGTAGGACGGCATCCAGGGCATGAAAAACAATGGGTTTGCCCAGAAGGTGGTGAAGCGTTTTGGGTAAGCTGGAATGCATACGTTTGCCTAAGCCGGCAGCAAGAATTACAGATGCGATTGTCATATTAGTCTCCGGGAATCAAAAAAACGGACAGCAATCCAAAACGGACTGTCAGCCTCGCTATCATCAAAACATAGATCGTCAGATTGTTTATCCACAATAAATCAGGCCGGGGCACTTGGAGTCGAACCAAGATCAGCGGATTCAAAGTCCGATGTGCTGCCATTGCACCATGCCCCAACGTAGCCAATATTTTAGCATACATTTGAAACCATGCCAACAATTGCCAGTCCAATGTGTCGGCCATTTTGTTAATAAGAGATGGTTTTAAGGATATTCGTGTCATCCTGAGGAACGAAGGATCCCGCCCTTTTGCCTTAAGATTCTTCGCTGGCGCTCAGAATGACCAACCCTTTGTCATCCTGAGGAACGAAGGATCCCGCCCTTTTGCCTTAAGATTCTTCGCTGGC
>CAZOYK010000182.1:0-3708 GCA_964584065.1 uncultured Anaerolineaceae bacterium | reverse complement strand
CAATTATCATGCTTTTCTGAGACTTAATATACAAGGGCGAGATTGAGGGCACCGTGAAAAATGTGGCGATCGAGTGTATTGTGCCCTCAATCCGCCGGAAAGGAAAATTTGCTTGGTAAGGCTCGTTTGTTGTAAGCCATCAGGGAATTAATGGCGGATTGGAAGCACACTGAGACCTGTTTGTGAGGATGTGTGCAGTGCTTCCAATCTCGCCCTACCACTACGTTGCGCACTCTGTCAAGAAATTTGTCTCGCCCTAGAACTGCGTCTGTTTCATTTTATTCAATTTTGGAGTCTTTGTAGGTCAGGTTGCGGGGTTCAACCTGACATTGGAAACCCAACTCTGGTAAAGGTTTTCTTACCAGCATTTGTGATTTCAGGTTCAACATAAGAACCTGACCTACGAAAAATCAAGCCCTCCCATCCCTGTCCATGTCTACGCTATAATTCACATCAGAGACAAAAACATGCAAGAAGAATTCACCGCCATCGCCCATCCGAACATTGCCTTCATCAAATACTGGGGCAATCGCGACGATGCTTTGCGCCTGCCGCTTAATGGCTCGATCTCCATGAACCTTAGCGGAATGGAAAGCTGCACGAGCGTCCAGTTCGATGAAGCACTTGAATGCGATGCCTTCGAGCTGAATGGCGAAGCGCAATCGGGTGCTTCTCTGCAGCGTGTCAGCGCCTTTCTTGACCAGGTACGGCAGCTGGCTGGCTCAAAGCACTTTGCCTGCGTCTCATCCTCGAACAACTTCCCCGCCGGTGCCGGTATCGCCTCATCGGCTTCCGCCTTTGCCGCCCTGGCAATGGCAGCGAGCAAAGCGGCTGGGCTAAACCTGAGGCAAAAAGACCTTTCGCGCCTTGCCCGGCTGGGTTCCGGCTCGGCCTGCCGTTCGATCCCGGATGGATTTGTGGAATGGTTGCCTGGCGACGATGATGCCAGTTCCTATGCCGTCAGCATCGCACCCAGGGACCACTGGGATCTGGTGGACGCGGTCGCTGTGATCAGCCAGGAACACAAGCCCATCGGCTCGAGCGCCGGGCACAAACTGGCGCACACCTCCCCGCTTAACGCGCAGCGCGTGCTGGATGCCCCAGAACGCCTCAAAGCCTGCCGTGAGGCGCTGCTGGGGCGCGACTTTGCGCGTTTTGCTGAGGTGGTCGAGCTCGACTCAAACTACATGCACGCCGTCATGCGCACCAGCAACCCGCCGCTGGTCTACTGGGAGCCAGCCACGGAAGTGCTGCTCTGGCAGATCTGGCAGTGGCGAAAACAGGGTCACGCCATCTGCGCGACTGTGGATGCCGGCCCAAACGTGCACGTACTTACCCTGAAGAGCGAATTGGAATGGCTCCAAAAGGCTTTATTGGAGCTGCCGGGGGTAAAAAATGTGCTGGTCGGGGAGCCAGCCGACGGCGCCAGACTGATTGACTGATCCCTAAAAGGGTCTCATTCTATCAAGGGAATTCTTGGCGAGATCTTCAAGCGTATCCGATATCTTTTCAATTGTTTTTGTCAGATCAGTCAGGCTGCGCGTATGGGTCTCAAGGATTCCATTGAAGACATTGAGATCAAGAATATATTCCGCCTCACGCTCATTGGATTTAATCCCGCCCAAGTAGGTAACTTTCACGTGGTATAGTTTTGGCAGGGTTTCGGATTTCAGGACGTTTTTAATAACATCCACTGAAGCCCGGATCTCATAATCGGGGGGCAAAGTCGGGATAACCTGATGTATGAAAGCCAGGTTCTCTATGTCATAATTCTTGAGGGATGTTTGCAGGGGTGGGTCAAAAGCGATCTCCACGTTCCGTGCGGCTGTGCGGCCAGTGTTTTTGATGACCAGGTCAAAAATCGGTGAATCCGTCTGATTATCAAAGTACACGACCACGTAAGGCGCAATCTGCTGATCGCGATCTTCCACCATCTCCGCGACGCTGCGGTCCATTGCCTGGGCAGATTTCCGGGTACCTTCAGCCACTTCTGCTGTCTTGATCACGTACACAACCAGCGCGATCAAACTGAGGAGTTGGATAACAAACATTATGACTTCAAGTGTGTCAGCTTTCATCGGATCCCTCCTGTGGGAACTTCAGGCAATTTTTGCTCTTCGCGGTTTTTTGGGCTTTGGTTCGGGCACATCCTCGTAAAGAGCGCGAAAAAGCAGTGCCATTTTTTCATCATCTTCGAGGTCTTGAATGATGTAATAAGGTCTTGAACCTTGATAAGCCTCGCCGGTGGGGGCATCCTCACCCAGCACGCGCGTGCTGCCCGGCAGGATTTTGAGGAACACCTGGTCGTCGCACACAAAGCCCATCACGCGGTTGAACATATAGAGCCCGTAATCGCCAAACATCCTCCGGGCATCGATGCCTTCGATGTGGTCCAGGCACTCAAGCACATAGTCGATATATTCTTTGGATGTTCCCATATCAACTCACATTTTTCTGACTGAATTATTAATTTGCCGGTTGGCTAACGCGGCAACCAGCAGCGGTAAAAGAATGGCAGTCACGAAGATCCAAACCACATAAGTGGTTTCAGTCCTTTCCAATAATACCAGCACATTCAGGCTGATCAACGCCAGCAGGATGACCACCAGGTAAGCAACTGTTATGACATCCAATAATGTTTTTTTATCCTGGTTGGAAACATCTTTTGGCAATTGATGCGATGGTTTGGATCCTGAAGCAAGTTGTTTTTGCTTCATCACCGAGGAGTATGCCAGCCAGGTGAAAATCGCCCAGTTGATGAAGATCACTGCCGCGATCAGATACATGGTCTTGGCGGATGCGTCAAAAGTGGGATGGATCAGCACCCGGATAGCCAGGGTAAGCCCCAATGCGATATTAATCAGGAAAAGAAAAAACTTATTCAACGCTGAACCTCCTACCTGGAATGTCAGGATTCGACGTGTCTAAGTATTGTACATGAATTCCGATCGAAGATTGCATTCATTTGCAAGCAACCTTTCCCCAAAAACTTAGATTCCAGCGACAGCAGAAAAAACTCGTCCGCAAAAATGTATTAATTGACCAAAAGACGTTTGAAAAAATGTACGATTAAGCAAAAAGACATTTGTAAAAATGCGGTACAATAACTAAACACAGACGCAAAAAGGTTCAACTTGCTCAAGAGGAGTCGATATGAAAAGAAACGTGATGCAGCAATTAATCGATTGGAAGCAGGATAAACAGCGAAAGCCCCTTCTGATCCAGGGTGCTCGTCAAGTTGGCAAAACCTGGCTCATGCGTACCTTTGGAAAAGAACACTTCAGAAACGTCGCTTATCTGTCAATGGATCAGAACCCTCGCCTGCAGGCGGTATTTGGACAGGATTTTGACATTAATCGGATTGTTGAGGCTCTTCAGATAGAATCGCAATTACCGATAGACGAGAATTCGCTAATAATTTTTGATGAAATCCAGGAAATACCTTTGGCACTCCAATCACTAAAATATTTTCAGGAACAACGCCCCGAGTTGCCAATTCTTGCTGCTGGATCGCTTCTCGGAGTGGCTCTGCATAGTGGGATTTCCTTCCCGGTGGGAAAGATCCAACTGGTTGACATGTATCCTATGAGTTTTCTTGAGTTTCTTGATGCCATCGGTAACGAGGAACTTGCACTTTTGGTGCGAAATGCCGATTTCCAAATGATGAAAGTGTTCCGGGACAAGTTTATTTTACTTTTAAAGCAATAC
>CAZOYK010000181.1:0-3718 GCA_964584065.1 uncultured Anaerolineaceae bacterium | reverse complement strand
TGCTATTCAATTATCATGCTTTTCTGAGACTTAATATACAAGGGCGAGATTGGAAACACTGCACACCTCGTTATGCAGAGACCTTGCCGTGTTTCCAATCCGCCATCACACCATTCTCCAACTGCAAAAAGAACAAGTGTCACCAGTATCATTATTGATGTCGGCGAATTGAGTGCACGATATAATCGTCCATGAAATGGTTCACGGTGCCCTCAATTTCGCCCTACGAGGAATTCTGTGGCGGAGTACTCGTAGGTCGGAATGAGACTGCCACTCAGTGTAGGAACTATGATAATCCGGCGTAGGCTCACTCCGACATCCACATTATCAGCAGAGCGAATAACTTGGCGGAGTGCGCAAAAAAGGCGCATTCCGCGCTACAACTTAATGGAATACCTTTGCCCCTCCAACATGCGTTTTACTTCAACTCACCCACCAGTTTGCTGATGTTCACCACGACTTCAGTCGCTTTTTCCAGAGCATCAACCGAAAGGTACTCGAACCGACCATGTCCGTTATGACCGCCGGTGAAGATGTTCGGCGTGGGGAGACCCATATACGAGAGCCGGCTGCCGTCCGTGCCGCCGCGAACTGCTTCTTCCACCGGTTCAAGGCCTACCGCGCGGTAAGCTTTGAGCGCGACCTCAATAATTTCAGGTCGGGTTTCAATCATCTTGCGCATGTTGAAATACTGCTCGCGGATCTCGAGCTCGAGCGTGCCCTCGCCATAACGCTGGTTGACAAAATCAGCAGCTTGCCGCACTTCCTGCTTGAGCCGCTCGAATTTGGCTTCGTCATGTTCACGGATGATGTAAGTGAGATGCGCGTTTTCCGCCTCACCCGCCATTTCTGTCAAGTGGATAAAGCCTTCCCGCCCTTCTGTGTGTTCGGCACGGTCAAAAACCGGCAGCAGGTTATGGAAATCAATCGCCATCTGGATGGCGCTCTTCAGCTGCCCTTTGGCAGTGCCGGGATGCACGCTGCGTCCATTAATTATGATCCTCGCACCGGCTGCATTAAAGTTCTCGTACGAGAATTCCCCAGCCTTACCACCGTCAACAGTATAGGCAAAATCCGCTGCAAAAGCTGGCACGTCAAAGAATTTGACGCCTTCGCCCACTTCCTCATCGGGAGTAAACCCAACCCGCAGCTTTCCGTGCGGCACCTCCGGATGGGAGATCAGGTAAGCCATAGCGCCGATGATGGCGGCGATGCCGGCTTTGTCATCCGCGCCGAGCAGGGTGGTGCCGTCGGTGACCACCAGGCGTTCGCCTCTGTATTCCAATAATTGCGGAAAATCGCGCGGTGAAAGCAGGATGTTCTTCTCGGGGTTCAGAACGATGTCCTGCCCATCGTAGTTTTCAATCAGGCGGGGCTTCACGTCCGCGCCGGAAGCTGACGGGCTGGTGTCCATGTGCGCCAGAAAGCCCACCACCGGTGCCGAAGTTTCAATGTTGGCTGGCAGAGTCGCCGTGACGTAACCATACTCGTCCAACTTGACCTCATCCATGCCTAATTCAGTCAGCTCCTCCACCAGTATTCTGGCGAGGTCCAGCTGTTTGGCAGTGCTGGGGTAGACCTCGGCATCCATTGCCGATTGGGTATCAATCCTGACGTATCTTAAAAATCGTTCGAGTGAATCAAACATGGCAGCTCCTTTATCTGTTTCGCTTGATTCTATCATTGCAATTCCCCATTCCCAACTTTTTGTGCAAATCAGAATTATTCTCATCTTGAACTGGACTACAATTATTGAGATGAACAAAAAGACAGTATCTAAACCCGCATTGCTTTTAATCATTTTGATTGCAATCACCCTGGGCAGCCTCACCTCCTGTACTTTGATTACCAAGCAACCCCAAGCCGAGGTCATCCCGGCTGTACCGGAGCCGCTGGCACAGAACCTGGGTTACGAAATCCTCGCCACCCTGCCCCATGACCCCACCTGCTACACACAGGGATTGGTGATCGATGAGGGCGTCTTTTACGAAAGCTGTGGTCTCTACGGTCAGTCGTCACTGCGCAAAGTTGACCCCAACAGCGGCACTGTTCAGTCCGAGACTGAGCTGGATACCAGTTACTTTGCTGAAGGGCTTGTTTTGCTTGATGACAAGCTCTACCAGCTAACCTGGAAGGAAAATACCGGCTTCATTTACGACGCCAATACGCTTGAACTGCTTCGTACCTTCCATTATCAAACCCAGGGATGGGGTCTTACCACCGACGGTTCAGCCCTGATCCTTTCCGACGGCACGAACACCCTCTACTGGCTTGACCCGGGCACGATGCAGGTCTTGCGGCAGGTGAACGTGAGCTACCAGGGGCAGCCGGTGGAATATCTAAACGAGTTGGAATACATCAACGGCACAATCTTTGCCAACATCTATCTGACCAACTCCATTGTTGCCATCAATCCGGATGATGGAATTGTGATCAGTTTGATAGATCTGAACGGGTTGCGTCCAGATCAAGACCTCGCCATGCAGGGCGAAGTACTCAACGGCATCGCGTACGACAAGTTTAACGACAAGCTTTACCTGACAGGGAAAAATTGGCCAAATCTCTACGAGATCAGGCTGGTTACGCAAAACCTTTCCACGCCCACTACGCCGCAATAACCTGCTGGCGCAGCACCTGCAAGCGCATTTCTTTCAAGCCCGGCAAACATTCCAGTAAAAAGTACGGTCCACACCCCTCGCCCGCAATTGCGGCACTGATAGTAGCAGAAAGAGCTGCTTCCAGTGGGTCTCGTGACTGTTGTAATCCCGCCAGAAAGCCGCCGTCAAAGGCATCCAGCATACCGGTCGGATCGCTAATCCGCGTCCGGTATGTAGGCAGAATCCAGCGCTTGTGGCTCATGCGGTCATAAAGGTGCGTGGTGCCATCCCCTGTCTGCACAAGCACTGCCTCCGGTCCATAGCCCGCCAAGTGCTCAGCGATCTCCCACAGATCCACGCTGCGCCCCTGGAAGAGCTTCAACGCCTGGGCGTCGGTTATCGCAAATGCAGTTAAATCAGATATCAAGCCCCGGATGTCTTCCCAAAAGATCGGATCCATATAGCAGGTGCAGGCACGCATGGTCAGGGTCTGGATCATGCCTGCCTTCAATACAGAAGGCAGGATCTTATGAGAAATAAAGTCAATCGGACAGATGTGGGCAGCATTAGCTTCCAGGAAAAGCCTCGGCATGTCAGTGACTCGAAATGAATCACTCAAATATTCCGTTTTGCTGCAGTATTTCCGGCGGGGTTGATAGCCAATTAGCTCTGGCGGGAAGGGCAGTTGCCGTTCAGCAAAATGGGTAATTGGATTGTCTGAGAAGGCCTTATTCCCCTCGCCATAAGCTTTAAAATAAAGCGAATCGAGCGGTTCTGAAACCGGATGGACGCCATCCAGCAAGAAACCAAGCGCTTCCAGTCTGGCCAGGCGATCCAAGGGGAAATTGGCACTGACTCGCGATACCAAGCCAGCCTTACCACCCCACAAGGCAAATGCCGCCGCTGCGTATGCCAGGTTGCCCCCCAGCCCGTCAAGGCGCGCAGGCGCAGCAGCCGGCAGGATATATTCGCGCTGCAGCCTACCTACCAGAACGGCGTCTGGTACGGTCCGCAATTCTTCTGTGATCATTATCCCTCTTTGGAGAGGGTCATTTCGAGCAATTTTTTGTGATAACCCTCGAGATCAGCCGGCGGTTCAGGATAGCTCATCTTGAACCCCT
>CAZOYK010000180.1:0-3758 GCA_964584065.1 uncultured Anaerolineaceae bacterium | reverse complement strand
ACAAGCTGACCTACGACAGACCATATAGGGCGGGTCATCGTGCTCGAAGAGTATGGCGTTGACGGGTGCTGGATTGGCTACCATGTTATAAAGCCAGCCCACCGCCCGGGATCAACATTGGAGTGAACAGTTGTGGGTCATCTGGACCTAAGGTTGAGATCGCCACGTCGCTTCGCTCCTCGCGATGACGAAAGTGTCATGATTGTAGTTGTACCGGGTCTTTTTATACGCACTCCGCCGTCAAATTTAAGAGCGTCGGAGTGAGCCCAAGGGTATAAGGCGGTCTCATAACCCTTACGGGCTCTTCGTCCAACCTACGATCTGGAGACTCACGCGAACAGAGATTGCCGGTAGGGGCGAAACATCCAAACAAAAATGGCTTGTCTGGTCTGATGCACTAATCAAGGATGCTTCGCCCTTACTACCAGTCAGGAGGGGGGATGGAATATTTGAGCGGAGAATGTGAGTCTGTCATGATAATATTATGGGACGGAAGTTTTAACTCGAACATTTAAATTGGAGGTTTTTACACATGCACAGAAAGTCCCGTTTCACCCTGGTAATGATGGCTGTCCTGCTGGCTTTTGGCATGCTGGGCATCCAGCCCGCCAAGCCCGTCCTGGCGGCAAACCCTTTACGAATCTCTCAAGTTTATGGCGGCGGTGGGGACTCGGGAGCCACCTATACCAACGATTTCATTGAGATATTTAACTCAAGCAATTCTGCCTTCGACTTAACAGGTTGGAGTGTTCAGTTCACAACTTCAACAGGTTCTATTTGGCAAATTACTCCGTTAACTGGGACTATTCCGGCTAGTGGATACTACTTAATCCAGGAAGGTGCAGGTGGAGGTGGTACTACGCCATTACCAACACCCGATGAAATCGGTAGTATTTATTTAGTTCCCTCCAATTTTAAGGTAGCATTGGTAGATTCGACCACCGCATTATCCGGTACTTGCCCCACGGGCGTGGTTGATTTTGTTGGTACAGGAACTGCTGCTTGTTTTGAAGGCACTGCTGCCGCACCCAACCCTTCCATAACTCTGGCAATTGTTCGCAAAGAGGGGGGGTGTACTGATACCGATAACAACAGTGCCGATTTTGACGCATTGGCTCCAACCCCGCGGAATTCCGCTTCATCCACAAACAGTTGCGGTCCTGCAGAAATCATCCCTACAGAACTGTTTTTCTCTGAGTACATCGAAGGTTCCAGTAATAACAAAGCACTGGAAATTTATAACGGAACTGGAGCTCCAGTAGATTTAACAGACTACAAGGTCGAGTTGTATTCAAACGGTAGCACTACCCCAGGAAATCAACTAACACTTGAAGGGTCTTTGCCATCTGGCGATGTGTATGTAATTGCGAATGAAGCTGCAAATGCTGCCATTTTGGCTGTAGCGGATATTACCAGTACTGTTACATATTACAACGGCGATGATGCCCTTATACTAAGAAAAATTTCAACCAATACGGTGATTGATTCAATCGGTCAGGTTGGGATTGATCCTGGAACTAAATGGGGAACTGAGCCTGTCACCACGGTTGAACATACTCTGACCAGAAAAGAGACTATCTGCGAAGGCGACTCGAATGGATACGATTCTTTTGATCCTGCACTTGAGTGGGATGGATATGCTCAAGACGACTTTACGCACATAGGTTCTCATGTCACCAACTGTCTCCCTCCCCCTGAAGAGGCACCTGAGGTTCTGTCTACGACACCCGCCAACAGCGGCACGGCAACAAAGGACTCGAACATTGTGATTACATTCAGCGAGCCCGTCACGGTGGTGGAACCATGGTTCAGCATTTCCTGCACGACCTCCGGCACACACACTGCTGTGGTCACCGACGCCGACCCCGTCTTCACGCTCAACCCGGACACGGACTTTGTGATCGGGGAAACCTGCACGGTCACGATCAACCATACCATGGTCAACGATGACGACACAGACGACGCGATTGCCGATTACATGCTCGAAGATTACGTCTTTAGCTTCACCATCGTTCCGGGCTGCGGTGACGCTTACACGCCCATTTACGAGATCCAGGGTACCGGCGAAACCTCTCCCCTCGCAGAAACGATCGTTACCACAGAAGGTGTGGTGGTGGGCGATTTCCAGGTGGGTGGCAAAAATGGCTATTACATCCAGGAACCTAACGCGGATGCCGATCCCCTGACCTCTGATGGTCTGTTTGTCTACAACACAACCGTTGCGGTGAACGTGGGCGATCATGTCCGCGTTCAAGGTAAAGCTGTGGAGTACTTCGGTATCACTGAAATCTCCCCGGTAGAACAGGTCTGGATTTGCTCCACCGGTAACACTGTTACGCCAACCCCAGTAACCCTGCCGGTAACCGCAGTGACGGACTTTGAGAAGTATGAGAGCATGCTGGTCACTTTCCCGCAGAGCCTGATCATCTCGGAATACTTTAACTTTGACCGCTACGGCGAGATCGTACTGACCTCCACGCGCCACATGACCCCAACCGCCTTGGTTGAACCGGGTCCGGACGCAATAGCAGCAGCCCAGGCATATCTTTTGGACCGCATCACCCTGGACGACGGACGCACAAACCAGAACCCCGACCCCGCCATCCACCCCAACGGGCTGACCTTTACCATGGAAAATCTGTTCCGCGGTGGCGGCACGGTAACTGGCGCTACCGGCATCCTGGACTATTACCAGAGCCTCTACCGCCTGCAGCCCACCATGGGCGCGACCTACGAGGATGTCAATCCGCGCACGGAAGCTCCTGAGATCATCGAGTCCGACCTAAAAGTGGTGAGTTTCAATGTGTTGAACTACTTTGTCACCCTGGATGATGGCGTCAACGACATTTGCGGTCCGAGCGGCACCATGGAATGTCGCGGTGCGGATGATAGCAATGAATTCGATCGTCAGAAAGCCAAGATCGTTTCAGCAATAACTGCAATCGATGCCGATATTTTTGGCCTGATGGAGATCGAGAATGACTCGCCCATCAGTGGCAATGATGCCGTGGCGGATCTCGTGGATGGTTTAAACGCCATTGCAGGCGCAGGCACCTATGCCTATATTGATACCGGAGCGATAGGCACCGACGCCATCAAACTGGCGATCCTTTACAAACCCGCTACCGTCACCCCGGTGGGCGATTACCAGGTGCTGGATTCCACAGTTGACCCCCGCTTCGTGGACACTCGCAACCGTCCCGCCTTGGCGCAGGTTTTCATGGATAATGTAACTGGCGACGAGTTTGTGGTGGCGGTCAACCACCTTAAGTCCAAGGGCTCTGCTTGTGATGGCGATCCTGACCTGGGAGATGGGCAGGGCAACTGCAACCTGACCCGCAAGGCAGCTGCTGAAGCGCTTGTTGATTGGCTTGCCAACCCGACATACTTCGCGGATGTTGAAAAAACCCTGATCATTGGCGATCTCAACTCCTATGATAAGGAAGATCCCATCGACGCGATCAAACTCGGCGCGGACGACACCGCCGATACTGATGATGATTACCTGGATATGATATTTGAAATTCAAGGTGAACTTGCTTACGGTTATGTTTACGACGGGCAAACAGGCTACCTGGATCACGCCCTGGCAAACCTGGCTATGGCTCAGGCTATCGTGGATGTCAATTTCTGGCACATCAACGCCGACGAACCCGACCTGATCGACTACGACACCTCTTTCAAACTCCCTGCTCAGGATGCCCTTTACGCGCCGGATGCCTACCGCTCTTCCGATCACGATCCGGTGATCATTACAT
>CAZOYK010000179.1:0-3795 GCA_964584065.1 uncultured Anaerolineaceae bacterium | reverse complement strand
ACACAAGGGCAGGAGAGGCTCGCGATGACGGATCAAAATACGGAGACCGGCGAGAACAAGGGAAGGTCGAAGATCGGCGGAACGCAGTGAAGGGGAGGAGCTGCTTGCGGTGGATGAGGGGACGCATTTTCCATCCATTACCCTCACCCCGGCTGCGCCGACCCTCTCCCAGGAGAGGGCTAAGGAATATCGGATCCGTCTTTGCGAGGAGCGAAGCGACGCGGCAATCTTCAGTTCAGCGTCGATCGTGCCGGCGTCCACGCCGCGCACGGGATGTGACCGAAGGTCTCATGGTGATATTGGACGCCTGCGGCGAGATGCTGTGCTCGGGCAGAGCCCGGCACAATCCTTGTTCTTTTATGGTCTCCATTTAAACAATGAAATGGCAGATCGCCAGGCAACCCTTGTAAAAAGACACAAGGGCAGGAGAGGCTCGCGACACCCTACGGGCACGATGTGACAAGAGATTACACGTAGGGCTGGGCACCTGTGCTCGCAGTGAAAAGGAGGGTATTGTGTCCAGCCGCTTTTCTCGTAAATGTTTATGATTCTCAGGTCGGCTATTGATCTATGCGTGCCCTGACGAACTTCACCACTTCAGCGATCACCTGCTCCCGTTCACTATCCAGGAACATGCCATGTTCACTCTTTTCGAACCAAACGATGCGCTTATCTTCCTTGGGAGTGCTCGTCCGGTTAATAAGGATATCAACAGAATCAGGCGCACAGCTGCTGTCTGCCCTGCTCTGCAAGATCAACAATGGTACGCTTACTTTGGGCAGGTAGATATCTTGTTGGCGGATGAAATCAAACAGCTGCTTGATAGCAATCATGGGTACCACGCGCAGCGAATCGTCCAGCTGCTCAGCGCTTGGGTCAGCATAAGCCAGCTGACCTTTATTATAAGTTGGGATAAAGCGCCAAATCAGCCTGAAAAGTGGGTGAAGTGTGTTTCCGGGTGCGAAGGGCGTGAGCATCCGCCCGGGCGTTCCAGCAGTGACAACGCTATCCACATCCTGGGGGTAGTCAGCAGCCAGACTGAGCGCGATCATGCCGCCCATCGAGTGACCAACGATGATGGCTCTGTCGACCTCGCCCAAAAGGTCCAACAAAGCCAGGCGGCCATCCTCCAGCCAGTCTTGCCAGGTTACCTTCAGCAGCGCATCCGCAGAACCTTCCTCACAGCCGCGCAGGGCAGGCAGGCGTGTGGGTAAATCCATGGAATGCAGAGGTTCGACTAAGGGACGCATCATCGTTCTTGTGCCCGTCCAGCCATGTAAGAGTAAGACACCCAATTTGGATTTGACCATGCTTACCTCGCCGTTTATTCAGTCGATTCCGTTGAATCCCTGACAAATGCTGTGCCATGACAACTCAATTGTATTCCAGAAAAAAATGCCGGGTTCAACTGCAGAACCCGGCTAAGAAATGAAATAGCCTACCTTAAGATCAAAGGCAGGAAGAGCCGATAATCAGGCTTACCCTCCCAGGTCAAGGTGAAGCTTTGCTCCGCGTCTGGCGTGATGCCGTTTGCGGCCTTGAAGAGAATGTAGTCCACCCCGCCTTCATCTGGCGGAGTACCTGAAAGGATCGCGGTGCCATCGCCCTGATCTATAAACGACACCCAGGACAGCATTCCGTCGTCAGTCCAAATCATCGGCGTCGGGAAGCCACTTGTGGTGATGGTGAAGCTGCCCACTTCGCCATAAGCGAAGGTTGTATTGTCCGCGCTGGTAAATAAAGGTGCTTCAAAATCAACCTCGGGATTATAGCTGCTGGTGTTGTTTTCCATAAAAGGATCTAAATCTGCTGATTGATCGCTGGATATTTCGACGGTGTTTATTAGGGGATTCGCTTCTTGTAATTCTTCATCAATTGTGACGGTAAGAAGAATTTCATGTACCCCACCAACGCCAATCGGCCAAGTGGTCCAGGTTAATTCCTGCCCTACCTGAACTGGTGTTATTTCGCACCATTCCTCCTCCTGGTAGCAATGCCAATAGGAAGAGACAAAAGCCATTCCTTCTGGCAACGTGTCCACCAGGATGGCATTGCCCGTCATGTCCCACCACGGTGTATGTCCGGGTTGTTTATTACCAAATACCAATAGAAATTCCACTTGTTCCCCAGGTAAAAATTCACCATTCAGCCAGTTTTTTTCCACAAACATATCCGTTCCTGTCCCCAAGACAAATTCCGCCGAATTATCTTCAGGGTATGTGTCTTCAGGATCTAAGGTAACAGATGCACTATTTGTAAAAACTTGCCCCCATGGCACAGGATCGTCGCCTGGGATGACAACATTAAAGTCCATGCCAATATTCCAGCCCGGTTCAAGCCTGTCAAGGGTTATTGTGAAGGATCCCTCACCTGGACTGAGCTCCCAATATTCCCAGAAGCCAACACCAACATCTCCATCCAGCTCCATCCCTTCGGGCAAAATGTCTGTCACCACCACATCATCGATGGTTTCATCACCAATGTTTTCAACCTGTATGTGATACCAGGCGTTGTGACCATCGCCGTGAGAGTGCCAGTCACCCGATTTGAATATTCGCAGGTTGGGACCATGATCATGAACAGTTTCACTGAAGCTAGCTGTATTGTTTTCAACATTAGTTTCTCCACTATGCTCAGTGATAGTCACTTGGTTTTCCAAAATTGTACCGGGAATGGTTGTTTCATCGATCGATAAGCTGATTTCAATGGTGTGCATATACCCCGCATCCAGGCCGAATACCTGCCAGGTCACGATGTCACCATCAAATACAGGATCACTGACACTTGCCCAACCCCAATGAGTCCAACTCTCAAAGGTGGTGCCTGCAGGGATGACAGCTGTAACATATGTAGGTAGATCCGGTGGCAAGGCTGTGTTGCCATAATTCTTGAAATTAATGTTGTTAAGATATTGACCACCCGGCACTAAGATGCCCCCGTGCCAGTCTTGCCAAATAGCCAGATCCACGTAAGGTTCACAAACATAGTGCTCATAAGTAGCCGTATCATCATCCGGACTCAAATCGTTTTCAGCAACAATCGTCACTGTATTGCTGATCAAATCATTTGGTTGGGCGTCAGAGTCCAATAAGACCTCAACGTAAACACCATAGCACGACCCTGCGGAAATAGTTGGATTTACTAATTCCAAGGTCTGACCCGATTGAGACGTCTCTGTCCAACCAGGTTCTGTACCAATCCAGTTTACATAGCTTGTGTTTGCTGGCAAGGTTTCCGTCAGTGTCAAAGTCGAGCTGGCAGTCTGACCATTATTGCAAACGCTAATCTGGTACATAAATGACTCTCCTGGCGCGGGGCATTCTGTCCAGGTGCCTTTGCTCACGTTCAAGTGTGTGTCATTCTCAATTACATATCCCTCCCAGTAGCTCATCCTTTCGGACGGATCACCATCAAGATAGGGACTCGTGGTGGTCATTTCGATCGTATTCTGCAGCAATTCGCCAACAGCAGAATCGATCTGTACAAACACATCAAAGTGGACCCAATCCCCGGGTTCAAGGTCTCCAATCACCCAGGTAACCTCATTGCCGATGACTGTGGGCTCAATTCCTGAAGTGTCGCTGATATAGGTCATTCCCACCAATGTGTCAGTGAGTACAACATCCGTGGCAACAGCCTCACCTTGGTTGATGTATTGCACATGGAAACTGGCATTACCACCCACACCCGGCTGCCCGCTTGTCATCCACTTATCAATGCGCAGGTAAGGTTTTGGACCACTGGTAAGGATCAGATCAAAACTGGCTGTGTTGTCAACCGGGTAGATGTCTCCAG
>CAZOYK010000178.1:0-3822 GCA_964584065.1 uncultured Anaerolineaceae bacterium | reverse complement strand
GATGAGAAGCCTTGGAATAAAAATGGAGGTCGTCGAAAATCCAATCACGATTGGGATTGTGGACCGCTGGGTAAAGATGCGTTCCCGTGAGAGCTTGAATGATTATGCCAATCTGCTCAAAGAAATATTTCCTGAAAACGTTAAGGATGTTGACCGCATCATTGAAGAAATCAATAAGATCATTGTCTACCTGGATGTGCTGTATGGGATCGACAATCCCCTTTTCACTGAAGACATGCGCGACAAGGAATATCTGACAAAGACGCTCTTGCCCTGGTTCATCAAGTATCAAAAAAACATGCGCAAAATCGCAAAGCTCAACGAGCCCGTCAACTCCTATTTGAAGCGGTTCACCAATAACGACGCGCTGATTGGTGTGATCGCGCAGCATTTCTTTGAAGACACACCGACCTTCTTTGCCTTGAGTTACTTCGGGCTTTATCTCGATTACTTCTATCCCATGGGTGGAACCGGGAGCTTTGTTGAGCAGCTTGCCAATAAAGTCAGCGAAGCCGGCGGAGAGGTTTTGACCAACACTTCCGTCATTAGCGTCGACGCGCAAGCGCACGAAGTTGTGCTTTCGGATGGTCAAAAAGCAGGCTACAAGAAGCTTGTTTGGGCAGCCGACCAGAATTCGCTCTATCAGATCGTTTCGGGGACGAATGATGCCAGGGTCCAGAAACAGCGCGCGCTCACAGAAGCCGGCAAAGGCTCCGATTCCATTTACACGCTGTTTTTGGCTGCTGACCTCGAAAAAGAGCTTGTCAGAGAACGCGTTGGCACCCACGCTTTTTACACTCCTGATACCCAGGGGATGCATATGCTCGGCAGTTGGCAAGCCGCGGCAAAACATGGGAATGAGCAACTGCTCGAGTGGCTGGGGACTTACCTTGAAAAAACCACCTATGAGATCTCCTGCCCCTCCCTGCGCGATCCTTCCCTCGCCCCCGAAGGCAAAACCGGCATGGTTATCAGCTCACTGATGGATTACAGCCTGGTGAAGCGCTTCTCGGAGGCGGGTCAGTATGAAGAATTTAAACAGTTCTGCAATCAAAAAATTATTGAAGTTCTGGAAAGACATGTTTTGCCTGATTTGGCCAAAAAGACACTTTTCAGCTTTTCATCAACCCCAATGACGATTGAACGTCGCACCGGCAGCAAACAAGGAGCGATCACTGGCTGGGCTTTCACCAACCGGGAGATGCCCTCGCCAAACCGATTTAAGACAATGGGAAAGTCAATCACAACACCCATCCAGGACGTGCTGCAGTGCGGGCAGTGGACCTTCAGCCCATCTGGCGTTCCGATCTCGGTCATGACCGGAAAGATGGCCTCCGACGCGGTGATCAAAGCCTTGAAACGCTGATGTTTGGAACGAATTAAGCTTCAGCTTTGTTTGGAAGTATTGAAAAAAAACGGGAGACTGCATGGTTAGTCTCCCGTTTACGTTCCAGGTATTACCTACTTTTTTGCTTTGACCTGAGTGTAAACAAGACTTGCCACAAGCACAACCAGGCTGATGATCACTGTGACTATAACGGCAGGGTATTGGGAGTTGAAGCCATTGGGTAAGGGCTTATCCATCAGGTGCTTGATGAGAATACCAATGTAAGCCCAGACAATCACCAAACCATAAGCAACGTCACGATGCTTGAGCGTTGTTACAACGCCGATCAGCAAGCCAATCAATAATATGACGACAGTCCAAACCACCTCTGAGATGCCCAGCAAATTTACCGGGGAGCCAAGCAGATCAACGAATAAGGTCGTGGCGTTGGCGATGGTCGCAACCGTGATCCAGCCGAAGTAGACACTGAAAGGAAGGCGAATAAAGACTTTCTCGGTAGTGGTCAGCTTCTCTTTGTTGATGCGGATGGTGATCAGCGCCAGGCAGACCAGGATCACCAGCATCAAGACCATCGAGAGGGGAATGACCTTGTAGTGCCAGGCAAAAATCCAGGCAAAGTTGGCCAGCGAAGAGATACCGAACAGGATGCCAACCTTTTTGAGCAAGTCAGTTTTGACCTCTTCGCCCTTCTTGCGGAAGAGACCAAGCTGATAGAGAGTATGAGCTGCCAGTAACAGGTAGATGACACCCCAGATGGTGAAGGTAATTCCGGTTGGAGCGAAAAGATTGGGGTAAGAGTCCGAGATATCCCCGGTGATCATGCCATTGATCGGCAGCGCGTTGGCAAGCCCATTGACGATGATCATGGCAAGATAGGTAATAAGAACAAAAATACTGATTGAATTTAACTTCTTCATATTTCTCCTGGTAAATAGTTTTTTATTTGTTATATACAACTTTGTAATTCTAACTGAAATCGGGATGGGCTTGCATAGTTTTGTATAACAAACGCCACATTTTTCCAGAAGTAGTCCCAATAAACAACAAAACCAGGGTCAGTGTGGAACTAAGATCCCCTTTCACAAGAGCCGCAAGAACCAGGCTATGGATTAAGCAGATATTTCACGCTGAAATGAAAACGCGGCCTCACCCGGATAAGACCGCGCTTTTTTCGAACCACAAGTCATCTAAGGAATCATCTTGAGGCAAGAATCCCGAATTTCATCGAAGATCGTGCCCTCGAAGTGACTGCGTCAAATGAAGTTAAACCTTTTTCCCAAACACCGCTATCTGAGAATCATCGGCAGGAACACCTTCCTCATCTTCACAGATGTTGTTTCAGTTACCTGGTTGTTGTCAGGATTGGGATCAAGTATTGACGAGGAAACCTCGGCGGTATTTGTAATCATGCCCTCAATTAACGGCACTCTGACCAGAATTTCTATCGTGCTGATGGCATAACTTTGCAGCGAGATATGCTCACAGCTAACAATCCCGCCCAGCTCTCCGCAGCTCCAATCCATACCAGAAGCAGAGATAAATTCCACCCCTGCTGGCAGAGTGTCTGTAACTACCGTCGCAATGGCATCCTCAGGGCCCAGATTCTCAACAATAATTGTGTAAGTGAGCACCTGACCAACGATGATGGGATCAGGTGTATCCGTCATGGTGAGTGTCAGATCAGCGGTTGCTGCATCATCTTCCATTATTGTGACGCTTGCCTCAGCCGGCGTGCCCAGCGCGGCATTGGACGGATTGGTAAGCGTAACGAAAAACCACTCATCACCTTCATAAATGGCATCATCCAGGATGGGAACGCTGAAGATCTTCTCAGTGTCTGTGGGAGTAAAGGTAAGTGTTCCGCTGGTGGTCGTGTAGTCGCTGCCAGCCACAGCAGCACCATCAGCCGTGGTGTAATCTACCGTGACGTCCATTGATCTGTCGCCGCTGATTTGGGCGGTGATTGTGACACTCGCGCCATCTTCGTTGACGAAATAGTCGGAGTCACTGAGAGCTACCACGGGCAGTGGATCATCATCCGTTATTGTGACATTGACTTCAAAAGGTTCTTCGAGCACTGCGTCTGAAGGGTTGGAAAGCAAAACCGTGAAAGTTTCATCGCCCTCATAGATATAATCATCCAGGATTGGCACAGTAAAGGTTTTTTCAGCATCTGTGGGTGTAAAGATTAACGTACCGCTGACGTCAATGTAGTCACCGCCTGACGCGGCATTGCCTTCAATGGTTTCGTAATCCACTGTCACATCCATCGAACGTTCGCCGCTGATCAGAACGGTGATGGTTGTCGAAGCTTCTCCTTCGCTGATCGCGTAAGAATCACTCGAAAAAGCGATTTGTGGAGCAGGGTCGTTATCAAGAATATAAACAAATGCGTTATCCGGTTCTGCTAAAACAGCATTGACAGGATTCATGATGACTGCGTTGAACACTTCATCATCTTCATAGACTGTGTC
>CAZOYK010000177.1:0-3877 GCA_964584065.1 uncultured Anaerolineaceae bacterium | reverse complement strand
ATCTGCATGGCTGGCTTGGCTCTCATCCTGGCGAGGACCAGTTTGCCTTTCAGTTCTTTGCTGAAGGGAGCTGGCATGAGTATGTCTTTCCGAACGAGAGCGTGCAGATCAGCGATAAGCTGCTTAACCAGCTGAACGCATTCGTCGAAGAAAACAGCTTCTTTATTCGCACAGAAAGGTTTGAAATCCGCGATGAATGATCATCAACAAATCTTCCAGCCAGCCACAATCTTGCGCATCAACGCGATCGGCGCGCCTGGTGAGCGTACCTTCTTCCTGCAAGGCGGTGATGCGGACAGACTCGTAACCCTCCTGGTGGAGAAGGTTCAGGTTCAGGTGATGGCGGTGGGGGCGATCAGGCTGATCGATGGAATTGAATCCGAGCATTTCGATTATGAAAAATCCCTCTCCAGCTACAACGAAGCGGAGATGCAGCTGGTTGTGCCGCTGGACCCGCTTTTCAGGGTGGATGAGGTCGCTCTGGGCTACGACCAGGAAAGGGATCTGCTCCTGCTGCAGGTTGCAGAGGGAGGCTCTGAGGATGACCGGCAGCAAGTTATTTTTTGGGTCACCCGCGAGAAGATGCGCGGGCTTGCGCTCTGGGCGCTTGAACTGGCAAGCCGCGGCAGACCTGACCCTCTGCAGCCAAAGAAAACTGGTGGCAACGGCTTCCGCCACAGCAACAACGGTCACAAATCCTGATTAACCATTTACCCCTGATGGAACACCAGTCTGTACTGCGTATCCTGGAGAAAGGCGAAATTCGCCTGCAGGGGCAGTTCCTGGATAGTTCCAATGCCACCTTTTTTGTTGCGTGCCAGCTTGAGAGGGAGAGTCTCAAGGCTGTCTACAAGCCTGAAGCTGGGCAAAGCAAACTTTATGACTTTGAGCCTGCCACTCTGCCCCGCCGGGAAGTGGCTGCCTGGCTTGTGTGCCGGGCTGCCGGTTGGGATTTTGTGCCGCCGACTGTTTTTCGCAAGGAAGGTTTGCCTTTTGGGGTGGGATCCTTGCAGTTGTTTGTTGAGCATGATCCCGGGTTACACTTTCTAACCCTGGTGGATGGGGAGCGCGTGCCATTCCGAAAGCTTGCCCTGTTTGATCTGGTCGTAAATAATGCCGATCGCAAGTCCGGGCACATCCTTTTTGGGGAAGATGGGCGCTGGTGGGCGATTGACCAGGCACTGTGCTTTCATGTTGAGCCAAAATTGCGCACTGTGATCTGGGACTTTATTGGCGAACCCTTTAGCGAAGAAGAAGTGAGTGCTTTGCAAAGGTTGCAACTCTCATTGGAGCCAGAAAGTGAACTTTCCCAAAGCCTGGAAGGGTTGCTGCGCAAAGAGGAAATCGACGCAACACGTGAGAGGCTGAGGGCATTACTCACGCTAAGAGTCTTCCCTGAGCCTGACCCCGCCCGCCGCCCTGTCCCCTGGCCATTGGTTTGAGTGGTTTGCAGGAGCAAGCGAATGGGTTGGAATTGGCTATAATTGAAACTCAAAGGAATTAGAGGTGACCCATGAGAGTAATTCGTTTGGCATTGGTAGGATTTGGAAACGTCGGGCAGGCTTTTGCACGCTTGTTGATGGAGAAGCAGCAGGAACTTGAAACGGAATACGGCATCACGCCAGTAGTCACCGGCATCATGACCGGTCGCCATGCTTCCTGTATCAACCCGGCAGGGATTGACCTGGAACAGGCTTTATCGTTCATTGCCCAGGGGCGTCCCCTCACCGAGCTTGACACCTTCAGCTTTTCTGGAGACACATTGGAATTCATCCAGGTTTGTCCAGCAGAGGTGATGTTTGAGACTACCCCCGTCAACCCCATCAGCGGACAACCAGCCCTTAGCCATCTGCGCCACGCCCTTGAGCACGGCATGCATGTTGTTACCGCCAACAAAGGTCCTGTGGTCTATGGATACCACGAGCTCAAAGAACTCGCTGCCAGGCAGAGGCTTGGTTTTCGCTTTGAGTCCGCCGTGATGGACGGTGCGCCGATTTTTTCCCTCTTCCGCCATCCACTGCGAGGTACCCGACTGCTTGGTTTCAGCGGCATCCTCAACTCCTGTACCAACCTGCTGCTTGATCGCATGGGGCAGGGCGAAACTCTCGATGAAGCCATTGCCTACGGGGCGTCTATCGGCATCACTGAGACCGACCCCAGCAATGACGTGGATGGCTGGGACGCCTCGATCAAAGTGGCAGCGCTGGCTACTGTGCTGATGGATCATCCCCTCACGCCGGTGGAAGTCGACCGCGAAGGCATCCGCGGCATTACCAGGGAGATGATTGCCGAGGCGGAAGCTGCCGGCGAACGCTGGAAGCTGGTCTGCAAAGCCTACTGGCAGGATGGAAACTTTGTTGCCCGGGTGCGACCTGAACGCGTTGGCCCTGGATCGCCTCTATACAGCGTGGGAGGCACCTCTTCTTTCGTCAACTTCGAACTCGATGTGCTGCCCGGACTGGGCGTGCTCGAATCCAACCCCAGCCCCAAAACCACTGCCTTTGGCATGCTTGCGGATCTGATCGATCTGGTGGCGGAGCAGGCATGATCCGCGTTTTCCTTGGGATTGGCACCAACCTTGGCGACCGGGAGCGCAACCTTGAAGAGGCGCGCGCGGTTTTGAGCCAAAAACTGGAGATTCTCAAGGAATCCAGTCTCTACCAAACCGCTCCCTGGGGCTATCTCGACCAACCCTCCTTTCTCAACCAGGTAATTGAGGCCCAGACAGATTTGAGCTCGTTGAACCTGCTTGGTTTTCTCAAGGACACAGAAAAGCTCTTGGGACGGCAGGCAAACTTCCGCTATGGTCCAAGGCTGATTGACCTGGACATTCTGTTTTATGGCAATCGCATCATCCAGACACCTCGTCTGCAAGTGCCGCATCCCCGCTTGACGCAGCGTGCTTTTGTGCTCGTACCGCTGGCGGAAATCGCGCCGGAGCTTGTGCACCCGCAAAACAAACAAACCATCACCCAGTTGCTTGCAGCTTTGCCGGATTTGGGAGGGGTGCAGAAGTGCGGGTAGCCTTTGCCTTTGCGGCTCTGCTTTTGCCGGGGCTGGCTTGGTGGCTGTGGTTTGGCGACCGCCGCAAGGACGGCGCTCAGGCGCTGGCTGAGATCATTGCCATCAGCGCCAGTTTTATCGCTCTTGGCACGCTTGGCTTCTATACCGTCCGCCTGAAGTTTACCCCGCTCTTGCTTGGGATCGTGCTTGGTGTGTGCTTTGGGGTCGCATTTGCCGGGCTCATTCGCAGGGGGAAAGGCGCCTTCAACAGAACCTGGATCTTTGCCCTGCTTGGGCTGGCTATTGCACTGGTTTGGCGTTTTTGGCAGGCAAGAGATTTGATCTTACCAAACTGGGTCGATTCCCAACATCACGTCCTGATCATCAGAAAAATGATCGAATTTGGCGGGCTGCCGAGCACCCTCGAGCCCTACCTGCCTGGACCGTTTTACTATCATTTTGGCTTCCATGCCGTTGGCGCGCTGTTTTCCGTGCTCAGCGGGCTTGACCCTGCCGCCAGTGTTTTGATGCTGGGGCAGGTGATCAATGCGTGTGTCGGTCTGGCTGTATACGCATTGGCCAAACAGCTCAGCAAAGACTGGCGCATCGGATTGCTTTCGGCGGTATTTGCCACCTTTGTCACCAAAATGCCCGGCTACTACCTCACCTGGGGGCGATACACCCTCCTGATCGGCGTGATGATCCTGCCTGTGGCGCTGGCGGAAGCAATCCGGGCCTTTGAAGAGAGTGATAAATGGTGGAAACTGGCAGGTCTGAGCCTGCTCACCGCCGGCACCCTGCTGAGCCATTACTTTACGGCTTTTTTGTTCGTTTTGCTTCTTGCCGTGTTGGGTGTTCAGTGGCTCGTGGAGAC
>CAZOYK010000176.1:994-3885 GCA_964584065.1 uncultured Anaerolineaceae bacterium | reverse complement strand
CTTTTAGTCTTCGCCAAACTTCGAGTCGACCAACTCCACCAACTTCTCAACCGCTTCCTGCTCATCCGGACCATCGGCGCTGATCTCAATTGGGGTATTCACCGAAAGACCCTGCGCAAGAATCTTAATGATGGATTTGGCATTGGCTTCGGGAGCGTCATCAACGTCGAGTCTTCTGACGGTTACCTTGGACTCAAAACCTTTGGCACAAGCGACGAATTCCGACGCTGGTCGGGCGTGCAGACCTGTGAGGTTTTTTAATACGGTTTGTTTGGAATACATAGTTGATCTCCTTTTTTATGATTAACCGGCAATTGCCGTTTCAATTTGATTTCGTAAAAACTTTGAGGAAGTAACGAGACTGGATTCGATCTCACTCTTCCCATCATACCAGAACTCACCGGTAAACATGCGTACACCCATGCTCCAAAGGACCTGGATGCAGTCCAGGTATTGGGTATGCCCGGTGCCAAAGACCATGTTTCGGTAGACACCCGGAACGGTCTCTTTCAGGTGGGCAGCATAGGTATGACCCCGACCGAGTTCAAGGTCAGCCAAAAGATCGGAGCCATACAGCACGGCGGCATTCTTCAGGTTGCCGATGTCCGGATAGACACCCAGATAGGGCGAGCCAACCAGGTTCACGTAAGCCATCGCCTTGCCGACAGTATCCATGAAAGCGGTTTCCATCGTTTCAAAGCCAAGTAGAACGCCAGCTTTGGCAGCCATTCCGGTGGAAATGGCAAGATTCTCAGCAAACCAGGCATGGGTATCGGCGTCGCCAGTCTCATAGTAGACATCATACCCTGCCAGCTGGATAATCGCTATGCCGAGTTCCGCCGCAAGATCGACGGCCTTCTGCATGATCTCGAGCGACCTCCCACGGATGCTTGGATCGTGAGAACCTAATGGGTACTTGCGATGTCCGCTCAAACACATGGTGCGGATCAAAACGCCGCTGTCATCCACCATGCGTTTCAGATTGTGAACCTGTGAGGACTTCCAATCGAGCCGCTCCAGGCGCATATCGCTTTCATCCACGCTCAGCTCAAGCCGGTCAAAGCCCGTGCGCGCGGTCAGATCGAGCATTTCCCGGAAACTCAAGCCTTCAGGCATCGCCTTTTCGTAAAGACCCAGGGAATATTGCGTCATGGCGTCACTTTCTCTGTCCGTAATAAGCGTTTGCACCGTGTTTACGGAGGTAGTGCTTATCCAGCAACTCCTGCTGCATCGGCGGCAATTGGCCTGCGCTCAGCGACAGGTTGTGCCATGCCATGAATGCGACTTCTTCCAGAACCACCGCGTTGTGAACTGCTTCCATCGCATCCTTGCCCCAGGCGAAGGGACCATGGCTGTAAACCACTACGGCGGGCACGGACATAGGATCGATGCCGGCAAAGCGTTCGATGATCACCTTGCCTGTTTCCTTTTCGTACTCGCCGGCGATCTCTGCCGCAGTCATTTTGCGCGTGCAAGGGATTTCGCCATAAAAATAATCAGCATGGGTGGTGCCAAATGCCGGCACGCCGCGTCCCTGCTGCGCAAAGATCGTTGCCCAGCGCGAGTGGGTGTGGACGATTCCCCCCAGACCCTCAAAGGCATTGTAGAGCTCGAGGTGGGTGGGGGTGTCGGAAGATGGTTTTAGTTTACCCTCAACAACCTTTCCATCCAGATCCACAACCACCAGGTCTTCCACAGTCATCACGTCATACTCAACCCCGGAAGGTTTGATCACCACCAAGCCTGCCTCACGGTCAATGCCTGAGACGTTGCCCCAGGTAAACGTGATCAAACCATACTTTGGCAGGGCAAGGTTTGCCTTTAAAACTTCAGCTTTCAAAAGCTCAAGCATATTCTCTCCTTAATTGCTCCAAAGCGGGCTTTGGAGGGCATTCCTACAGCATCAGGGTTTCGATTGCCCTGGCAACACCCGCACGATCATTCGTGTCGGTCACATACAATGCCTTACTTTTCAACTCTTCATGCGCGTTGGCCATTGCCACCGTCAGACCTGCTTGTTCAAACATGGCGAGGTCATTGATGTAATCGCCAAAGACACAAACCTGATCTTTTTCCAGACCCAGTAATTGCCGCACTTCCGCAACAGCCGTACCCTTATCTGTGCCTGCCGCCATAATATCCAGCAGACCTTCATCTGAACTGGTGTAGTCGATTTCGGGAATGCTATCCAAGAAGGCTGTGACAGAAGCGAATTCTTCTTCGGGGATCTGGTAGAGCAGCATTTTTAGAATATCATCTTCTATGTCAAGGTAACTTTGTTCGCAAAAGTATTCGAGCTTCATTCCCGCCAGACCGCCGGCTTCCGCGATCTCATTGTAGCGTTCAAAGCGCTTTATTCTCTGGCTGTTACATGAGAAATAGCTGACCTGACCAGTCAGGGCGGAATAGTCGTAATCCCTTTCCCTGGCATAATCAAGGATCTTTACCGCCACTTCTTTAGGAATTGAATGTGTTGAAAGCAGTTTGCCGGTTTTTCCGTCAACGATAGCCGCCCCATTGGTGGTAATGACAGGGCCCTGGATGTCCAGGGTCCGGGCATAGGCTTCAAGCATTGTAAAAATTCTGCCAGAGCAAATCGTGACGAAGATGCCTTTAGCCTCTGCGGCACGGATCGCAGCCAGGTTCTCAGCGGAGAGGGTAGCGTCCGAATTCAATAAAGTCTGGTCCAAATCACTCACGACCATTCTTATCCCTTGACCAAGCTTCCTTAATTCGGGTTGTTCCAATGCTTTCCCTACTCTTTCCTGATTTGTTCCAAAACCTACTTCTTCTGGAATTTCTTGTCCAGGCCGAGCTCAAGGATGTTCTTCTTGATCTCATCAGCCGACATGACATTCTTGAGACCAATCACGGGGATACCCTTCTTTGCG
>CAZOYK010000176.1:0-984 GCA_964584065.1 uncultured Anaerolineaceae bacterium | reverse complement strand
TCACTCACGACCATTCTTATCCCTTGACCAAGCTTCCTTAATTCGGTTTTTTCCAAAATTTCTCCTGCTCCAGCAGACTTATGTTTGAATCTATTTCTTCTGGTATTTCTGATCCAATCCAAGCTCAAGGATATTCTTTTTGATTTCATCAGCCGACATGACATTCTTGAGACCAATCACGGGGATACCCTTCTTTGCGGCTGCCTCGAACATGTTGACAAAAGTCAGTGGACAGAACACAATGTCGTAAGCAGTTGCCGCGCTTTTCCCTTCGGAAATGGAGCAGTGGTGAATGCGGGTCACGTCCATATTAAGCTCTTTAGTGACCTTCTCTACCGCCATCTTCAAAAGAAGACTTGAACCCGCGCCGTTCGCGCATGAAACAATAATTGTTGCCATTATTAATCCTTTCTTTTCTTGCTTGTACTGCCGTCAGGGATCTTTCGATCCCTGACGGATATTTCATCTAATTATATAGGTTTTTTGTAGATCCCAAGCTTACTTTTCAGCTTTGAGCGCCTTGTAAGCCTCGTAGTCCTCGGTCACGAGGAAGTAGCCCTTCTTGTCCAAAAGGTATTGGATCTGGGGGACAGCGAACAGGAAGATCGCCACCAGCGCCACACCAATGTAGCTCAGGTACTTCATCAGGACGGTGAAGACCGGCCAGACAACTGCCCAGTCCCACATGCCGAGGTAACCGCCGAAGGCAGCCATACCAACCCAACCGGCAATCAGTGCTGAGCCAAAGACCTGCATCAGACCCGAAACGAACGGCCAGAGCATGGCAGCTCTGAGACCACCCTTGTTGTTGGCATAGACAGCGATGGTCGCATTGTCGAAGAACACCGGAACGAAGCCAGCGATGACCAGTGTGGGGCTCTTGAGCAGGATCAGGAGTCCGATAGCCAGGAACTGACCCAGAGCACCGAAAAGGAAACCGATGGTCACAGCGTTGGGAGAGCCAAAGCCGTAGGAAACCGCGCA
>CAZOYK010000175.1:0-3890 GCA_964584065.1 uncultured Anaerolineaceae bacterium | reverse complement strand
TAGAGAGTGGTTGAGCATTATCTTACCAATTTACCCCATAAGGAAATTGATCCCAGTCGTGATCGCTCCTGCTAAAAAACCAATGAAGACCTTTATAGTCATGCTTGATTTCTTCTGAATCGTCAAAGTTTTTAAATAATGGATGAACTTCCTTCAGCTTAGTGAACTTGTGCCGAAAGTACCACTTCTGGAAAATCGGATGCGAACTAGCCGCATATACTATGTTCACACCCTGTTGTTCACACCAGGAAAGTGCAAACGCAAGCAAGGAATTTATGCACTCTTCATCGTTAGAAGAAGTGAAAACGTCAGCGATGACACCAAAATTATCTTCTGGTGCCAGAGATCTACGAACAATTAAATAACCACATTGCATACCTTCCCGCTCAGCAAGAAATATTTTGTAATCAAGCCAAGGCTGTTGAACAAACTTCCAGTTGAGGAATTGGCTGCTTCGTTCCACAACAACCTCGTATTGGTCAGCAATTGAATTCCAATAGGCATCCCAGGATGGACCAAATTCTCCAACTTCTGTTACAGACATTCCTTTTAGTTTTGCTTCTTTAAGGAACCTTTTCCTGTAATTGTTGACCATGTTGAATATTCCGACCACCAACTTATCGAATTTCAATTTTCCAATAAGATTGATCAACCAGCAGGAAAAGCCAAATTTTTCGAAACGTCTTGCCATCTTATGTCGCACTTCTTCCACATCTAATCGAAGACGTTTTTGAAAGGCAATTGTGCAATCTACTTCTTCGGCACCCAAATCGAGAAGATAGTGTCTGTAGGCGCCGGACATCGGCAGCGCAATGATGTTATCAATTTCCTCGACCATAAGACGATTTAGGTTGTAACCAACCTTTTGGTTGCGATATTCGGGTAGAACAACCAGATCCACTCCCCAATGCAACCGATTGCCGAGTTCAGAGCCTACCTTGAGAGGTTCAACTAAACAACCAATTTGACCAACAATTTCTTCGAACTCGTTAATCGCAATCCACAAAGGAAGCTTGTCCGGATCCCTAAAAGGATTTTTTTCAAATTCCCACTCCCATCGTTCTGGAAATTTATAGCGGGAAGTTTTGGGATAAGCAATTCTCAAGAATCGAAATATTTCTTCTTTGTCTTTAATCGTCGCACGTCGAAAGTTGATAGCGGCTTGCCCTGCTGTTTGCCCCTGATTATCTGATCTACTCATCCTTTTACTGGTAGCTCCAAAGGATTCTCCGGCGATTTGACTACCTCACGCTCCAACAAGACAGTCTCCATAAAATTTTCGATTTTATCGACATAAGATGTCATAGAAAATTCAGATTCCATCTGGGATCGAGCTTGTTTAATTAGATGCGATACCTCTGAGGGATTGGAGATCAGTTGCTCAATTCTGCAAACCATACCCTCATAATCTTGCTCCTGAAAGATAAACCCATTTTTCTTATCTTCGATGATTTCGTCTGACCCTTCATTTCCGTAGGTAAAGAGAACTGATCCGCAAGCCAGTGCTTCGAGCGGAATTCTTGAAAAACCAGAATGATAATGACTCGAAAAAAAACAAATATCTGACTGCTGATACAGATCAACCAAAGCTTCTTTTCCCGCCATAGGCAGTACTGCAACTGAATCTTCTATAACCAATCCTTTTATTTCTTCCTTTATCAGATCTAAATATTCTCTGTTCCAAGGATCGCCCACTATAGTCACTTTGCTTTCAATACCCTTTTTCTTGAGCGCTACAACCAATCGCAAAGCGTCCGTTTGACCCTTTTGCGGTTCAATTCGTGCAGGCAAAAGGATTGTCAGAGGACAACCAAACTCTTTCTTTCTAGCAAAAGTAAACAAATCCAGATCTAAACCTGAATGAATCACTTGAAAGCGAGCAATCGGCGGATTGGCTTCCAATAAATTGCATAGGTTAAGGTTACTATTGATGAAAGTGCTCAAATTTTGAGGCCAGGACCATTTTTGCTTTAACCTACCTCCCGATAAGAAGAAAACAAAACTGTTAAACACTTTCTTTAACCACTTTAGACAAGTACTTTTAGGCTGAAACTCAGTTTGAAAACGGAACCACAGGCCAGGCTCTTCGAATGTGAACTTTATCGATTTTCCTCCTTCATCCACCACAATCGGAATCGAATATTGTGAAAGAAAGGGCATCAATGTTCTGGTAAATGGGATAATGTGTCCAAGGTAAATCAGGTCTGGTTTTTGAACCCTTATTTGGTTGGCTACGAATCTCAAATCCAATATGTCATGCCATATCTGTTGAATGAAAACCAGTCCCACACCGAGGCTGTGGGTGACTTTATTCAAGGTCAACTTCTGAGGGAAACTCCTTTTTCTCCCAAGCCAATGTATCCTGCGTAATACTGGATAAGCAAATGCTAACTGACCAGCGCGCTTGTTTGAATCAGGTCGGGTGGTTAAGACTATTAGTTTTTGACCACGTTTGTGAAGTTCATCGAGGATATTGCATACCCGGTTTTCGTAGCCACCATAGTCATAAGGGGGATAAAAAGCGGAGATCGCTAAAACTTTCATGGGTTTCATAGGCTAGAATAAGGTCGACTGAAACATGTTATTCTGCATCCCAATTGTTACCGTGCTTGCCACGGATCTGACGTAATATACGTTGACGCCACTTGGCAGGTAGAAATCCCCAATTCAATGATCGCAATAATAAGACCCTAAATACCAACCGTTCTTCACTCCAATCTTTATAACGATCAAAAACCTGATCCATATTGGGATTTGTATAGTTCTGATCCTCCCTGTTGAAGGTTCCTTTATAAACCAACTCAGCTCCAAGAATCGCAAAACCAAGCCTTACGTCTTTTGACCGAACAAAGTGATCCCAAACTTTTTGAAGATTTTTCCAATGAGACGTGCTATGAACCTTCTGAATCGACTTCAATCCTCGATGAACCCCATAATGAAATGCCTGTAAATTGGAAGGATCCTGGCAGTGTGTTGCCGCAGGCGCAAGGTCAGTCTTATCATATAAATATCGCTGCGGGTCCATGATCGGGATGTCTGGAAAAACGGTGTCCTTTGAAAAATCCCAACGAACAGTATTGCGATAGATCTGGATTCCCGCGGGGATCATTTCATCCGTAAAAAAATCCAGAACCCCGATGTTCATCACTTCAAGCCATTGGTTTTGCGCAAACTTCTCGACAATCCGCGCGAACAAATCTTCCGATAAGAGAACCGTATCGGCATCAACCTTGATCAGGAGTTCATATTCTTCAGCATGATCAATAAATGCTCGATAAAGTTTGTTGTGGGCTTCGAGCTCAGGGAGGTTTTCAATCAACATATGCTCAAAGTTTTGAAAACTTTGTTTCCGGATTGCCTCCAAACAAGCTGCGTATTCATTTTCGCCACTGAAAAGCGTTCCTACTAAAATTTTTGTCAAAGATCGCTCCTTTGCGTTTGTGAATTGGGGTCGGCTTTTTCCCCTCCTGAGTGTGCTGATCGATCAATCCAAAGCTCAGGATAAGCTAAAAGCCTGAGTTGGCGCGTCATAAACAACAAAGTGTCCGGAAAAATCTGGCGTGGAAACTTAGCAAAATACTTATGAGAGCGATTAAAGTTCAAGGCTGCTTCCCTCACCAGTCTTTGCTGATGCCTGGAGCCATGCTGTTTGACCCAGCGAAAAAGGCTAAGCCAGTACTTCATGCGGTCGCGGTACTGCGCTGCCAAAGAGCGCGGGGCGGAGATTCGGTTTGCTGGATGAACCCGCCAGACAGCCACCGGCGTTTCCAACCGTCCAGGAAGCAGTCGCGAGGTGAATGCGACGCGAAGGATGAATTCCGTATCCTGATGCAGCCTGAGACCCTCGTTCATAAAACCAGATTTTTCCAAGACAGCTTTCCTGATGACTA
>CAZOYK010000174.1:0-3956 GCA_964584065.1 uncultured Anaerolineaceae bacterium | reverse complement strand
AAGCACTGCACACATCCTCACAAACAGGTCTCAGTGTGCTTCCAATCCGCCATTACACCATCGTGGTACGAAAAATCATCACCACCAAAATATGGTTGTCGGCGGGTTGAGGGCACAATAGGCTCGTTCATCACAACGCTGATGGTGCCCTCAACCTCGCCCTACGATTTACTACCCAAAACCTTGTGCAGAATTATTGGTCGTTCGCAGCCAGAGCAATAGCGCGGTTAATCCAAGCCCGTCCTGCATCTCACCCCTGGCAATAATGCCCTCCACCTCATCCCTTGAGAACCAGCCTACCTCGCTGATCTCGTTCGGATCAAAGCTGCTGGTACGCTCGCCAGCCCGGCAAAATACAATTTGGAAGAGTTTATTGCTGCTACCCTGCTGGGGATAGTAGGTGTACACCAGCCGGTGGTCAAAAGATTCGAACCCCGTTTCTTCCCACACCTCACGCTGGGCAGCTTCCAGCGCATCCTCGCCCTTATCCACGCCTCCAGCCGGCACCGACCAACTGCAGGTCATGCTGGTGTAACGCGGCACCCGACAGAGCACCACCATCCCATCGGCGTTCTCCACCACTACCCCAACTGCCGGATGCGGATACTCCACGTAGTGAAAACGTTCGATAATGCTTCCATTCGGCTGGCGCACCCGGTCGAGGTGCAGATTTAAATATTCGCTCTCAAAGATCGTTTCGCGCTTCAAGCGCTCAGGCAATTGATTGTCTTCACTCATATTGTTTATTTTGCAACCAGCTTAACCAAAGGATCAGCGTTTTTGCCCAACTGCAATGGAAATCAATCCAATGATCATCCCGAAAATCGGGACGACGAGCACTAAAAGTGGTAGTTTTTCCTGGAAAACTTGAAAAACGAAGAATAACAGGGCTAAGAATGAGAATACCGTCAAAATAATCCCCATCACCTTCAGATTACTGGCAGATTCCCGGCCAGGAATTGGCGAAAGTTCGGTGAGCCCTGGCTCAGCCACAGGAAAAACAGCCACTGTGGGTACAACGGGCTCGGGAGGCTCAGAAGGCACAGGTGGCTGAGTGGGCTCATCGGGCACGGGAGGCTGGGTGGGTTCTTCAGGCACGGGTGGTTCAGCAGGCTCTTCGGGCAATGGGATCGGCTCTGGCTCAAACCAGTCTCGTATCCGTTCGGGAGCCTCCTCGGAAGGTTTTTCTTCAGCCTTAGGGGTCATCATGTGCCCGCACCAGGGGCACTCAATCGTCTCGGCGGTCAACTCCGCAGTACACGCGGGGCATTGGACGTTAGTTTCTTCGCTCATCATAAGCTCCTTTGTCTGCCCTGGTCTTCCAAACGAGCCCAAGGCAGGGCGTAAAATAAACAATCATCCGAAATATTACCAACACAACCGATTATAGCATTGCTTGCCTACGGTATAATTCGCCTCAGCAAATCAAAAGGAAAGCCCATGAGCATTAGCAAAATCAGTCCCGAACTTTTTCACAAGCTGGTCGGTTTGGCAGCGCTTGAACTCATCTCTTTGGAAGGCGCGTACCTTCTGACCGAAATGAACCACCAGCTCAGCTCCGTCAACGCCCTGCTGCAGGTGCCGCTCGAAGACGGCATCCAGCCCACGTTGCACGGCATCGAGTGCCAGGGAGCAGGTCCACGCGCGGATGTCTGGCAGCCTTTCCCGACACCCAGCGAGATTCTGGCTGGCGCTCCGGAAAGCGAAGATGCCATGTTTGCCGTTCCGGACGTGAAAGGAGCGAAATGAGCCTGAATCAGCTTTCCGCTTCAGAAGTTTCCGCACGTGTACGCGCTGGCGAGCTCAGCGCTCGCGAAGTTTTGGAAGCCTCCCTTGCTCAGATCTGCGTCGTGGATGGCGTGCCGGGTAGCCTTGATCAAAAACCACTGGATCCTGCTGAAGAGCAAAAGGTACATGCCTTCATTCGCCTGACCGAAGACCTCGCCCGCCGCCAAGCAGACGAAGTGGACCGCAAGATTGCCGTTGGTGAAGACCCCGGCACCCTGGCAGGCGTGCCCATCTCGATCAAGGACATTTTTACCCTGCAAGGCATTGAAACCACGGCTGCCTCGCGCATTTTGTGGAACTTCAAACCGCCCTACACTGCCACACCGGTTCAGAAGCTAATTGACGCAGGCGCGCTGGTTCTGGGCAAAGCCAACCTGGATGAGTTCACTTTCGGCTCTTCCAGTGAATCCAGCGCCTTTAAACCCTCTCCAAATAACCCCTGGGACCCCTCCCGCGTGCCTGGCGGCTCGTCGGGTGGTTCCACCGCCAGCGTCGCCGCTGAAGAGGTGGCGCTCTCGCTCGGCACAGACACCGGCGGTTCCATTCGCCAGCCGGCTGCTTTCTGCGGTGTGGTTGGGCTCAAACCGACCTATGGGCGCGTCTCGCGCTACGGTTTGATGGCCTTCTCGTCCTCACTGGACTGCCCGGGTCCGATTGCCCGCAACGTAAGCGACGCTGCCCTGATGCTGCAAGCCATCGCGGGGAACGATCCAAAAGACAGCACCTCCTCGGTTGTGCCAACTTCCAATTACCTGGACGCCCTGAAGGAAGGGGTCAAGGGCTTGCGGGTTGGGCTTTCGCCCGATTATTCCCACCTCTTCTATCCGGATTTTGAAACCGGCGAGCTCGCCATGGAAACGATTCAAGCAGAGATCAGCGTTGCCGTGCAGCATGCTGCCTCAGTGTTGGCAGACCTTGGCGCGGAAATCGTCGAAAACGTGCCGCTGCCCAACGCCAAATACAGCATCCCGACCTATTTTGTGGTTTCACGCGTGGAGGCTGCCTCCAACCTGCACCGCTTCGACGGCGTCAAGTACGGCTACCGCACCCCTGTTGATGTGGAAGATCTGCAGGACCTCATCCGCCGCACCCGCGCTGAGGGCTTCGGCTCTGAGGTCAAGCTGCGGATCCTGATGGGTATGTACCTCTCCTCCGAAGGCTATGCCGCCAACTATTACCAGCGGGCTCTCAAGGTTCGCGCCATGATCCGGCGCGATTTCGAGCGCGCTTTTGACCCCCACGGCGAGCACCGCCTGGACGTGATCCTCACCCCCACCACCGCCACCACCTCTTTCAAACGCAACGACGTCTTTGGCAACACGGTCCGCATGCAGTATTCGGATCAGATGACTGTTTCTGCCAACCACGCCGGTCTGCCGGCCGTGAGCATCCCTGGCGGCTTGGATGGCGATAATCTGCCCATCGGAATCCAGTTCATCGGTCCGGACTTCCGCGAGGACCTGATCCTGCGGGCGGGCTATGCCTTTGAACAAGCAACCCAGGGTGAAGCCTGGCGCGCGGTTCGTCCTGTAATCCTGAGCCAGGAGGTGACAAAATGAAAGATTACGAAGTCGTTATCGGGCTCGAAACCCACATCCAGCTCAACACCCAAACTAAGATCTTCTGCTCCTGCAAGGCGGACTCGTGGGAAGCTGAACCCAACACCAATATTTGTCCGGTCTGCTCTGGCATGCCCGGCGTGCTGCCCGTTTTGAACCGCGAAGCCGTTCACAAAGGCGCGCTGCTGGCAGCCGCGATGCACGCAGAGGTCAATCCGGTTTCGCACTTTGACCGCAAGAACTACTTCTACCCCGATCTGCCCAAGGGCTACCAAATCACCCAATACGACGAGCCCATCGGCAAGGGCGGCTACCTCGACCTGCATATGCCTGATGGGGTCACGCGCCGGGTGCGCATTCACAAGCTGCACCTCGAAGAAGATGCCGGCAAAACCAAGCTCGACCACGGCATGCGCCTGGTAGACTTCAACCGCTGCGGCGTGCCGCTGGTGGAGATGGTCACCGAGCCCGACCTGCGCTCCGGCGAGGAAGCCGCCCAATACCTGACCCAGCTGCGCCAGCTTTTGCGCTGGATTGGCGTCTCGGAAGCCGATATGGAACGCGGGCACCTGCGCTGCGATGCCAACGTCTCCATCCGCGAACGCGGCA
>CAZOYK010000173.1:0-3961 GCA_964584065.1 uncultured Anaerolineaceae bacterium | reverse complement strand
CCTGCCGGCGATTACCTGCGGTTGATCGATGAGGCACTGGTGGCTTATGATCCGGATATCTTTGTCACCGATTGGGGAGATAGCTGGCTGATCCCTTTTTTGAGCGCGCAATCGGAAGAGAAAGGCATCCCCCTGCAGCTCAACCGCGACACCACGCGCCCGGTGCGGTGGCAGAAAGAGACAACCTACTTCTCCTATGGGCACATCATCTACCGCCCGGAAGAAGCCCACCTCTTCGGTCGTTGCCACGTGGATCGTAAATCCTCGATGATGTGGTCGGACTACAGCCTGGCTGGCACGCTGGAAATGGCACGCGTTACCACGCTGCCCATCGAGAAGGCGGCACGTGTCTCGCCCGGTCAGGGAATTTCAGCCATGCAGGTGATCACCGCGTTGGAGAAAGACGTTTTGGTGCCCTATCAAAAACGCCAGGTGGAAGAGTTCAAGAGCGGCATGCAGTTGATCCAGTCCGATCGTGGTGGGATGGTCTACCAGCCCAAGGTGGGGCTGCACATGGACGTGGCACAGGTGGATTTTGTCTCAATGTACCCGGCGGTGATCATCAAAGGCAACATTTCGCCGGAAGTACCCCTGCCGGATGTGCTTGAGCCTGCCAGGGAAGAGCTGGGAGTGGTGCCGCTGACGCTCAAACCCCTCTACGAAAAGCGCGTGTCAATCAAGAAGAAAGTCCGTCAATACCCGCCAGACCACCCGATGGTAGCAATATTAAAAGAGCGCGCCAACGCGCTGAAGTGGCTACTGGTGGTTTGCTTTGGCTTTCTGGGCTACAAAAACGCACGTTATGGACGCATAGAAGCGCACGAAGCCGTCACCAAAGGCGGTCGGGAGGTGCTGCTGCGCGCCAAAGAAGTGGCAGAATCGGAAGGCTTTGAGGTGCTCCACATGTATGTTGACGCGCTTTGGATCAAGAAAAAGGGCTGCAGCAAGCCGGAGCACTTCACGGATGTGATTAGCAAAATCAACCTGCACACCGGGCTGACCATCAACCTGGATGGCGTCTACCGCTGGGTGGCTTTCTTACCATCCAAGACCAACGCACGCATTCCGATCGCCAACCGCTATTTTGGCGTTTTCCAGAGCGGTGAGATCAAAGTGCGCGGGCTGGAAGCCCGCCGGCGCGACACGCCTATCTGGATTGCGGCAGTGCAAAAGCAAATGATCGCTTTGCTGGGGCAGGCGCGCACTAAAGCCGAGCTTTCCGCTTGCATCCACGAGGCGTTTTGTTTCTACTATACCTCCCTGCAAAAGTTGGAGGAAAACCAGGTGCCCGTGGATCAGCTGGTGATCAATGGCAAGGTCAGTTACGCGCTGGACGCTTACAAAGCCAGCACTGCTTCGGTGCGGGCTGCGCGGCAGATGGAAGCAGCCGGCATACCCATCAAACCCGGTATGCGCATCCGTTTTATTTACCGCAAGGGTGAGCCGGATGTGTTTGCCTGGGACTTGGGTAAACCGATTGACCCACAGGAAGTGAACAAGCCAAAGTACATAGAGTTGTTGGCCAAGGCTGGCAGCGCGGTGTTGGCGCCATTCGGGATTTCTGAAGCGCTGTTTAGGGAGTGGAGCGAGAATCGTTCGATCCAACTGAAGCTGAACCAGGGTTTGTTTGATTAGATGGCTGACATGATCGGCCGTCTATCATGGTTTAATCCCATTCACCACCCTCCCCAGGAAACCGGTAAGTGTATAATTGCTTGCAGAGGGTTGAAATCAATTTATATATGAAACGAAAGGGTGTGTCATGATGAAAAATTTGTCTTCCCAAAATAACTTACTCAAAGCAGTTCTCTTAATTCTTATCACGACCTTGTTGGTTTCCTGTAGTATTGAATCGGGGGATTTAACCCAAAATACGCCAAATCAATCGGCTATTCCAGGAGAGCCAGGTGTTAAAACCAGAGCTTCGACTGAAAATGATTCTGATCAAGCGAGTTTGCCTCAGGGTATGGATGAAAAAGCCGAAGCTGAAAACCAAAACGCTTCAATTCAAGCAGCCATTCCCCAGGAACTTTTAGGGCAATGGGAGATGATTGATTCTTACATCTTAGATGACGATAGTGCAATGCATTCAGAATGGTCTGACATCGAAATACTGGACGATGGTTTTATTTTGATCTCTGTTGACTATACTGAAGCTAACGTGAGCGTAGCAAGGCTAAAAATTTTATCAGGAAATAGACTCTTAATTTTTAATGATGGTAATGGATTGGGGTTTGTTGAGTATTTTGACATTGATCAAAATCAACTCAGATTATCAATTGGAGATGAATATTATCTTTATCAGAGGAAAGTTTCTAACTAGCTCCTGTTGAGATTTGGTCTACCTTAAGACCCGCTTGAATTTATTTTATCAATACACACCAGTTGCCAACCATTGCTGTTGGCAGCTGTAATAAAAACCCGTCAAAACCGCAAGTGTTTGACTAGGGACCACCTCTTGCCTATAATCAAATGCCAGTCAAGCATGGTTTGTGGTCATGTTTGTTCGAGCCAACAGAACTGGCAATCAACTGGATAGAATCCGATTTGGACAATTTTCAACACCATTCCTGCCTTAAGCAGGTGTGTCTTTGGAAATTTAGCTTCCAAATTACGCATTGATTAAGAAGATTTTTGTAAACGAGAAAACTCCGATTGGAGTTATCCAAATGATTTTTGAAAGGATGCATGAGTGAACATATCAACCATCGCTTTTCCGCGAATGCACAAAGGACCTGAAGAAAAAAGAGATTTTCTACCCTCCCTATTCGGCAAGATGGGGAGATTAACAGATAAAGAGATTTTCCTTGAAGCAGGCTATGGAAAAGATTTGGGTTTTACTCACGAAGACTACCTAAAGGAAAATCCCAGGTTGATCTTTCTCGAATCTTTGGATGAGCTTTATAGCAAGGATCTCGTGATCGTGGTCAGAGCTCCCAAAAATTCTGTCATAGCCAAAATGAAACAGGGCTCGATTCTTTTCTCAATGCTCCATTACGAAGCAAGACCAGTGCGCAACCAGCTCATCCAGAAAACCGGTATATTGCCATTTTCCATGGATGGCATTATTAATGACGAGGGTAAAAGGCTTTTTGTCACCTATGAAGGCACAGCAAATCCCGCTGTTAAAGTTGCTTTCCAGGAACTCAAGAAGCGCCATCCCGAATTCTCTTCTCCTGGCAGAAACCCCCTTCAAGCTGTCGTCGTGGGGATTGGACCCGTTGGTCAGAAAGCGACAAGGGCATTTCAGAAGATAAGTGACGCTGAGTTCCTGCCCCAAAAATTACCAGGATTGACAGTAACTGTTTTGAGCAGAGCTGTCTTGAGAGATGAAAAAGCACTCAAAAACATCCTTTCCTCAGCGGATATTCTCGCTGATGCCACCAAGCGAAAGGACACCTCGAAATTTATTATCCGAAATTCAATGCTCGGCAATCTCCCAGAACATGCGGTCATTCTGGATATCACCGCTGATCCATACAATCCCGACGCAGAGCCACCAACTGTAAAAGGTTTTGAGGGAATTCCTTACGGCACTTTGGAAAAGTACGTCATCGAGACGGACGATCCTCTCTACGATGAAATCCCTCCTTTTGTTGACACATCCAACCGGAGACTTTGCGTTAGCTGCAACGCCTGGCCGAGCTTTGAAGCAAAGAAGTGCATGAAGATCTACGAGGATCGACTGATACCTTTTCTGTCCATATTGCTGAAAAATGGACCCAAGGATATCTCGGAAGATAGCGATTTCCCCATGAATAGAGCCCTGGCTAGGAGTACTCTGGAATGGTATCAGAAGCATCAAAAATAAACATCTTCTGAATAAAATGCTATTCTAGGGTTCAATATTTTATCCGTCCACCCGCGAAAAAATACTTTGTCACAAGAATGGATTAGCGTTTTGGTTGTCATTCGCAAGTGAATCTGTCAGGTGGGTTCACAAATAAAAATGTCAGGGTCT
>CAZOYK010000172.1:0-3983 GCA_964584065.1 uncultured Anaerolineaceae bacterium | reverse complement strand
GTTCGAGTTTCCTCAGAGCACGGGCTTCCCTTTTGAAGCGTTCGAACATTATCTGATCTTCTGCCAGATCTGCATGCAGAACCTTCATTGCCAAAGGTACGTTCCGCTGGAGATCCCAAACACGGAATACAGTGCCCATCCCTCCTGCAGAGATGAAGGCATCTACTCTGAATTGATTGGCAACTACTTTTCCTACCAGGTTAGAAGACAACTCTACCTCGAAAGTAGCATCTTAGGTTAAGCACAACCCCTTTAGAGTCAAACATCAAGAGACCTTATCTAATGACCTTAAAGGAGATATCATCATAAAAGATCGTATATCCATTACGTACGGATCCCAAATCAAAGAGAGTATAAATATAGACCTTTCCTTCGTTCGTCCTGGCACTAAGATCAAGATTATTAATGTACTGACCCCGAAAATAGACATACCCTGTAGTGCCATGTACCAGGAGTTTTAACATGTTTTGTCCGGTAGGGTCTACGTTTATTGGTATGGTACCCTCTTCAACGACCTGGCAATTTTGCACATCACCTTTACAATTTTCTAGATACCAATGAAAATTAGAAAGGAATCTCAAAATATAGTAATTGTCGTGATCAACATAACGGAATACAACCCCGATTTCCCAGGTTTCGTCTTGTGAAAAGCTTGGTGGGTTGGTAAACATGGTATTGAGAGTAAAATTCTTGGGTTTGTCTTGTCCCAACGGCGTTAGAAACAGCGGGTTCTTGCTGTGATCGTAAACTACCCATTTTTGTCGATTATAGAGAGACCAATAGCCGTTATTCGCGTGTAGTGCGGATTCAGCATTTGCATAAATCTCCGCAGCTTCCTCAGCAGAAACGACTTCGGTTGTAGGCTGCAGGGTCGGTTCTGGAGTCTCTTCCGTAATTTCTGGCTGAATGGTACTTGTTGCTTTTTCTTGGGTTGGAATGCTTCGAACACTAGCAGTTTGTGTAAGGGAAATAGAAGTGGCTACGATACTCTCAAGTGAATTTGGGGCATCTTCAGTGTTTTTTTGTAAAGCTGAGCTAAAAGCACCACTTGGTTTATTGCTGGATTCCTGATCAGGCTTGAGTAAGGATGGGATTATCAGTGCCCCTATAAGCATCACAATAACGCCCATTAAGACTGGGAAAATCCACTTCTTGACAGGCGCTCGATGGTTTTGTGGAAAATTTTGTGGGGAGCTTCCAATGTTGTTGGACAAAGGACTTGTAGTTGGCACGCTTTTTTGGGAAGGCTGTTGCACCTCAGGTATAGGTGTGTGGAAAATTCGGTTTAATTGATCAGGAATGAGCTCGGGAACAGTGTCAAATACTTCGCACAAAGTTAAGAACAAATCCTGGCACGAAGAAAAGCGTGCATTTGGGTCTTTTTCGAGAGCCTTAAGGACAACTGCAGAGACTGATGGGCTTATTGCTGGATTGAACTGGCGCGGGTCTGGAGCTGGAAGGTTTAGATGCGCATAACGTATACGCTCGTTGGCAGTATTTCCAGTTTGTTCTCTGGGATTTTCTGAACCCCGGAAAGGTCGCACTCCTGTGAGAAGTTCAAAAAGCAAGACACCAATAGCATAGATATCAGTTTGTTTTGTGACAGTTTTGCTGAGGATCTGTTCAGGTGCCATGTACGCAGGCGTCCCCGCACCGGGCATGGCAGTAACATCACTCTCAGCGTGTCTTGCAATTCCGAAATCACTAAGATAGACATGTCCACCCCGATCAACCATCACGTTGGCGGATTTGATGTCACAGTGGATTACATTGTTATTGTGGGCATAGCCAACTGCAGAGCATAAAGCTTTCATTACACAAAGCACATCTTCATCGGAAAAGGTTGAGCCGGATCTTTGTGCAAGAACCTCTTTTAATGTTGGACCATCAATGAACCTCTGAAGCAAGAAAATGAGTGAAGAAGTCTCGTACAAACCATAAAACGGGACAATGTTGGGATGTTCCAATTTCCTGAGAGCCCGGGCTTCTCGCTTAAAACGTTCAAAGATAATTTGGTCCTCTGCTAAATCTGGGTGAAGGACTTTCATCGCGAGTGGAACGTTTCTTTTTAAGTCCCAAACACGAAATACCGAACCCATGCCCCCAGCAGAGATGAAAGTGTCCACTCTGAACTGATTGGCGATTATCTGACCTACAATACTGGATGACATTTTCTCCACCTCATGTTAAATTGTATATTTTTGTTACCTTTCGCGAATTCTGAACGAAAAAAAGTTGATTGTTGAAAACGATGTTTAATCTTTATTTTTTGCGTATTTGTCACTAAAGAGGAATCGTCTTGAGGACTTACCATTTTATCTCCAGCAAGTCGGTTATTACCTGGTTGTCATCATCTACAAAATAGAAGCCATCAGCATCAGGGTGAAGTGTTGGAAAAAGAAACCAACCTTCTTTATAACCTCCCGCTTTTAGGATAACATCCCGGTTTGTTCCACCACCAGTTGAGATATGGTCCATTCTATTGCCCATGCTATCCACAATGTACATGTTGTGATTATTAGAATCAGCCTGGATGTTCACAGATAAATTTTGTGAGCCACCAACCAATTCCCAGCGAAAATGTAGCTGCAAATTACCATCAGTTTTTACGGTTACACCCGTTATACATTCCTTCAAGACTGCTTCGCCCAAAGGTCGTAAGTCAACTTCCATACAAGCGTCATCATAATAAAACACACTGGATGGAACTACTTGATTTGGGAGCAAATCTCCCGAAGGTCTCCTCGTTAAGAAAGCTAATGAAATAATTAGTAAAACTGCAATAATTGCTAACATAATTGGGACAGTAGGCCTTCTACGTTCAAGGACTGGCTCTCTCGGGACAATCTCCTCTCTATTCAAGTCAACAAGGTTATCTGGATTCTCAATTTGGATTTTTTCCAAGGCGTCCAAAAGCTCAATGGTTCCGGGATAACGCTGATAAGAGTTTTTCCTGAGGCAGGTAAGGATTATTTCATTCACTTCCTTTCCAACCGTGGGATTTAATTGATTTGGAGGAGCTGGGAGCATATGAACATGCTCCCAACGAATACGATCATTTGTGGTGGCTTGAGTTGGACTTGTCTTGCCTTGAAACGGTTTAACCGAAGTAAACAATTCATACAGAACAACTCCAAGAGCATAGACATCCGTCTGAGGGCTTATACCAATCCCGTTTATTTGTTCGGGAGCCATGTAGGTTGGAGTACCAGCTAATCCAATGTTGTTGCTCCCGCCTCCCCTTTGGAGAGCAATTCCAAAGTCTGTAAGATAGACAAGCCCGTTTCGATCGATGAGAATATTTTCTGGTTTTACATCACAATGAATCACCTTTTGCTGGTGTGCGTAATGTAAAGCCCGGCATATGGGTGTAATAATCGAAAGAATCTTATCGAGTGGTAGAGGTGTGGATGCTGCTCTGATGATCTGCCTCAGGGTGATGCCATCAACGTAATCCATCACAAAGAAAGTCAAATCTTCATCGGTCACCAATTCGTAGAATCTCACAATATTGGGATGTTGGAGATTTGCCAATGACTTTGCTTCATCAAGAAAGCTAGCAATCAATTGTGGATTGCTATTCCATTCCGGCTTTAGGAGTTTCAAGGCCAGGTACGTAGAGCGCTTGCTATCCCAAACCTTATAAACTTCACCTCCACTGCCTTCGCCAATAAGGCTTATCACCTTATAACGGTTGGCAACGATTTGACCTTCGCTAAATCTCATTATCAATCAGACAGGAACGTAAACATGTTATTACCGATGGAAATGGTATCACCAGGGTTTAACTTCTGACCTTCAATCCTTTTTCCATTGACATACGTGCCGCTGTTACTGCCAAGATCTTGTACGTACCAGGCATCGCGCGAAAATCTTATGATTGTGTGGCGTCGCGATATGGAAGAATCGTTCAATTTGAGATCACAAAGTGAACCTCTTCCAATCACAAAACCATCTTGGATGACAATGAGACTGCCGCGATA
>CAZOYK010000171.1:0-4024 GCA_964584065.1 uncultured Anaerolineaceae bacterium | reverse complement strand
AGGGACCTGATCGACAAGCTGAGCAGTGAATATGCCATCGACCCTGAGCGCATCTATGCCAACGGGCTCTCCAATGGCGGAGGCATGTCGCTCAGGCTCGCTTGCAGCCTGTCGGATCGCGTCGCGGCAATTGGCGGCGTGGCGGGGGCTTACCTGGTCGACCTTGAAGAATGCCCTGGCGGTGTGCCTGGCATCTTTTTCCACGGGCAGGCGGACAAGATCGTGCCCTATGAGGGCGGTCCATCCGAAAGGTTCCCCATCGACTTCCCATACATCCCCACGTTTGTCGAGGACTACGCGCAGTTGAATGGCTGCGATGCCAACGAATCAGTCTTCCTGGATAAGGATCACGTCCGCGGAGTGCGCTACGAAGGCTGCGATCCGGGCGCGGATGTGGTCTTTTACACTATCTCCGATGGCGGTCACACCTGGCCTGGCGGTAATCCCCTGCCCGAGCGCATCACCGGCAAAACCACCCACGAGATCAACGCCACTCGCTTGATGTGGGAATTCTTCGTCGAGCAGACGGGGGGAAAATAGGTGTAAGCTCGGTTCCGAACCGTCTAGATGAGCGAGGTCTCTGATAATCGGTGCGGATGGGCACGATACCCTCCATTTCACTGCGAGCACAGGTGCCAATCCCTACAAAGGATCTTTTCGTAGGCCGGGTTGTGTTTTTCAACCCGGCTCCTTTTTTCACAAATCCTAAACGATCAACCACATCCTGGGCGTTTCTCCCCTCAACCCCCTGTCCTTTCGCTCGGTCCAAACTGCTTCCCGCAAACGTTGCAGAAGTAAATTCCTTTGCCATTCGCATTCAGCATCAGGTGGATCTTCGTCGTCGCCGCACCGATATTGATCGTGCGCCCCATCACCCCTACCTGCACGCTGGCGGTATCCGCCGATCCGCATACTGGGCACGGGGGCAGATCCATATGCTCGAAGCGCCAGATCTGCTCTGTAATTCCGGGATACTGGCTCTCCAACTGCGTCATTTCGTCCTCTGTTTTCCTAATCATTTCTTGCTCCTTTTAGTGTTTTGCTACCAGGAGTGGAAAGGCAGAGTGTTGTGGAAAGAGGGAAATCAAAGGGGCTTAAATAAAAACAGAAACCTTGTTTCGAAATCACTCTTTCGCACATCCAGATCTGTTGGTCTGAGGGCACCGCTGCTGTTTCCTGGCCGGTTGCCAGCCTGCTCACGCAGGCATTCCTGATGCTGATTGGATTTTACCATGGAAATAGTTGATAGGTGACAGCTGGTAGGTGATTGGTGGTAGCTGATAGGTTGTAGCTGATAGGTGATGGCAGGTCTCTCTGGGCTCTCACTTGAGCGCCACCCTCTTAAGCTCGATGGTTTCACAGGGCGGGCATGGCAGTGCAATGCTTCCCTCTGCGGGATGCCATGCCTGCTACCTATCAAACTCCCATTCTCGATGCCTGGGCTCACCTTGAAACGGATGGGCAGTCTCCGCAGTGCAAAACCTTCCATTGTGGGATAGCACGTTGGAGTTGATCGCCGTGTCTCCATTTGATATTCTTGTAAGGGTAGCCCCCCGTGGCTACCCATGGCAGGCACAGGGGCCTGCCTCTACATAAAATACTTCAAAGTAGCGATACCCCTCCATGAAATTAATCCTTTTTGGTGAGTGTTCGTCATATTTGCATCTCTTCGGGCAGGCATATCTGTGCGAATGCTTACGTTACGCCTGCCTTCACTACCCGCGATCGCAGGTCAGAAGGTTTCGGAAACCTTTCCTTCCTGAATGTTGCGCCATAACCTGGTAAAGTTTCCAGATACGTCCTTTACAAAATGTAAATTTGATCTCTTGCTTGAGAGTTGGACGTTCTATTGGGGTAGAATTATCAATAGATTTATAAGAAACTTCACCTTTTTCAAGTCTGATTAGTCACGAGGATTGCATTGGTAACAACAGGTTCTAAACAAGGTATCCAATAGCGTCTTACAGAAAGGTTTCGGACTGAATGCCCAATTACTCAACTTTTGTCTATCAAACAATAAGCTCTAAAGACGCTAAGTGGGGCACAAAAGTTCTCATTAAGAGAAACGGAATCAAGTTAGTAGTGACAATCCCACCTGGTGTTCATTCCGGAACAAAAGTTAGGTTAAATGGAGCCATGCTTTTAACTGACAACCTTTTCGGTGATATTTTCGTGGTAATAAAAGTAAGAAATTCATTCAGACAAGCGTTGGTTCCATTAGGAATACTTTTGGCATTGTTAATTGCTATGGTGGCATTTGGAAACGACAAAGCCCCAAGCAAAACACAAAATGAGAAGATTACAAGGACAAACAATTCTAGTGAAGCCGGTGAAAAGAACCCCTCAATTATCGTCAATGGCAAAGTTTACACGCTCATTAACAATCCTGACGCTAGAGATCCTACATTCTCGCAGTTATTTCAATTTCTAAAGCACGATCTCACTGATCAGAATGAATATTCCGAAACTCAATACAACTGTGTTGAATTCGCAAAAGACTTGCACGATCATGCTGAAAGTAAAGGAATCAAATCTGCTTGGGTTGGTATTGATTTTGTTGGCCAAGAGGTAGGGCATGCATTAAACGCCTTTAACACAACTGATCATGGGTTGGTATTTGTTGATGTCGTTCCTGCCAAGCTTGAAGAAAAGTATGCATTTCAGGTTGTCGAAGGTGCTAATGAATCATGGGACAAGATTGCATACATTGAAATTGGTAAACCTTATGGCGTAATCAACGTTGATCAGATTGGCGGATTGACTTATGACAAATTCATTGTATACAAAGACTTGTGTGGAAAGTATTTGCTCCAACTAGAAGAATTTAATGCTGAGCGCGAAAAATATGAGGCTGCCTTGACAAACCAAAACTACTCCTCCGGAGTCCTGGATCAATGGGCAGAAGATCTAAATAGTCAACTAGAAAGCCTAATAAAATTGAATAAATACTTTGACTCTTGTGGTTATGAGTCGCTCGGAATAGTAGAAAAAATCGAGATTACATGGTGACCTATTGGGAATCAAGTGTTTCGAGTTGTGGTTACTTTTAAGCAAGCTCTGGATACAGCTTCGACAAATAAATCAAGATAAAAGACAAATATCTTAAGAGCATTACGCTCGACTTACGGCTAAATAGCAAATATGTAACAATTGAAAAGATCAGAGGCTGAAAAAATCGACAAATTTTGTACTGGAATAAATTGCAACTCTTTGAAGGAGGATTTCACGATGAAACAATGTGCTGATGTAATTGATATCATCTTACCCAACCAACGTGCGATGGTCGTGTTTACCAAAGGGAGTAAGTTCGAGTTTGATATCAAAGGCAATGGTAAAACAGGCAATTGGAAAATCGATCCTAAAAGACTTGAAAAGGTCGAAACCGTAGTAATCTATTTGAGGAAACCTAATGAAACCTGCGGGCGAGTTTTCATCGGGAATTACACAGGTTGTATCCCCTCCGAGGAAACTGGTAGACACCTTATCACTTTCTCAGGGCTGGAGGAGATCTGCCAGACAAAATCTAAGTGGTTTCAGTTTGCAAAGACAGGTCCAGGACCTATACGTTACATAAACTAATTGATGGTTTTTATCTCTCATTTTTATCCACACCCTATTGGTTAGAGTCACCGACAAGAACATTTATTATGAATGGGTTAGTGAAGACCTTCGGTCAAACGCCCGTGCTCGGTCCCACAGGGAAGCTTCGCACTCAGGAGACCGGCACGATCATGGAATGATTCACACAAAAAATGGCGAGGCTGCATTTTGTGGATTGAACGATGGGAACGGAATGCCCCTACGGGGTAAACCCAGAACCTAGATGGCTGATTAAAAGAAAAAATGGCGAGGCTGGGATTTGAACCCAGAACCAATGGCTTATGAGTCCACTGCTCCACCGTTGAGCTACCTCGCCACGATGCCCAAAGATATTAATCGAAATCGCTCTAAAAGTCAACCAATTTTGCGATCCATGTTGTTCTCAAATGAAAATGTCATGTTAGATTCACAAGTGATAATGTCA
>CAZOYK010000170.1:0-4079 GCA_964584065.1 uncultured Anaerolineaceae bacterium | reverse complement strand
CAACAAATCTTTTTAGTGAATAACCAATGCTGTGATGGCGGGTAGAAAGCACATAAAGATCTCCTCATAAAAATGTATGTAGTTCTTTCAACCTCGCCCTACAACAAATCTTTTTAGTTAATAACCAATGCTGTGATGGCGGGTAGAAAGCACATACAGATCTCCTCATAAAAATGTGTGTAGTGCTTTCAACCTCGCCCTACGAATTCTTCTGACAAATTACACAATCGAAAACACTTCTGATCGTGCCGGTCTCCTGACCGAGCATGGGATTTGACCGTCAGGTCTCCAGTTCTCAAGAAGCGGGCTTTTTTGTAATTTAACTAAGAACATTAATTAATGGATGTCAAACAAGCGTTTGGCGTTTGCGGTCGTGACCCGTCCGACTTCCTCCGCGTTCATTCCCCAGATCTCACCCACTTTTTCAGCTATCAGCGGAATAAATGCCGGCTCGTTTCGCTTACCGCGATGCGGATGCGGGGGAAGATAGGGACTATCCGTTTCAAGCAGGATCTTTTCACGCGGCAGCATCGCAACCAGGGCTTGTTTATCCTCGCCATTTTTGTAAGTTACCGGACCGCCGATTCCGAAGTAAAAGCCAGCTTCACATAAATCCCGCGCCAATTCCTGCGGACCGGTGTAGGAATGCATCACTCCGGGTCGTGCTTTTAAGGGATGCGCGGCAGGCAGGGAAGTGTGCCAGTCGAGTAGAATCGGACCGAGATCTTCCTCGGCGTCGCGATTGTGGATCACTAAGGGCAGATTGCACTCGCGCGCCAAATCCAATTGCGGCAGAAGAACAGCTTTTTGTTGGTCAGGGGTAGCATAATCCCAATAAAAATCCAGCCCAAGTTCCCCAATGGCAACCACCCCAGGCTGCGCGGCAAGAGCGGCAAGCTGCGAGAGGCAGGCGGGATCGACTTCAGTAGAATAGGTGGGGTGGATCCCGACGGTAATGTAGAAGAAATCTGGTCTCTGGTTTGCAAGCTTGAGAGCATTTTTTGCAGTTTTGCAATCCAGGGCAGGGATAATGACGAATGCCAAACTTGCATCACTTGCCCTCTGGAGCACGGCATCAAAATCCTCGCTGAAAGCAGGCATGTCGAGGTGGCAGTGGGTGTCGCAGAAAACAGTTTGCTTACTTTCGTCAGTCATGGGATTATTTTACCTTTATTTTGGCCGGGGTTTGTTGAGGTGCGAAGAATTACGAAGTCATGCAAATCCACCTCCTTTAATTCCCCCTCTAAAGAGGGGGTGGTGAGAACAAGGAGGCCAATCAAGTTATGCTCAAGTCCTCTCAGGACCGTAATTTTAGTGATATCATTGAGCCTGAATCAAGGAACTGCTGGTCAGATAGGCCTTTAAATGGAGTTACCAAAGCAGCTTGATGAGACCAATCAGTAATGAATAAGGACGATTTATGAACAGTGCTACCTACATTTTTGGATGGATACTGGCAACCCTGCTCGGGGCTGTCTTCCACCTTTGGAAAGATGGGGGTTTCTGGAAACTGGTAATCTATATCATCCTGAGCTGGATTGGTTTCTTTCTTGGTCATCTTATTGCTAAAGGCGTTGGTTTCAATTTTATGGATGTCGGTTCTGTGCACCTTGGGGGCGGCATTATCGGCAGCATCGTTGCGCTCTTTGCCGGACATTGGCTTAGCCGGATAGAATCCTTCCCAGGGCAGAGTAAGTAGGGATGAAACCTTCCCAAATCGAGTCGTGCAATTGCGCCTGCGAGGGCGATCTGGTTCAGCTGCAAGGTGCTGGTCACAAGAGCCGTTTGCTGCGCCTGGTGGCAGGCGGTGTTTTGCAGACACACCGCGGCGTTATCAAACATGATGACATCATTGGTCAAAAATGGGGCAGCCGGCTCGAGTCTCACCAGGGCAATCCTTTCTACTTGCTGCAGCCAGGCATTGCTGACCTGATCAAAAATATCAAGCGCACCACCCAGATCATGTACCCCAAGGAAATCGGTCAGATCCTGATCACCATGGGGATTGGTCCGGGCATGCGGGTGCTGGAGTGCGGCAGCGGCTCAGGGGGGCTGACGACAGCTTTCGCCTATATGGTCGGGGACAGCGGGCACGTGTATTCTTACGAACGTAAGCAGGATATCCGGGCGCTCGCGATCAAAAACCTTGAACGTGTCGGCTTGCTCGACCGTGTGACCTTCAAAGTGGGAGACGCGTCGGAAGGCTGGTCTGAAGAAAACATCGACGCGCTTTTCCTGGATCTGCCTAATCCATACGACTATCTTGTTCAAGCCCGCGCCAGCCTGAAACCTGGCGGCTACCTCGGCATGCTCGTGCCCACGGTCAACCAGGTGCAGCTCTGCCTGCGTTCGTTGACGCATAATAACTTCGCTTTCGTGGAAGTGATCGAAGTGCTCGTGCGCTACTATAAAACCGATTGGGAACATTTACGCCCGGTGGATCGCATGATCGCCCACACCGGATTTTTGCTGTTTGGAAGGGCAGTTGAACGGCTGGGTCTTGAAAAATCTGACGAACTTGAACCCTCTGAGGTTGACGATACTGAGGAAGTGCTTTGAGGGGGATGCTGAGCTTACCGCATGACCTTGGTGCACGCCTTCAAGCGCATGCCGAACAATCTGACCTCAGGGATAACGGTTGGCTGCATCGTGACCCATTCCAAATGCATCCGGCGGCTGTGCTCGTCCCGCTGGTTTGGGAAAAGGACCAATGGCATCTGCTCTTCACCAGACGCGCGAACGGTCTGCAAGATCACAGCGGACAAGTTTCATTTCCGGGCGGTGCCTGGGAGGAACGAGACGGCGACCTTGAGCGCACAGCCCTGCGCGAAGCCTGGGAGGAAGTGGGGATTAATCCGGCATCCGTAGCAGTGCTTGGAAAAATGGCACGTTTCGATATGGTTTCGCATTTCCAGGTCACACCAGTGGTTGGAGTGGTTGCCTGGCCTTTTGAACTGAAGATCAATGCAAGCGAGGTGGCGCGTGCTTTTATTGTGCCGCTTGATTGGCTTGCTGACCATCGGAATTACCAGATCAAACCGCGCCAGTTTGAAGACCAAACCTTCAACATTCCATACTACAGCGATTACGATGGCGAGATCATCTGGGGTGCGACTGCGCAAATGACCCAGGAATTCTTGCGTCTTATCCAAAACTGATCAACACCTTATGATTTGATGCCAACTATAAATGAAAAACGACCGCTGTAAGGCGGTCGTTCTTGACAATGGAAAGAATCCGATTACTCGGCTTCTTCTTCTTCGGTCTTCTTGCCTTTTTCGAGCACTTCAGGCTCTCCGAAGGTATCTTCAACCTCGACTTCTTCTTCCTCAGCCTCTTCGATTGCAACGTAACTAACCGAAACGATCACTTCTGTGGTGTCTGTCAGAACGGCAACATCCTCGCCCAGGTCAAGATCAGCAACTGTGATGGTATCTTCTGCGGTCTCGATACCGCTGACGTCAACCATAACCCGCTCGGGCATATCCTGAGGGAAACACTCGATTTCGATTTCGTTCAAGCTTTGATTGATTAAATAAATCGGGTTATCGAGCACAGGAGCTTCACCGGTGAGCTCAAGGGCAACTGCAGCGCGCATTTTCTCGGTCATTGAAACTGCCAGGAAATCCAGGTGTGTCAGAGTGCCGTGCAGCACATCACGCTGGCGATCACGCACGAAGGCTTTGATTTTGTCCCCAGCGACATCGATAGTGACCAGGGTGGTGGGGGTGATGCTGGACATCTGGTGTGAAACGGAGTGGCGGTCCATTTGGATAGCCTGAGTCTCGACTCTGTGTCCGTAAATTACGCCAGGCAGGATGCCCGCGCGGCGCAACTGGGAAACTTGTTTCCCCTTAACGGTGCGCTTTTCAGCTTTGATGACGATTTCTTCTTGTGTAGACATTTTTCCTCCGGGCGCCTCTCACCATCTTTCAGGTTACCCTCGCCCATAAATTTACCGGGTGAACCGGCGACTCTCAAGTTTACTCAGTCCCAGGTCAGACGTCAAGGGCGGTGGGGAGAGTGTTGTTCTCAAATGAAAATGTCATGTTAGATTCACAAGTGATAATGTCAGGTTA
>CAZOYK010000169.1:0-4099 GCA_964584065.1 uncultured Anaerolineaceae bacterium | reverse complement strand
CGTTTGAGGTCGTCTTCGGTAAAGAACAAATACTGAGGACAGGTTTCTCCCATGGCTGGGATGCCATGGGTACGAGCATACGCAAGCTGATCGACCTCGCCAGCCACGTTCATGTGGACGAGGTAGAGCGGCGAGTCTGCCTGGGCTGCCAGGGCAGCTGCCCGCAGGCTGGCTTCCACTTCGCCCCAGGCTGGGCGGGTGTGGGCATGATCAATGGGGGCGGTTTTGCCAGCGGCAAGCGCTTCCGCCACGAGGATGTCGATCACATCCCCATTCTCAGCGTGGACCATCGTGAGCAGGTTGTTTTTCCCGCCGATGCGCATCACTTTGAAGATGTTGCCATCGTCCAGCCGCAGCCGACCGTTGTAGGCGGTGAAAACCTTCATACTGGTGACTCCCAGGTGGGGCAGGTCTGGCAGTTCTTCTGCCACCTGCTCATCAAAACGGGAGATGTTCATATGAAAACTGTAATCGATGCTGGCTTTCGGATCCGCCATGGCGCGATGCCTGGCGATGTTTTCCGCCAGGCTGACAGGCTCCTGGGAAACAAAATCGATCATGGTGGTTGTGCCGCCAAAGGCAGCCGCTTTTCCGCCAGTGTAATGGTCATCCGTGGAAATCGTGCCGAACATTGGCAGTTCAAGGTGCACATGGGGGTCCACGCCGCCTGGGAGGACCAGCAAGCCGCTGGCATCGACAATTTTTGCTTCAGGATCCTCGATGTTTGCGTCAATCCGACGGATGATTTCACCTTCCACCAGGATATCCGCCTTACGGGTCATCTCCGCAGTGATGACCGTTCCATTTTTGATGAGCGTTTTCATGAAAACCTCACTTTTTCCCTATGGTGATGCCGCTCAGCAAAGCTATCAAGGCTGGGTCGAGGGGAATTTCCGGTAGTGGAGCCGCCTGGTAAGCTTCGCTGCGTGAGGCACGCTCGCGCAGTGCTGCCCAGAGCACAGGCCGCTCCTGATCGTGCACGGGCAGGTCGCCAAGTTTTCTTGCTTCCCTGACATGCCGCATGGTGGTATAGAAGAAAGTCACCCGTTTCCAATTCCCAGCGGGGATGGGTTCGGGCAGCTCAATCAGGCTGCCCAACTGAAGCTTGAAGTATTCCTCGTTAGCCCTGGGGTGGTCTGGTTGGTCGCGAAACAGTTGCTGGCGGGTGGTCAACTCGTGTCCGACGATCGGCGCCAGCCATTTGATCTGCCAGCGTTCTGTGGCGCCGAAGCTGCCGGTCTGGTAGAGCGCCAGGTAGTCGACAGCAATCACCTTTGGAGCGTTTTTGAGCGGAATGCGATACCAGCCCAGAAGGCGGGCAATCTCGAGGTCCCTTTGGTTAGGGATAATCGCCACCAGCACCAGGCTGGTATCGTCAATGGCTTCAAACGCGCTCAAAAGACTCCTTTAGAGCTCAACTTTCGCTTTGTGGTTGAACTCTTCGATCAGGGCGTCGATTTCAGGCTGCTGAGCCTGGATCTCGAGCCAGTAGTCGGGGTCGTACCACTGGTCCATGATTTCTTCGTAGGTGCGACCCTGCTGCTCAACCCAGGTGTAATACTTCAGGTTGTGGATGCGCTTGCGGTCCCAATAACCAAGTTCTTCCATGTAATCCGTGGTTACGGCTTTGAGGTAGCGGGCTTCGTCAGCAATGGCATTCGCCTTGCTATACCGGCCGAATTCTTCATGCATCTCAGTCAAACGGCTCGAATACAGTTCCATCGAATCGGTGAGAACAGTGAGAACAATATCATTTTCTGATAACTCGTTATACTTGGCAAATTTGATGGCGGAGAGAAGGTTGGAAATACTTGAGAAGCCAAGCAGATCAAGCTGGTTGACAAAGTCTTCTTCAAAGCCAGAGTCGATCAAATGCTGTTTTCCTTCAGGCTCATTGAACAAGCGGGCAAGGTTGACAACAGCATTGTCATCAATGGCGGTGATGAAGTCCGTGTTCTTTGAATTGTGGATCCATGGCACATGTTTGTCGCCGATGCCTTCAATGCGGTGGGCGCCAAAGCCGTTGTTGAGTAGGGTGGGGCACTGCAGGGCTTCGCTGGCAATGATTTTCATGCCAGGGAACTTCTGCTTCAGGTAGTCGCCAGCAGCAATTGTGCCGGCGGAGCCGGTTGCCGACGCAAAGCCTGCCAAGCGATCTTTTTCGCCTAAGAGTTTGCGAGCCAATTCTTCCAGGGCGTCTCCGGAAATCAGGTAATGCCAGAGATAATTGCCAAACTCATCGAACTGATTGAAGATCATCAGATCCTCACCGCTACGGCGAAGTTCCCAACACTTGTCGAAAATCTCCTTGACGTTTGATTCGGTGCCAGGTGTGGCGATGACCTCATCTGCCACATTTCGCAGCCAGTCAAAGCGTTCTTTGCTCATGCCTTCAGGCAGAATTGCGACGGATTTGCATGCCAGTAAATATGAATCATACGCTCCACCACGGCAATAGTTACCAGTAGACGGCCAGACTGCTTTTTGAGTAGTAGGATCAAATTGACCGGTGATGAGGCGCGGGACGAGGCAGCCAAACGCAGCACCAACCTTGTGGACACCACAGGGGAACCACTTGCCTACCAGGGCAACCACCCGGGCTTTAGTGCCAGTGAAGCTGGAAGGGAACTCGATGTAATTGAGTCCACCAAAGAGTCCACCAAAGGGCTTAGGTTCATTGTGCCAGGTGATGCGGAAGAGATTCAGTGGGTGCAGATCCCAAAGCCCAATCTCTTTTAACCGGTTTTGGATGTCGGCGGGCACCAGCGAGGGGTCACGCTGCTGGGCAAAAGTGGGAATGATAATTTTGCGTTCGCGTACACGCTGAAGAGTACGTTCGAGGCGGTCATGCATTATGGTCAGATCGATTTTTGTCATATTTGGGTTCCTGTGGTTTTTTAGTTTTTTTCTTTTTCCCGATCGAGCCGGGTGGGGTCGAGGGACTTATCAGGTCCTTCGGCAACAATGTAAAGTGGACGACCTTTGGCTTCGTCATAAATGCGGCCGAGGTACTCACCGAGCACGCCCATGCCAATTAACAGAACACCTGCTAAAAAGATCATGGTCAGCCATGCTGCCAGCACGTAGGTGAGGTCGAAGCCGCTGAAGATTGCCAGGCCAAGATAGATTAGCAGCAACAACAGGCTGAGGGCTACCAGGGCAATACCGCCGGTGGTGAGCATTTGAAGTGGAAAGGTCGAGAAACCCGTCACGGCGTTCATTGCCAGGCGGATCATTTTCTTGAGCGGGTAGTGGGACTGCCCGGCATGACGCGCGGCGCGTTTGTACTCGACGCCAATCTGCCTGAAGCCTACCCAGGCGCCCATACCGCGCAGGATGCGGTTGCGTTCTCTCATTTGATTGATGATGTTCAATGCCTGTCGGTCAATCAGGCGGAAATCACCGGTGTTGAGCGGCATTTTTACGTCAGTAATCTTGTAGATCAGTTTGTAGAAGAGCGAAGCGGTGGTTAGTTTGAACCAGCTTTCCCCTTCGCGCTCAGTCCGCACTGCATAAACAACCTGGTAGCCTTCGCGCCACTTTTCAATTAATTCGAGGATCACTTCTGGCGGGTCCTGCAGGTCAGAGTCAATAATGACAACAGCCTGACCGCGGCTGTAGTCCATGCCGGCAGTCACGGCGATCTGGTGCCCAAAGTTGCGGGCAAAAATGACCGGACGCACGCGTTCATCCTCCTGGGCAAGTTTGCGGATGCTTTCTGTGGAACCGTCCGAACTGCCATCATCCACAAGGATCAGCTCCCAATCTTTGCCGGTCTGGTTCATCACTTCGCTGACCCTATCATAAAACAGGGGCAGGTTCTCGAGTTCATTGAAAATTGGGGCAATGATGGTGAAAACTGGTTCAGACATGAAGCGCCTCTTTGAGTTGTTTTAGGGTTGGCTCAATGATGGGGGCGGGCTCAACGGCTCGCATGGCTGCGTTGATATCCTTCAATCCACTGCCAGTGCAGAGTACCAGGGCGGGTTCATCGGGGTGATGCAGACCTTGCCGGATGGCTGCTTGCATACCAGCGAAAGCCGCTGCTGCAGCAGGCTCAACGAAGAGCCCCGCTTTGCCGAGCGTCGGGATAGCCTGC
>CAZOYK010000168.1:0-4155 GCA_964584065.1 uncultured Anaerolineaceae bacterium | reverse complement strand
AAAAAATGGGCAGAACAGGGCTCGAACCTGCGACCTCATCTGTGTAAAAGATGCGCTCTGACCAACTGAGCTATCCGCCCGCGAAAGCATATTATAAACGAAAAATGAGAATCATACGATTCAAAACTCAAAATACACTCCCTCAATATGGCTGGATACGCGATGGCAGAGTTGGTGCGATCCAGGGCGATCCGTTTGGCGAATTTCGTCGATTCGAAGAAGCCTATGAGCTTTCGGATGTTGATCTCCTTTTGCCTTGTCTTCCCTCAAAGATCATAGCGATCGGCAGAAACTATCGCGAACACGCGGCGGAAATGAACACCGAGGTGCCACCCTATCCACTTATTTTCCTAAAACCACCTTCTTCGCTCATCACCAGCGGTGAAAGCATCATTCTCCCTCCCCAGAGCAAGCGCGTTGAGCACGAAGCAGAGCTTGCTGTGGTGGTCGGGAAGCGTTCCCGCTGGCTCACCAAGGAAAACGCGCTGGATGCTGTTTTTGGCTATACGATTGCCAACGATGTAACCGCGCGCGACCTCCAAAGATCCGACGGACAGTGGAGCCGTGCCAAAGGGTTTGACACTTTTTGCCCCGTTGGACCCTGGATTGAGACGGAATTCGACCCAACCGACGCCATCATCACCTGCCACGTCAACAACACCCTGCGCCAGATGAGCTCAACCCGCGAGATGATCTTCAGCATTCAGCAGCTCATGTTGTACACCAGTTCCATCATGACGCTCGAACCTGGCGACCTGATCCTCACCGGCACACCTGCTGGTGTGGGACCCCTTCAGGTTGGTGACCAGGTCAGCGTCCACATTGAGGGCATCGGCACACTCGTCAATCCGGTAGCTGCGCAAGGTTAAATTGTGCCCTGGTTCATTGCCACCTTCTCGTTGTACTTACCAGGTTGTCAGAGCCTCAAGGAAAAGCGATCCACCCTTGCGCCTTTACTTTCCCGACTGAAAAGGTACAATCTATCCGTTATCGAAGCATCCCACCACGATAGCTGGCAGACAGCCGAAATTCAGATTGCGAAACTGGGGCAAAACCGTGCTCAGTTGGATCGGGACCTTGCACAGGTGGTATCTTTGATCGAAAACGACTTTCGTGATATCACACTTGCGGAAGTAAAAAACGAATTCTATGTATGACAGGTCATTTTGCAGACAATAAACATAAATCAACTTGAAAAAATTCTATATCATGTCGAGAAACCGGGGCGATATGTGGGCGGAGAACACAACCAAATCCTGAAAGATTGGGAATCTCTTGGCTCGCGCGTCTGCCTGGTTTTCCCTGACATTTACGATATCGGGCAGCCAAACCTGGGTTTGGCAATCCTCTACGACATCCTCAACCAACAGCCCGACATCCTGGCTGAACGCGCCTTTGCCCCTTGGCACGACCTTGAAGCACAGCTTCGTGAAAACAAGATCCCGTTGTTCTCTCTCGAATCAAAGCATCCGCTGGCAGAATTCGACATTATTGGCTTGAGTCTTCCCTACGAATCGCTCTACACCAACGCTTTGAACGTGCTTGATCTTGCTGGAATTCCCCTTCTGGCATCTGAACGCGACGACGACCACCCTTTGATCATTGCAGGCGGTCAGGCTTGCTTTAACCCCGAACCAATGGCTGATTTCGTCGACGCTTTTGTGATTGGCGAAGGTGAGGAAGTGACGCTTGAGGTAATTCGCACTTACGAACAGCTCAAACGATCTGGAGCAGACCGCCAGTCACTCCTGCTGGGTTTGTCAAAGCTTCCAGGCGTCTATGTCCCTTCGCTTTATCACATAAGCTACGCGCAGGATGATACTATTTCGAAATTTACACCTGCAAAACCGGGAGTCCCCGCATTTGTTACCAAACGCATCGTCTCGCAGCTGCCGCCTCACCCGACCTGCCTGGTTGTCCCTAACATCGAGACGGTTCACGACCGGCTCTCGATTGAGATCATGCGCGGTTGCACCCGCGGCTGTCGTTTCTGCCATGCCGGTGTCGTCAACCGCCCTGTGCGTCAAAGACCAGTCAGTGAAATCCTTCAGATCATTGAAGATGGTTTAGCCTCCACTGGTTATGAAGAAATAGGACTGCTTTCACTTTCTTCTTCAGACCACACCCAAATTCTGGAATTGACCAAATCTGTTTACGATAAGTTCAATGATCGCAAGGTCTCTGTCAGTTTGCCTTCTCTGCGTATCGCCTCGTTTTCGGTCGAGCTGATGGACGAGCTGCGTGATCTGCGCCCTGGCGGGGGTTTTACGCTCGCCCCCGAAGCCGCCTCCCCTCGCATGCAGGCGATCATAAACAAACCGCTTGATGACGAGGTTTTCGAAGAAACCGTCCGGACTGTCTTTGAACACGGCTGGCTTTCGCTCAAACTCTATTACATGATCGGTCTGCCAGGCGAAACCATGGAAGATGTCCAGGCGATCCTGGACGCCGGTAAGCGCGTGCTGGCCATCGGTCGCCAGATACGCGGCAACAGGGTCAGGGTGCACCTCTCGGTCGGCAACTTCATCCCCAAGCCCCACACGCCTTTTCAGTGGTATCCACTCAACTCCACCAATGAATTACAAGCCAAGTTGGACCTGCTAAAAGCGGGAGTTCGCCGCACCGGTCTGAAGCTTTCCTATAACATCCCCGACAACACCCTGCTCGAAGCCTGGCTCTCGCGTGGAGACCGACGCCTTGGTCAAGTCATCCGGCGTGCCTGGCAGCTCGGCGCGAAATTTGATGCCTGGGGTGAAAACGACAATGTGCCGATCTGGCGACAGGCTTTCAGCGAAATTGGCTTGGATCCGGATTTCTATGCCTACCGGGAGCGCGCTCTGGACGAAATCCTCCCATGGGACCACATCCACACCGGGGTCACAAAAGCCTTCCTTCGACGCGACCTGGAATGGAGCAAGCAAGGAAAGACTCGCAAGGACTGCCGCGAGCAGTGCTACGCCTGCGGAATTCTTGACGCCTTTGGAAAAGAACGCTTGGTTTCTCCGCTTGTGTACTGGGGGTGCCCGTGAACAACGAACCAATGCGCGTCCGCATGACCTATGCCAAGCTCGGAAATCTACGCTTTATTGGTCATCTCGACCTTCAACGGCTTTTCGAGCGTGCCCTGCGACGTACAAACCTCCCCTTGCGTTACACCCAGGGCTTCAGTCCGCACATGCGGATCAACCTGGCTTCAGCTTTGCCCCTCGGATTTATCGGTGAAGCCGAACAGATGGATTTTTGGCTGGATCAGGAAGTTTCACTGAAAGAGATCAGCAAGCGGCTGAACAAAGCTCTGCCAGCAGAGCTGATCCTCAAAAACCTGCAGGTGATCGATAATCGAAAACCCTCGCTCCAGGCATCCCTGCTCTCCAGCGAGTTCGAGATTGTGCTGCCACCTGAGCTCGACCCAGAAAACCTGCAAGATCAGGTGATTGCCCTGCTTGCTCAGGATTCCCTGCCAGTTCAGCGGCGTAGAAAAACCGTCGATTTAAAAAACCTTATCCTTGCTTGGCAGCTTGATTGTCAGCCAGCAAAAACGTTGCTTGTCATTTCGATGAAAGCGACCCCGCTTGAAAACGGACGGCCGGATGAGCTGCTTGTGCTTCTCGGGATTGATCCAGCCGATTGCGTCATCACCCGGACCAAATTGATTTTTTCGGAGGAATAATGGAAGAAAATTGCATTTTTTGCTCGATCGTGTCAGGACGTACGCATGCGTGGAAGGTTCTCGAAACCGAAACCACGCTCGCTTTCCTCGATGCCCATCCGGTCGGGCTCTATCACACGCTGATTATTCCCAAAGCCCATTATTCAAACATTTTCACAGTCCCCCAGGAAGTCCTGGCAGACACAATAGAAACTGTTCGTCAGGTAAGTCTCCTTTACCATGAAAAGCTTGGGCTTGAAAACCTGCATATTTTCAATAATTCTGGTCGTCTTGCTCTACAAAGCGTTTTCCACCTGCATTTTCACATCCTGCCTCGATACCCTGACGATGGCAATAACTTTCCAAGATTTACGCACTATCACCTTACAGATCGGTTTGAGGAGATGATTGAGGCATTAAAATAAGAGCAGCTGTTGATCGAGTAATGAACATGCGGTGGTATAATGTGAAATCTTGTTTCCGTGGCCTAATGGATAAGGCACTGG
>CAZOYK010000167.1:0-4206 GCA_964584065.1 uncultured Anaerolineaceae bacterium | reverse complement strand
ACGATAGCTCCGATGTAGGAGAAGCTGGAGCCGTAATACAGGGGGATTTTGCCTTTGGTGACCAGGATGAAACAGAGTGTCGCGAAACCGCTGGCAAAAATGGTGGTCGAAATGTGGAATTTGGTGATAAGAGCCACAGTAATTGTAGCAGGGAACATAACAATAACCTGCTGGATGGCGTAGAGTAAGAGCTTCCAGAATGGGGGTGTTTCATCGGGAAGGTAACCTACGGTACTATCTGATTTAGTGAACCACTTCATACTTTCTCCTTTGTTTCTATTAATAATATGAATATTCAACTATCAATCGATCTACCTGCTTTTTTGTTTTAGGCTAGACTCTCCTTTCTTCTCATTGCCCTGCGCTCATTGAGCGCAAGGCAATCATATGGGCTTTCAGTTGTTATTAATGTGTCGCTTTTTTGACCTAGCGACCCGGAAGGCAGTCAACATCGGTGCAAAGGATTGATTTCTTTCCGCTCTCAATACCCAGCACGATGGCTTCCGGGGAGAGTGGCAGCACATGGAAGTTGATTCCCAGGGCATCATAGACAGCGTTGCCGATGGCTGATGGGACGGAGATCATTGGATGTTCAGCAACGCCGCGGGCACCATAAGGACCATTGAGTTGGGGATTCTCGATGTAAATTGCTACAAGCTCCTTGGGCATGTCCTTCATGGTTGGGATCTTGTTATCCGTAAAGGAAGGATTCATCAGCCTTCCATCGTCACTGAATTTGTAACCTTCCAGTATTGCTGAGCCCAAACCTTGCATCACGCCACCGCAGATCTGACCATAAATAAGTTTTTCATTAATGACCTGACCAACATCAAAGGCGGATGCCACTTTGAGCACTTCGATGCTGCCTGTCTCCACGTCTACTTCGATTTCAACAGCGTGAGCACCGAAAGTCCAGACCAAGGCAGGGGAGCCCTGACCCGTTTCAGGATGTAGATTTGTCAGACCATCGGCGATGTAAGTGCCGGTTGCCATCAACGCACCGCCGATGCTCGTTCCATTGGGGTACATATACCCAAGGGCGAGCTGTTTGTAGGATACACGTCGTTCAGGATTATGGACGTGATAGATCTCGCCGTTGGCGTGTGCCAGGTATTCGGGCTCTGTCTTGAGCGCTTGTGCAGCAACTTCTTTCATCTTCCGCAGTAGTTCACGGCTGGCTTTGATGACAGCATTGCCGCCCATGAAGGTCAACTTGGATGCCACGGTGTTCCAGTCGTAGGGATTAGCCCGGGTGTCGATGTCGGTCATGACTTCGATGTGTTCGATCGGAATATCCAGTTCCTGCGCCGCAATTTGGGCCATGGCTGTGTTGGCACCCTGACCGATGTCCACGCCGCCGATCATCATTCGCACATGTCCATCACCATTCATTTGAAGAATGGCGGAAGAAGCTGTGTTGGCGGGCATCGCCGGGGCTTTTTGCAGCACGGCAAAACCTTTGCCACGAACCTTTCCGGTTTTCCATTCGCGTTGGCGTTCCTCTTCGGTTTTGCGACCTGTCCAGCCGATTTCTTTGACTACGGCAGTTAAACATTCCTTGACGCTGCCGGTACTCTCCGTGACCAACTCACCGCTGATAGTGTGTTTACCAGGTTCCAGCAAATTCATCATGCGGAACTCATACGGGTCAATGTTTAACTTCTGTGAAAGAATGTCGATCTGGCGTTCGATTGACCAGTGCGTTTCCAGGTGACCAAAACCGCGATAGGCGGTGCTGAACACTTTGTTCGTATAAATTGTCTTCGAGTCGATGCTCGCATTATCAACCGAGTAAGGTCCCAAACCAGAGTAGACCGCGGTCTTTCCAACGTTGACACCGTAGTCAGCGTAGGCACCGCTGTCCCAGTCATAAACAGCCTGGACCGCATTGATCTTGCCGTCCAAATTTACGCCGGTCTTGATGCGTCCGCGCATTCCGGCACGAGTGGGGAGTTGGTTAAACTCTTGTTCGCGGGTAGCACGCACCTTCACAGGCAGGCCGCCAGCGGCTCTCGAAAGCAGCGTAGCCAGAGGTTCAAGATGGATACCGGCTTTGCCGCCAAACCCACCGCCAACGTAGGGGATATGGACTTCGACGTCAGATTCAGAAATACCAAAGCTATCAGCCATGATTTGGCGGATGGCGAAGGGAGACTGAGCGGATGCCCAGATCCGGATTTTGTTTGAAAATGGGTCAGCCTGAACGATCGCCACATGGGTTTCCATCGGAACGTGAGCAACGGCTGGAAGTGAAAATTCGTTTTCAACGACCACATCCGACTCAGCGAAAGCCTTATCCAGGTCGCCTTTCTTGCTCTTATTCCAGCTGGCGATGTTGGAGTCTTTCTGGGGGAAGAAGACACCGACGTAATGTTTTAGTTCGTTGATGTCGTCATGAACCAGGATCTTGGCTTCAAGCGCTTCGTCCACATCGTGAACGGGCTGCAGTGGTTCATAAACAACGTCCAGCAGTGCAATGGCGCGTTCGGCTGTTTCTTCGTCATCAGCAGCAACAGCGGCAACGATGTCCCCTTGATAGCGGGTTTCGCCCTTAGCCAATACACGTTTATCCTGCATGTAAAGACCCACCAGGATGTCTGAGTCCTCACCGCACAGAACGGCCCTCACACCGGGCAGGGCTTTGGCTTTGCTGGTGTCAATGGAGACAATTTTCGCGCGGGCATACGGGGAGAGCAGGCACCTGGCATGCAGCATACCCGGCAGCTCCATGTCGTAGGCATAAACCGCTTGCCCGGTCACTTTTTCGCGAGCGTCTTTACGGTCATAAGCCTGACCAACCCGCTTGTACTTTGATTGGTATTTGTTCTCGTCCATTAGCGGTCTAACTCCTTTCGTTCACGTTCAGCTGCCCGCTTTACGGCATTCATGATCGGAATGTAACCGGTACAGCGGCACAGATTTCCGCTCAGAACTTCAATAATCTCATCATCAGACGGATTTGGATTGTTATCAAGTAAGGCGCGGGTTGACATCAGGAAGCCTGGGGTGCAAAAACCGCACTGCAGAGCGTCCTGGCTGATAAACTCTTCCTGCAGGATTGACAGTTTTCCGTCCTTTGCCAAACCTTCAACCGTGGTGATCTCAGCGCCTTCAGCTTCGACCGCCAGAATGATGCACGACGTCACGGCTTTGCCGTTCATGATGACCGTGCACGCGCCGCATTCTCCCTCGCCGCAAGCCTCTTTTGTGCCAAACAATTGCAGATTGTCGCGCAGGAAGTGTAGCAGGGTCAAGCTTGGGTCAATATCGCGAACAACCTGGCGGCCATTCACTTTCAAGCTCAGGGTAACTTTGCGCTTGCCTGATTCAACGTGCTCAGTATACATAGAACAATCTTTGTTGTTGTCCATGTTTATGCCTCCTTGCCAATAAGAGTGAGCAGACCGCGTTTCAGCAAGACAGTTGCCATTTGCAGGCGGTAGGTTGCTGAGGAACGAACGTCCGTGATCGGACGGATGTGCTCACGAATTTCTTTTCCAGCCCATTCGATGGTTTCCTCCGAGAGCCCTCGCTCATTGATCATGTCTTCCAGAGCAAAAAGGCGCAGCGGGGTTGGCGCAACCGCACAGATGCCGATGGCTACTTTGCCATCCGGTTTGATGCGGCTGGCAACGCCGACCGTCGCGAGGTCATGCCCGCGGAGCCGTGCCTGGCGGATGTAAATGCTCTTGTCGCCCTGACCGGGGTCAGGCAATTGGACCGATACAACGAGCTCACCACGCTGCAGCACTGTGCGCTTTACGCCGGTGAAGAACTCGTTCAGTTTGATTTGTCGGGCACCCTGGGGTCCGACGATGTTGACCAGAGCGTCGTATACCAACAATGCGGGGGGCAGATCTGCGCCTGGTGAGGCGTTGCAGATGTTTCCAACCAGTGTGGCGCGGTTGCGCAGCTGGTAGGATGCCAGGGATGCCGCAGCCTGGTTGAGGGCTGGGTATTTTGACTTGACAACTTCTGAGTCGACCAATTGATTGACCACAACAGAAGCGCCGATCGTCAAACCGACGCCATCAACGAATTCAAATGCAGTTGTCTCAGGCAGACCTTTAATGTCCAGGATGTGTTCAGCGTTGATGAGATTTCTGCGCAGCAGAATCATCAGATCAGTTCCGCCTGCCAGGACAAAACACTTCTCTTCCTTCTCGAGATATTGAACTGCTTCATTGAGGTTGTGGGGCTTAAAGT
>CAZOYK010000166.1:0-4210 GCA_964584065.1 uncultured Anaerolineaceae bacterium | reverse complement strand
AGGAAGCGGATTCCGCCCTACTTGCTCCGTCTAAGATGGTTGAATTCCAAAATGGCGGAGTCCGCAAAGGAAGCGGATTCCGCCCTACACATCGTTGAGGGGTTTAAAGGTGAGGAGGCGATCGCGGTAGTATTCGTATTGTTTGCGGCGGGCGGCGATCTCAGCAGGCAAGCCGCTTTTGAGGTCATTGACCAGCGCGTCAAAGCGATCAAGAATGGAGACGATTTCTTCCTGGACTGATAAGGGAGGTAAAGGAAACTCGAACTTCAAGGTCAATGCTTTGTCTCCGCGAGGCATTTTTGCCCCCCTTGAATTTTTTATTGCATAAGTGAAGAACTCTTCTGATGCAAGGATATGAAACAGGTATTTTGGAATAATGCTTTGCTTTGAGCCTTTGTTGATTTGGAGACAAAGAACATCTCCGTTGGTGCCACCGTCTCTATCAGCAATCCAAATTTTTCTTAAGTATGGTCTGATATTTCCGATAAGAATGTCATCTCTTTGATATTTTATAAGAGTGCCGCTTATCGGAACATAGTCGGAATCCACCTTCCCCTTTTTGTTTTGTAGGATGTTGTCAACTCCTACATAACTGGTTTTGTCAATTTCCTTTGCAGAAATTCGTTCTCTTGAGTAATGGGCGATATCCCCAAGTCTTATAAAGCGAGAAATGTTTTCAAAAGAATTTTTAGAAAGAAATAGCAATTTATGGCTGTAGTGTTCGTACTGCCTGATGCGGGCTGCCTGCTCCGCGTTCATTTTTTGTTCCAGCTCCGCGACCACGCTGCTAAACGTGTCGAGGATGCGCACAATTTCCTCCTGTACTTGCAGGGGTGGAATAGGCAAAACTAAGTGCTCCAAAGTTGATTTATTTAGACCTGGAATGCCAGCTCCATATTTTGCATTTTGAATTTCAGTTTCGCTGTTTTTTAACAAATAGTAAAGAAACTTGTTGACCACTGTTGATTTTTTGGGTTTGACAACATAACAATGTGCTCCAGCCCAAAACTTGGTCTCGATGAAATTGATATAACCAGCAGAAGCCCCTCCCTGGCTGATCGCAATGGTGTTTTCTTCGGTGTTGTACTGATCAAAATATCCAGATGGTTTAATCCCACCATTCATGACAGGATAAGGTAAATCATCTGTCATCCTGGTTAGGTTTAGCTGCTGACCCTTGTCGATCGAAGCAAAATCACCGAGATTCTCAAATTCCACCCCATCTGGACAGCGGGTTTGGATCAGATCTTCCAGCCGGCTCATTCGTCCAGCTCCTGCCCGGAGTTGGAGGGATCGATCTCGGCGATGATGGCATCGATCTGGGCGCGCAGTTCGTTCACCCTGGCGCTAACATCCCTGATCTCGGCGTTCAACTCAGCGATTTCCACCACTTCGCGGGTGTCTTCCTTTTCGATATAGGTGGAAACCGAGAGGTTGTAGTCCTGCTCCGCCACTTCGCTGTTGGGTACAAGGCGGGCTTCGTGAGCCACATTCGCTCGGTCCGTGAAGAGCCCCACGATGCGTTCAATGTGTTCAGAAGTAAGGTTGTTATTGTTGGTCACCTGGACATACATTTGGGAAGCGTCAATGAAAAGGGTGTGGTTATCGCGTTTGGATTTCTTGAGCACCATGATGCAGGTGGCAATGCTGGTGCCGAAGAACAGGTTTGTAGGCAGCTGGATGACACAGTCGATGTAGTTGTTGTCCACCAGGTATTGGCGGATCTTGCGTTCGGCGCCGCCACGGTACATGATGCCGGGGAAGCAGACGATGGCAGCCGTGCCGCTGGTGGCAAGCCAGCTGAGGCTGTGCATGATGAAAGCCATATCTGCCTTGGATTTTGGCGCCAGCACGCCGGCAGGGGAAAAGCGCGGGTCGTTGATCAGCAGGGGGTTGGCATTGCCCTCCCACTTGATCGAATAGGGCGGGTTGGAAACGATCGCTTCGAAGGGCTCGAAGCTCTCATGTTGGGGGTTGAGCAGCGTGTCGCCCAGGGCGATATCGAACTGGTTGTAGTTGATGTCGTGCAGGAACATGTTGATGCGGCACAGGTTATAGGTGGTTAGGTTGATCTCCTGCCCGAAGAAGCCCTGGCGCACGTTCCCTTTGCCCAGAATTTTCGCGAAGTTCAGCAGGAGTGAACCGGAACCGCAGGCAGGGTCATAGACTTTGTTGACCTCGCTCTTGCCGACCAGAGTCAGGCGGGTGAGCAGTTCGGAAACATATTGGGGGGTGAAGAACTCGCCGCCGCTCTTGCCGGCGTTGGAGGCGTACATGGTCATCAGGAATTCGTAAGCGTCGCCGAAAGCGTCGATCTGATTATCTTTGTAGGTGCCCAGGTTCATGTCGCCCACGCCGTTCATCAGGCTCACCAGGCGTTTGTTGCGTGCCGCGACCGTGTTGCCCAGCTTGTTGCTGTTGACGTCGATGTCATCGAAAAGCCCTTTGAATTTTGCTTCGGACTCAGCGCTCTGGGTGGAGGCTTCGATGTTGCGGAAGACGCGCGCCAGGGTCATGTTGAGGTCCGCGTCGAGGGAAGCGTTTTGCCGAACGTTTTGGAACAACTCGCTTGGGAGAATGAAGAAGCCTTTGGTGTTGACCATGGTCTGGCGGGCGGCTTCGGCGTAGGTGTCGCTTTGGTCGGCGTAATCGAAATCTTTCAAGCCCGCCTTGTGTTGGTTGGCGTTGATGTGCTCGCACAGATTCTCGGAGATATAGCGGTAAAAAAGCATGCCCAGCACGTATTGCTTGAAATCCCAGCCGTCGACGGCACCGCGCAGGTCGTTGGCGATGTTCCAGATGGCGCGGTGAAGTTCGGCGCGTTGGGTGTGATTGTTGTTGGCTTCGGGCATGGATGGTTTCTCCCTTTGTTGGTGTTGGGGTGATTATAACCCAGCTGAGTCTTAGGTCAGGTGATTAGTAGACCGGACTGCGTTGTTCGGTCCAGCGGTAGAGAAGACCGGCGCGGGTGTGTTGGGTGTGGACGGAGGGGTCATCGCGCAAGCGGATAAAGGCGGATTTGAGATTGCGTTCGCCAGGAAGAGGTTGGTTTTCCGCCAGTAAATCCGTTAATTCCCGGCGGGAAAGCCATTCGCCCGGGCGCGCCTGGAGAACGCGGAGCAAGCCGGCGAAGGCAAGTTGGTCGGCGTGGAGCTTTTTGGGGGGTGAGAGGGCGAGCAGATCCTCGGGGGAGAGGATTTCATATGCCAGGCGCAAGTGTTCGCCCTGCTGATGGATGCGAAAAGCGAGCTGGTCGGCGCTCTGGGCGGTGAGACGGTTTTTGAGCTGGCTGAGGAGGTGGAGGGAACCCTGGCGACGCAAGCCCCAGGCGAGATCCACATTGGCGACGATGTCGGTGGAGCCGCGAACGCGGTTTTGGTCGGGGCTGGGTCTGCCCAGCTCTCCGCCATAGAGCATCTCGATCTTCCCCCCAGGGGTGGGGCGTTTGTTGAGATGATGCAGGACGAGCACGCTGATGCGATGGGAGTGGAGCTCGATCTCCGTGAGGGCGTTGAAGAAGCGCAGGGCGGGACCGACGCTGGAGATGTGGTTATCGGACATATGGGGCAGGTAGCGCGCGAGCACATCGAAGATCACCAGGCAGGATGGATTGGTCTTGAAGCGGTCGATGAAATTGGCAATGGTGCGGGCATTGCTGATGTTGAAAGGGTTGAAGTCGAAGATGATGTTCTTGCTGAGCAGATCTTTTTCATCAGGCGTCAGGGTGGAAGTGAGGACTTGAAGGCGGCGACCGAAGTGGAAGCGGGTGGAATCCTGGCAGTAGTAGACGACGGGCAGGGGTGGTTGGGAGGGGGCTTGCCAGGCAGGACGGGCGGTGGCGAGGCGGATGGCGAGATCCAGCGCCAAAAAGGACTTACCGCTGCCTGGTTCCCCTGCCAGGAGGGTAAGCGCGCCTTCGGGCAGGAATCCGGGGATAAGCCAGTTGAGGGAGGGGCTGGTGATGTTGAGGAGGTCCGCGAAGTTGAAGATGCCCTGTTCCATAATTAGCACGAATGTTCTATTATAGCCCTGGATGTTGATTTTTTCAAGGGAATGAGAGGTGATAGGTGGTAGGTGGTAGGTGGTAGGTGATAGGTGATAGGTGATAGGTGGTAGGTGGTAGGTGGTAGGTGATAGGTGGTAGGTGATAGGTGATAGGTGGTAGGTGGTAGGTGATAGGTGGTAGGTGGCAGGTGATAGGTGATAGGTG
>CAZOYK010000165.1:0-4279 GCA_964584065.1 uncultured Anaerolineaceae bacterium | reverse complement strand
TTAGGATCATGTGCGGCGACGCGTGAGGGTTCGAGCCCCTCTTTCCCCACTTCAAACAAATTTACTTATTGAGGTATGCATTGAAAACTGAAAAGACTTATACCGACGACCATCAGGTGAAACTCACAACCGAAATTGAGGGAGAATTGGTTGACCAATTCAAACGCAGAGCAGCCCGAAAGATTGCTCAGGGCACACGCATCCCAGGATTCAGACCCGGAAAAGCCCCCTACAACATGGTGCTCAGCTATATTGGTGAGGCTCGGATTTTCCAGGAGGCTATCGATCTCTTGGTACAGGATGTCTATCCGAAAGTCCTCGATTCTGAAGATATTAAACCCTGGGGACCAGGCTCGCTTGATAATATCGCCAGCGAAGAACCCCTTACGCTCGAGTTCACAGTTCCTCTCGACCCGGAAGTAGAACTCAAAGGAATCGACGAATTGAACAAAGAGTACAATCTCAAGCCCGTGACTGACGATGAGGTGGAAGAATTTGTGATGTCCATGCGGCGAAATTACGCCAACATCGTTCCTTTGGAAACCCCTGCCGCTGAGGGTAACGTTGTTTACATGACTGTTGAGGCAGTGGATAAAAACGCTGAAGCGGGGAAAGATCCTGTTCTTGTAAAATCCAGTCCCCAGCAAACTCTAATTCCGAATGTTGAAGTAAGTCGCGAGAAGGAATGGCCATTCGAAGGGTTTGCGCGTGAGTTTATCGGAAAGAAAGAGGGCGACACGTTCACCCTTGAGCATCAGTATCCCGAAAATTTCGAGAATGAAGAATTTGCCGGCAAGTCAGTGGTCTTCAACATCAATCTGCAATCCGTCAAAGCGCTTGAATTACCTGAGCTCGATGAAGAGTTTCTGAAGAATGCCGGTGGTTTTGGCACTCCTGAAGATCTTTATACGGGTGTGCGCGAGCATCTTGAGAGCAAAAACAAAGAAGACTATGACGATGCATATTACCTCGAGCTCGTGGACCGACTTCGCCAGAAATCAGTTATCAAGTATCCACCACAAATGCTAAAAAGTGAAGAAGAAGAAGTGCTGCACCGCATTGAGCACGATCTTGAACATCGCAATCTCAATCTTGATCTCTACCTAAAACTTCGCAAACTGGATCGGGATCAGTTCAACGAAGAGGAAGTCAGACCAACTGCAAAAAATCGCATCGAACGCTCCCTCATCATGGATGCCATCACCAAGCAATACGACATCAAGATCTCCAATGAAGAATTGGAACAGGAAGTTTCCGCAGTTGTGAACAATTTGATCATGAGTGGTGAATTTGCTGAAGCCCAAAAATCACTTGGTTCCAAAAAGTTCTCTGAAACAGTTTCGATGCAAGCAGCCAACCAGGCACTTGAAAATTCAATTCGCAGAAAACTCCGCGAACTTGCAGATCCTGAAGATATCATTGAGATCAAAGCACCTGAGACGACCGAAAGCCCTGTTGAAGAGATCGCCGAAGACGAAGCTGAGAAAGAGTAACAAAACTCTTACACTCAGCAGTTATGCTGTTTGAAAACAGATAAAGGAAAATTATGGACAGAAAACCATTTGAATCAGTTATTCCCATGGTAGTGGAGCGCAGTGCCAATGGAGAACGCGCATACGATATCTACTCCTTGCTTCTCAAGGAACGTATCGTTTTTGTGGGATCTGCTATCAATGATCAGGTCGCCAATGTGGTCGTTGCCCAGCTTCTCTATCTAAGCCAGATAGACCCCGATAAGAGCATCCAGATGTACATCAACTCACCTGGCGGTTCCATTTATGCTGGACTTGCCATTCTTGACACCATGCAGATGATACGAAATCCAATCAGCACCGTTGCTGTTGGCGTTACAGCGAGTTTTGGCACCGTTTTGCTTGCGGGTGGCACGAAAGGGCAACGATATGCCCTGCCCCACGCCACCATCCACCTGCATCAGCCGCTTGGTGGGGCTGAAGGTCAGGCAAGTGATATTGAAATCATGGCACGCGAAGTCCTGCGACTCAAAGCGGATCTAAATCAATTCTTTGCGGACGTAACCGGGCAGCCTTTAGACGTCATCCAGCGTGATACCGATCGCGATTTTTACATGACCGCGGAGCAGGCTGTGGCCTATGGATTGATTGACAAAGTGCTCCAACCACCTGCCAAATCAGGCACCTCAGCATAAATTCCAAATGCTGACAGATCGTTACCCCCAAATCAGAGGCCTCATCCTGGATATGGATGGGGTCCTCTGGCGTGACAAAGAGCCCATTGGTGATTTGCCGGAAATTTGCTCTCTTATTAAATCAATAGGACTGAAGGTTACTTTTGCAACCAATAATGCCACAAAAGATGTTGACGAAATCCTGCAAAAATTAACAAGTTTTGGAGTGGAAGCCCCCACGGAACACGTTGTTACCTCCGCAATCGCAACCCTAAGATACATTTCCACAAACTATCCACCAGCAAGCCGAATTTATGTGGTTGGAACGGATTCGCTGCGTGAACAAATTCGCGCTAAGGGCTTCGTGATTTTAGACGAGCCACAACCCAGCGATGCTGATATTGTTTTGGTAGCCCTTGACACCGATATTAATTATGACAAACTGTCAAACGCAGGTCTGCTCATACGGGCAGGCGCGAAATTTATTGCAACGAACACGGACAAAACTTACCCCACTCCACATGGACTGCTACCCGGAGCAGGCACGATTGTGGCGGCTGTGGCAGCTGTCTCAGGACAAGAACCGCTTGTTATCGGAAAACCACAGCCGACCCTCTTCCAAATGGCAATGGAAATTATGGGAACACAGCCCGATGAAACCCTCTGCGTCGGCGACAGACTTGAAACCGACATTTTGGGTGGTCAGAACGCGGGCTGCATGACAGCCTTGGTGCTTAGCGGCGCCAGCTCTTTGGAACAGGCCCAAGCCTGGCAACCCCAGCCAACGATCATAGCGAAAGATCTCAGCAGCCTGCTCTATGACTAATCCAATCCTTTACGACCAAACCAGTGAAAACCTCCAGGCTGTTTTACGTGAGCTTGGTCAACCTGCCTTCAGGCTGAAACAGCTTGAGGAGGGCTTATATCAGCATCATTACCTGAATTTTGGCGAGTTTACAACTTTGCCGAAGTCGCTGGTGGAGGCTCTTGAAGAACGCTTTACCCTGTTCCCTTTTGAAGTGAAACAAGAAATCATTTCAAGAGATAGACAGACAGAGAAGTTCTTGTTCAAACTCACGGATGATAACTACATTGAGACAGTCCTGATGCATTACGAAGGGCGCCACACCGTCTGCATCTCAACGCAGGTTGGCTGCCCAATGGGCTGTGTGTTCTGCGCAACTGGTCAGATGGGATTTACACGTAATCTCACTGCAGGCGAGATCCTTTCGCAGATCATTTTCTGCATGCGTCGGCTTGAAGATGATGGAAAAGACCTGACAAATGTCGTTTACATGGGCATGGGTGAACCTTTCCTCAATTATGACGAGGTTATGGGCTCGATTGCACGCCTGACCGACCAAAAAGGGCTCAACTTTGGCGCACGAAGGATAACCATCAGCACGGTCGGCATCCTGCCTCGCATGCGCCAATTCACTGAAGCCAAATCCCAGGTGAATCTGGCGCTCAGCCTGCACGCCCCCAATGATGCTTTGCGTTCAGCCCTTGTCCCTGCGAATGAGTTTTACCCGCTCAGCGCATTGATCGAAGCCAGTAAAGAATACACTGATTACACACATCGGCGGGTTCTGATTGAATACGCCTTAATTGATGGCGTCAACGATACGCTTGCGCACGCTGACGAGCTTGCCACACTGCTGCATGGAATGCTTTGTTTGGTCAATTTAATCGCGCTCAATCCTTCCCAGGATGGCAATTTAAAAGGTTCTTCCCGGGAAAAGGTTGAGGCTTTCCGTGACAGACTGATGAAACGCAGTATCCAGACAACTATTCGCTTAAAACGCGGCATCGAGATAAACGCTGGCTGCGGGCAGTTGGCGACTACGCAAAAAGGCAAATGATATAATCGCATCATGGCAAATATATTTGATAAATGGCGCGATAGTCTCGCGAAAACCCGCAATGTAACCTTCGGCAAAATCGCCACATTCTTTGGCGCAACTGAAATCGAAGAGGACACCTGGGATCACCTCGAAGAGCTGCTTATACAGGCGGATATTGGCGTTCGCACCACCCTTTACCTGATAGACACATGTCAGGAAAAGGTAGACGAACTTGGTCTGACAAAGACTGAACAGCTTAGGAACCTGATCAAGTCAGAAATGTCTGACC
>CAZOYK010000164.1:0-4365 GCA_964584065.1 uncultured Anaerolineaceae bacterium | reverse complement strand
CGCCCAGATCTTCGGCAGGGAAGACGGCAAGACCATCTTCCGGGTAGGTGAGACGCGCGAACAGGGGCACGCCGTTTGTCTGAACCTCGAAAAATTTGTTCAGCGTTCATCGGGCATTTTCGGTACCACCGGCTCGGGCAAGTCCTTCCTGGCACGCATGATCCTGGCAGGTCTGATCCACGCCAACAATGCCTCCACCCTGATCTTTGACATGCACAATGAATATGGACCTCCAAGCACCTCCTCCGACACCGGCAAGCCCGTAAGCGGGCTCAAAGAGCAGTTTACGGCACGAGTGAGGCTGGTTGGGTTGGGTGCCGGCACGGATTTTGGCGCCCTGCATGCTGATTTCAACCTGGAAATCGCCTACAAGGATCTCACCCCGGAAGATGTGCTGCAGTTAAGCCAGACACTGAACCTCAAGGAAACTACTGCAACCACGTTGGATGCATTGCAGACCAGTTTTGGAGAGGATTGGTTCACCGCCTTCATGCAGATGCGCGGGAAAGCCACCGAGGAGGATGAGGAAGGCAAGCGTCGTCCGGCAGCCGATAGCGTGGAAGCCTGGGCGAACGAAGCGGGCGTACACGTGGGGGCAGCGGAAGGCCTGCGCAGCAAACTGAGCCGGCTAATGAACCGACCCTACCTTGTGGACAGCCCCGCCAGCAACGGTCTGGCAGAAATCATCGATACCCTCCAGGCAGGCCGGCACGTGGTGCTTTCCTTCGGTCGCTACGATTCTGAGCTTGACTACCTGCTGGTGACCAACCTGATCACCCGCAAAATCCGCGACAGCTGGGAAGCTGCCACCAGCCAGTTCCATAAGGATAAAAAGAAGGAACCTCGTCCGCTGGTGGTGGTGGTCGAGGAGGCCCACAAGCTGCTCAACCGCGAAATGGCATCCCAAACCATTTTCAGCACAATCGCGCGCGAAATGCGCAAGTATTACGTCACCCTGCTGATCATAGACCAGCGTCCTTCGCAGATTTACGACGAGGTCATGTCGCAGCTCGGGACGCGCATCTCGGGTGCCCTTGGCGATGAGGACGACATCAATGCGGTGCTCAGTGGTTTGGCAGGGCGGAACGCGCTGCGCGGCATGCTTGCCAAGCTTCAACCCAAAGAGGAAGTGCTGATGCTTGGCTGGGGGGTGCCCATGCCCATCCCCATCCGTTCACGGCGTTACGACGATAAATTCTGGCAGGAACTCCACAATGATGAGAAGGCGAAGCCAGCAAGCACAGCGGAATATAACAAATTATTAGGGTTTGGTGACGATGATACCGATTAAGCTGCGCATTATCGGTTTCACTTCCTACCGCAAACCAGTCGAGATCGACTTCTCCGGGTTTAACCTGGCGTGTATCTCTGGTCCGAATGGCGCAGGGAAGTCTTCCCTGCTGGATGCCATCACCTACGCCCTGTATGGCGAGGCGCGTAAGCGCGATGAATCCATCATCAATACGGGCTCCCAAAAAGCAGAAGTGCAGCTGGACTTTGAATACGAGTCCCAAACCTACCGAATTGTGCGAACAATCACGCGCGGCAAAGGCAGCCAGCTCGATTTCATGATCCTCAACCCCAACCTGGGAGAACAGGGCAGCTGGAAAATCCTGAGCGAATCGACCATACGCGCCACCCAGGCGAAGATCGAGCACACCTTGCGGTTGGACTACGAAACCTTCGTCAATGCCGCGTTCTTCCTACAAGGCAAAGCCGATTCCTTTGCCACGCAGCGTCCGGCTGACCGTAAGAAAATTCTCTCGAGCATCCTTGGGCTGGACCAGTGGGAGGTTTACCAGGAATTCACCAAGACCCGCATCCGCGACGCGAAAACCGAGCTTGAGGTCCAGGAACGCAAGCTGGCTGAAATCCAGGCGGAGCTCGACCAGGAAGCGCTTAAACGCGCGGAATTTCAAGCCGCGGAGCAGGAATTGAAAGCCGCTTCAACTGAAGTGGAGCTGCAAACAGCACGCTACCAACAGCAGTTGGCACAAAAAGAAAAGCTGGATGCCCAACAGCAGACTGTGAGGGCGCTCAGCGGTCAACTGGCAGCTGCCCAAAACCGTATTGAGAGTTTTGAGCGGCAGAAATCCGAACGCGTGGCGCGATTGCAAGGGCATCAGAACACGCTTGCCCGCGCGGATGAGATTAAAGCCGCGTTTGATGGCTACAACCAGCTGCTTGGGCGCCTGCGCCAGGCGGAAACCCAGGCGGAGCAGTTTCGCCCGATCGAAAGCGAGCTCAAAACCTTCCGTCAGCAGTTGGAGGTGGAGAGGCAGCGGCTCACTACCACCGCTGAACACCTGCGCCAGGAAGAAGCCCGCATTCGCCAGGGGACTGCAGACGCCCACGTTTTAGAGGAACAACGGCAGGAAATTGAGCAGGTTGCCGCCACCCTTAAGCAGGAAATCAACAACGCGGCTGACCTTGAAAGCTTGCTGGCAAACCTCGATACGCGGAAGAAAGCTCTCCACCAGGAAAATGGTGAGCTAAAGGCACGTATGAAAGACCTGGCCGACCGTATTGCACAGCTGGCTGAGGTTGCTGAAGCTGTTTGCCCCCTCTGCGGTCAGCCGCTCACAGAAGAGCATCGCGCTGAGCTCAGCGCTGACCTGACCGCCAAAGGTACCTCCCTTGGCGACCAACACCGCGCCAACAGGAAGGCGGTGGAAGATGCTGAAGCGGAAGAGGAGGCGCTGCGCCAGGCTCGCCGCAACCTTGACAAATACAAGACCGAACTGCTGCAGTACCAAAACGAGATCGCCAGGATCGAATTGCGCTTGCAGGAAATCCGAAAAAATGAACAAACCTGGCAGGCAGAAAGCGCTCTGAACCTGACAAAAGCGGCACAATCCCTGAAGGCGGATGATTTTCTGCCTGAGGTCAGGGTCAAAATTGCTGAAGAAGAAGCACGGCTGGCTGAACTGGGTTATGATGCACGTGCCCATCAGCAACTCAAGGCGGAGGAACAAGCGGCACGCCCAGCGGTGGATGAGCATAACCGCCTGCAAACTGCCCAAAGCGCGGTGGAAGAGCTGCAGGCTGGTCTGGCAGACCTGAACGAGAGCCTCGAGGCTGCAGCGGTGGAGAAGGAACGCCTGGAGGCTGAGTATGATTTCAAAGCCGCGGAGCTGGCTGCCGCGCAGGCCGGATTGCCGGATATCGACCAGACTCAGGCAGCCCTTACCACTGCCAAGCTAACGGTCAACAGGGTGAATATGCGGCTCGGTGGAATAAAGCAGCAACTTGCCACGATCGAACAACAGAAGCAAAACTTGATTACCATCCGGCAGGACGCCGAAGCCACCCGCCACACGATGCGCGACCTTGAGCAGGTCCAGAAAGCCTTTGGCAAGGACGGTGTGCCCGCGATGCTGATCGAAGAGGCGATCCCCGAATTGGAAGAGCAAGCCAACGACATTCTCAGCCGGCTCTCGGACCATACCATGAGCGTCAGCTTCCCGACCCAACGCGAATATAAAGACTCCAAACGCAGCGACAAGCGAGAAACGCTCGACATCCTCATCAGTGACGGTGGGTCCGTGCGGGATTATGAGACTTTCAGCGGGGGCGAAGCCTTCCGGATCAATTTTGCCATTCGCCTGGCGCTTTCGCGTGTGTTGGCAAAACGAGCCGGCGCTAAGCTGCAGACCTTGGTGATTGATGAGGGCTTTGGCAACCAGGACACGCAAGGACGCCAGCGACTGGTGGAAGCCATCAACCTGATCCGCCCGGATTTCCGAAAGATCCTGATTATCACGCACATTGAAGAGCTCAAGGACTTCTTCCCGGACCGGATCGAGATCACCAAGACTCCCGAGGGTTCCCAGGCGGAAGTGTTGATCGCGTAAAGAGCTGAATTGTTTGACGGACGATTCTCTGTCATTCTGAGCCTTTGTTGCGAAGATTCTGATTTTTAGTGAATAGATCCTTCCCGCAAGGGGACGCAAGCAGTCGCGTTGCTCAGGATGACAATGTCAGCGATGAGATCGCCACGTCGCTTCGCCCTCGCGATGACGGTTCGTCCGTCATTCTGAGCCTCTGTTGCGAAGAATCTGATTTTTAGTGAATAGATCCTTCCCGCAAGGGGACGCAAGCAGTCGCGTTGCTCAGGATGACAATGTCAGCGATGAGATCGCCACGTCGCTTCGCTCCTCGCGATGACGATTCGTCTGTCATTCTGAGCCTCTTTTGCGAAGAATCTGATGTTTAACTAATAGATCCTTCGCGTTGCTCAGGATGACAGTGTCGGAGTTGAGATCGCCACGTCGCTACGCTCCTCGCGATGACGGATGCTGGCTTAAACATCCATTTGCGGTTTGATCTTTATCAACGCCAACGTTGAGAACAAGAACAAGAACC
>CAZOYK010000163.1:0-4388 GCA_964584065.1 uncultured Anaerolineaceae bacterium | reverse complement strand
AGACCCATAACGGTTTTCGAGACCGCCCCGATCAACCACTCCGGCATCTCTCCAACAGGTCTCAGATTATACCTTAAAGGTCGAACTCCTGTCCCTTTTCGGCGTAGACCGGCACCGGCAACTCGGGGTGCTCAGCCATCTTGTCGATCAAAGCCTGAGCCTTATCCGGCTCGCCGTGAATGAGGATAATCTGCTTGAGACAGTCTTTGGTCGACAAGGCGTATTCCACCAGCCCGGTCTGCCCGGCGTGCGCGCTCAGCCCGCCGATGGTCACCACTTCTGCCTTGCGGTAATACTCCTCACCAAAGATCTTCACCTTGCGTTCACGGTCTGCCAGGCGTCGCCCAAGCGTGTAGGGTGCCTGCCAGGAGATGATCAGGATGGTGTTGCGTCCATCCTCAATGTTATTTTTCAGGTGGTGCAGGATCCGACCGCCTTCCGCCATGCCGGAAGCTGAAATGATGATCATCGGCTCGTTCCACTCATTGAGAGCCTTGGACTCATCCACCGACATGGTGTAGATCACGTTATGAAAGTCCAACCCCTGCATGCGGTGCTCAGCAATGTACTGCCAGGTTTCATCGTCAAAACATTCTGTATGTTTGCGATAGAGCATAGAGGCGTTGACTGCCAGCGGGCTATCGACCACCACCGGGATTTCTGGTATCAAGCCGTCGTCCATTGCCTGGCTGAGGAAGTAGGTCAGGTTTTGGGTGCGCCCCACCGCAAAAGCGGGTACGATCACCTTGCCACCGCGTCTGACTGTCCGTTTTATCGCGTCGATGAATTCGTCATAAGCATCATCCATCGAATCATGCGGCTTGTCGCCATAGGTGCATTCCATCACCAGCGTTTCTGCCCCTGTCGGCAGCACGGGGTCGCGCAAAATAGGGACATCTTGCCTGCCAATATCGCCCGAGAACCACAAACGCTTGGGGTTCCCCTGGTCATCCCGATAATCCAAAATGACCGCAGCAGAGCCAAGGATGTGCCCCGCATCCACCAACTGAGCGGTCACTCCCGGAATAGGCTCAAACTTTTGCTGATACCACACGCTCTGAAAAAACGGCATTGCCTCAATCGCGTCTTTCTGAGTGTATAGCGGTTCCAAGGCGCGCTCGCCCTTCTTGCGGCGTTTCTTGTTGACATACTTGATATCGCTTTCATGGATATGCCCGGAATCTCTGAGCATAATATCCGCCAGGTCTTCGCTGGCATCGGTAGTGTAAATCTTTCCGCGAAAACCTTGTTTGACCAGGTTCGGGATGTTCCCGCTGTGGTCAATATGGGCATGCGAGAGGATCATCGCATCAATTTTGCTGGGGTCAAATGGAAAGTGGAGATTCACAAAGTACGATTCTTCGCGCTTGCCCTGAAAGATCCCGCAATCGATCAAAAGCTTTTGGCCCTGATGCTCGATCAAATGCATTGAACCAGTGACAGTACGTGCTGCGCCGAGAACGGTAAGTTTCATTCCTTTTTCCTTTCCAAAACCTGAAAAATGGCATCGCCATAACGTTCATAACGATAGGGGAAGTATTTCATTGCCTGCTCGAGCTCATCGATATTCTCAAATTCCATGTGTGCCAGGCGCTCAAGCAGGTCGCGCGAGATGATCGCGTTGGAAGGGATACCCTCATCCAATCCTGTCAGTTTTCGCCAGGTTGAGAGCGCGTCGCGCCGTTTCATTTCGGCATCACTCAGACGATGGTTCCGGCGGGGGCTCACTTTTTGTGGGTTTTCCCGCCAGGCTTGAATGGTCTGCATCAGTTGGCTGCCGTACCGCCTGACATGCCTCTCTGGCAGAGATGGCAGCAGGCTGAGTTCCTGAACATAGTGAGGCTGGGTCTGAGCGATTTCGATCAGAGCCCGGTCCGAAAGCACCTTAAAGGGCGGCACATCCCGATTGCTGGCAATCATTTCGCGCCAATGATTCAGCGCATCGAGCAGCGAGAGTGCTTCAGCAGAGAGATCCTGAGCGCCTTTGACCCGCCAGATATCTTCGCTGTGGAGCTCATTCGGTTTGACAAGGCGCGCCATGCCCTCGCCTTCTTCCAGCACCAGCTTCAGCCGGCTGTCGGCTTCAAGCTGGGGCTGCAAGACAGCGCGCAAAGGAATGAGGTAGTGTGAATCAGCCTGTGCGTACCTGAGCATCTCAGCTTTCAGCGGTCTTTCGCCCCAGTTAGCCCGTTGGTATTTTTTATCAAGTACAATACCGAAGTACTTTTCAACTAACGCCGCGAAGCCCAGGTTGGGTTCCGCCAGAGCGGTCGCGGCAATCATAGTGTCAAAAATATTATGGAAGCTGAAGTCGAAATCCCGCTTGAGGCAGGCAACGTCGTAATCCCCGGCATGAAAGATTTTCTGGATGTCTGACCGGGCAAAAAGCGCGCCTAACTCACTCAGATCATTGAAGACAAAAGGATCCAGCAGGAAATCGCGTTCCTGGCTGGAAAGCTGGATCAGGCACACCCGTTCATGATAGGCATGCAGACTGTTCGATTCGGTATCGATCGCGATGGTGTCCTGGGTGGCTAAATGCGCCAGCATTTGCTGGCAGGTCTCAGGGGAGTTAACGATGCTCGCCGGCGGCATCTGGGATAATTGCATAGCCCTATTATAACCTTCCATTTAAGACTTCACAAAATTCGGGTTTTACGCATGTCAGTCCTAAACGTGGCATGACCCCCTTTGCAGCACATTGCCTTAGTGTGGGATGAAGAAACTCAGGGAGTCAAAACTTCCAGGTAATTTTGCGGTAACCAGCCGATTCGACCCTGATCATCCCTGATTTTTACCCACACCAATCCATCATAGTTTTGTTGGTCGTGGTAAACCGTGACCAATTGAGAGAAGTACAGCCTGCCAATCGACGGACCGCCTGGTTCCTGATAGAGGGTCAGGGCAGGAGTGTCCGGCCAGATGATGCGAGCCTCGAAAGGCACTGGTGTGGCGGTTGACGTCGGGGTCAAGGTGGGCTCAGGCGTTTGGGTTGGCGTAGGCGTAGAAGTTGGCAGAGGCGTTCTGGTTGGAGTTGGGGTTGCGCTCGGTCCGGGAGTTAGAGTTGGTGTCAGCGTTGGCGGCACCAATGGATTAAGCTCTCTAAACAGAACTTGTTCAACTCTTAACGATACCTCCCGATCGAGCCCGGCTGCAATAGCTTCCTGGAGACTGACAATTTCCTGCCAGTACAAAGACCTGCTTGTATGCAATGTCAGACTCAGATCGAGGATTTCCGAATTGTTTACAAAATTGGTTTCTTCCAATTGCGCGTCAGGAAGCAAAGCTACTTCCCTTTCCACAACGGCGTTGATAAAGCGGCTCTCTTCTGCTAGGCGAATAACGCGTAAACTAAAGTAAGTTAATGGGATCAGAAGAATGATCACAAGAACAGTAGAAACCCAAATGGATGCGGGAATTTTCGCCTCACTAAACCGCTGTTCCTTGGAAAAGCCTCTGACCAGAAATACCAAGCCGGAAGCAAAAGCAATCGCAACCGCGTTCGTAATAAAGAGTAAACCCGAACCACTGGCAACCTGCCAGTTCTGCAAAGCCAATCCTACCCCCACGGTGCAAACAGGCGGCATCAGGGCTGTAGCGATCGCGACACCAGGCAAAGCAGCTGAAAGCTTAGGGCGGGTAACTGCATAGGCTGCTGCCAGCCCACCCGCAATCGCGATAGTCAGATCCACAGGGGAAGATCTTGTTCGAGACATGACTTCACCTGGCACCTGATGTAATGAAATAAAAGGAAGTTCATCATTGACCCAGGTTAAAAGCACAGAGATCGCGATTGAAAGCAATGCGCCAAATAATAAAGTCAGGAGGGCATCTTTGAGCAACTTCTTTTCCCCAGTGGTTGTTGCCAGTCCTATCCCCAAGATTGGCGACATCAACGGAGCGACAACCATCGCGCCAATAATGACAGCCGGAGAATCCGAGAGCAGACCCAAAGTAGCAATGGAACTAGAAAGGGCTACCAGAATAAAATAGTCAAAGTTCGCTTTTGAATCATCCTGGACATCAGCGATGATTTTACGCCGCTGTTCCATCGTGAGCCTTGGAATGCTTCGAATCAATTTAGGGGGGCGATGATTATTTCCTGCCATCTTATTTCGCAATCAATCCTAAAATTTACCACGAAATTGATAATCTCGCCTGCAAATCGCAAAGGTTTGATAAACTTCTAAATCAGAACAGGAGGTAGCTATGCATCTGGTTTTGATACGGCATGGAGAACAGGATTATACGGTCACAGAAGGTCGGGGGTTTCCGGGTCCGGCGCGCGAGTTGGCGCCGCTGACGGAGCGGGGCGTGGCCCAGGCGGAAGCGGTGGCAAAAGACCCGCGCTTGCAGGGCTGCCAGCTGATTGTCAGCTCCCCCTACAC
>CAZOYK010000162.1:0-4411 GCA_964584065.1 uncultured Anaerolineaceae bacterium | reverse complement strand
GTCTTTTTGTCGGAGTGAATCCGCGGCAGCTGCCTGTCATTCTGACCGAAGTGAAGAATCTTACTCAATAAATCCACCAGATCCTTTGCTGGCGGTCTCATTCCGACCTACATAGATTCGTCCCACTCACCTACATAGATTTGTCCTACCCATCCTACCCCACCTGCTTATCGAGGATGTGGCATTAGACGGGGAAGGTTTTGGGAATTGAATCAAAAACAGCAGCAATTTGCTGCTGTTTTTGACATACTCATAAGTGAAGAAAGCTTAGTCTTTGAGATTGGTCGCGCCGAGATAAATAGCAATGGCGCCGATCACGATCTTTACGGCGGAGTGCCACACGGGTTCGGTGCCCATGGTCAGCAGACCAAGCACGTCCACCAAGCCCATAACTGCCAGCAGAATACCAATAACCAACAGCGCGGTCTTGGTCTTGCCGGTTTTCTGCAGGGAAACCCACAAACCAACCAAACCGACAACGATCTTAACAGCGGCATGCCATGCGGGTTCCTCGCCCAGTTTGATGCCGGGGATGAGCGCCATAACGCCCATCAGGATGACAATGATACTGATGACAAGCAATACTCTTTTTTTCATAATAATCTCCTGTTTTATGATAAGGGGGTTTCGAATTAAACCCCGGAATTATGTGAAAATTATAACAAGGATTACTTCCATGTCAATCACAACTAAATTTGTCAGGGATTAAATCCGGGTATAAGTTAAAAAAACACAAAAGTGAAGCGATTTTTTATACCTGAGGCTTTTTCAATCAATTCATCAAGTCAGAACTTCATCATCATAGCCCAGGTATACGACCGCACGGTTTATCGATTCTATTGAAGTAAAATAACTGCCAGATCGTGCGAAAAGCTTCCTGAGGAGTTTATTCATGTTGAAAATCGTTGTTCCAATCAAGCAAGTGCCTGAGACGGGAAATGTCAAAATGGATCCCGAAACCGGTACCATGGTCCGGGATGGGGTGGTCAGCATAGTGAACCCGCTGGATCTCTATTCCATCGAAACCGCTCTGATGCTCAAGGAAAAGTTTGGCGCGACCGTAACCGTCCTTACGATGGGACCGCTCAACGCTGTCAAAGCCTTGAAGGAAGCGATTGCCATGGGCTGTGATGACGGCTATATCCTCTCGGACCGGGCCTTTGCCGGGGCGGATACCTGGGCAACCGCTTACGCACTGATCAACGCTGTCAAGCGCATCGGTGACTTTGACCTGATCCTGGCGGGTGAACGCGCTACGGACGGCGACACCGGTCAGGTTGGTCCCAATATCGCCTCCGGGCTGGATATCCCCCTGGCAACCTACGTGCGCAAAGTGAGCGACCTGGACCTGGAACAGAAAACCATCACGGTCGAGCGATCGGTGGAAGAGGGCATCGAAACCCTGCAACTGCCCTTGCCCTGCCTGTTGACGGTGGTAAAAGAGGTCAGTTATCCGCGTCTGCCTACTCTGCACGGCAAGAAGAAGGCAAAAACCGTTGAGATCCCCGTGCTGACTGCAGCAGACCTTGGCTTGAAGCTGGAATACCTCGGGCTGAAAGGCTCACCCACCAGGGTGGTCTCAACCAAGTCGCCAAAGGTGACGCGGAACGGGCAAATGCTGATCATCAAAGAAGATAAAGATGTAAGTGCGGCTGTGGATGCCCTGATCGCTTTTCTGGAAGAGAGACAATTGATATGAGCGAAAAAAACACGAACGTCTGGACCATTGCTGAAGCAGCCAATGGTAAGTTGAAATCCGTCTCGTACGAGTTATTGGCACGCGGCAGAAGCCTGGCAGATGCCTGCGGTGAGCAGCTGGTGTCGGTCTTGATTGGCGCGAATGTCAGCGACGCCGAACTAACCACTCTCATCCATCACGGGGCAGACCTGGTGATCAGCGTGCAGGATCCTGCTTTGGACGCCTTCATTGTTGAGACCTTCAGCAACGTGCTGATTGATTTGGTGCAGCAGCTGAAACCCAATATCATCCTGGCGGCCGCTACCAACAACGGACGCACCCTGATGCCCCACGTGGCAATGCGCCTGCATACCGGCCTGACAGCAGACTGCACCGACCTGCAAATTGATCTGAACACGGGCGACCTGCTGCAGACCCGTCCTGCGATCGGCGGCAACATCCTGGCTACCATCAAAACCCCCAACCACCGCCCCCAGATGGCGACGGTCAGACCGCGTTCCACCCAACCCCTGACCTCGGATCCTTCCCGCACCGGACAGATCCAGCAGGTGGCGCTGAAACCCGAATTGGTGGACAAGCGGGTGAAATTGCTTTCATTCGAGGCAGAATCCACCGACGAAAGCAACCTGCAGGACAGCGACGTGATTGTGTCGGGCGGCAGGGGCATGAAAAAAGCTGACAACTTTGAGCTTCTGCATAAGCTGGCAAAGTTATTGGACGCCAAGGTTGGCGCCTCGCGCGACGCGGTCGACCGCGGCTGGGCGCGTTACCCGCAACAGGTTGGCCTAAGCGGCAAGACAGTACTTCCAAAACTCTACATCGCTTTGGGCATATCGGGCGCCATTCAGCACCTGGCAGGCATGAAAACCGCCGAAACCATCGTGGCTGTCAACACGGACCCAAACGCGGCTATCTTCCAGGTAGCGGATTTTGGGATTGTTGGGGATGCCTTCCAGGTCCTGCCTGAACTGATTTCCCGGCTTGAGGAGAGAAAGTCATGACCAATTACAACCCCATTACGCCTGAAATCGTCGCCAAACTCGCGCAGATCGTTGGAGCCTCGAACGTCATTTTGGACGAGGAAAAGCTTGAAACCTACTCCCACGACGAGACCCCCAAAGATCAGTTTTCGGGATTGCCAGAATTGATCGTGACCCCCACCAGCACGCAGCAGGTAGCGGAAATCATGAAACTTGCGAACCTCCACCTCATCCCGGTCACGCCGCGTGGAGCCGGCTCGGGGCTTTCCGGCGGGGCGATCCCGCTGCACGGAGGGATCCTGATGTCATTCGAAAAAATGAACAAGGTACTCGACGTTGACCTGCAAAACATGATGATCGAAGTGCAGGCGGGCATTGTGACCAACGAAATTAACGCTACCGTGGCGGATGAAGGGCTGTTCTTTGCTGGCTATCCGATGAGCCTGGAGTCCTGCCAGATTGGCGGCAACATCGCCGAGAATGCCGGCGGCGGCAAGGCGATCAAATATGGCGTGACCGACCGCTACATCACCGGTATGGAGGTGGTGACACCAGCGGGCGACATCGTCAGAATCGGCGGAAAGATCGTCAAGGATGTTTCGGGCTACGACCTTAAGCGCCTTTACATTGGCTCGGAAGGCACGCTGGGGATCGTGACCAGCGCCACCATCAAGCTCACGCCCTTGCCAAAAGCCAAGACCGACCTGCTGGTGCTGTTCCCCGATGTGCAAACCGCGATCGAGATCGTGCCGATGATCGTCAGCCAGTTGGGCATCGTCCCGACCTCCATCGAATTTATGGACCGCCTTGCGGTGGAAACCTCCTGCAAGTATCTGAACGAACACCTCGACTATGAGAGCTGTGGTTCGATGCTGCTGATCGAAGTCGATGGCACCACCCAGGACCAGGTGGATGGCGAAGCCGAGATGATCGGCGACCTGTGCATGGAGCACCAGGCGATCGAAGTCTATGTGGCGGATAATTACACCACCCAGGAACGCGTTTGGGCGGTACGGCGCAACATCGCGGAAGCCTTCAAGGTCTATTCACCCCACCAAAGCCTGGAAGACATCGTCGTGCCGATCGCGCAGATCCCTGCGCTGACTGAGGAAATTGCCAAGCTTGCGGCGGAATTCAACCTCTCCATGCCTTCCTACGGACATGCCGGCGATGGCAACCTGCATACGACCCTGATCAAACCGCCTGAGATGCCTCTGGATGAGTGGTACGTTTTGGAGGATCGGGTTGTCAGGCGTTTGTACGCGGTGGTCATGGCGCTTGGCGGCAAATTGAGCGGTGAACATGGCATAGGCATCAAGCGCAAAGCCTACTTCCAGGAGGTGGTCGATCCGCATGAGCTGGAATTGATGCGCACGCTCAAGAAAGCCCTGGACCCCAACAATATCCTGAACCCAGGGAAGATATTTGATCTGAATTGAGAACGTGGTCGGTTGGAGACTGACGCATATTGACTCCGGCAGCAAAGATATTAATAGGCGAGTATTTGTAATTTTGGTGCTATAATTTTCATTGACAATTTTGATGCGAATGATTTGGCAGCAATAACCAAAAGGGGCAGATATGCGGAGATATTCCTTCTGCTTTTTCAGCAAACGACTCAACTATTGGATAGCAATTTTATTACCACTATCAATGTTGCTTGCTTCCTGTTCACCCAGCAAACCTAACATAGAAGCATTACTTCTAGGCAGTTGGATATTAACTTCCAATC
>CAZOYK010000161.1:0-4417 GCA_964584065.1 uncultured Anaerolineaceae bacterium | reverse complement strand
TTCGTTGCCGAGTTAGCTCAGTTGGTAGAGCATTCGACTGAAAATTGAAGGGTCCACAGTTCAAGTCTGTGACTCGGCACACAAAACAACCGCTTGTGAGAACAGGCGGTTTTTTGTTGCCTCAACCGCCGCTCAAAACCCAGGTCAGTCTGCGTCTGCTTCCTGATCTTCTCCACCAAATTCGATATCATCCGCGTCCATGTCGAGCAATTCCAACTCATCCATCTCCTCATCCTCATAGTCTTCCAACAGAAACGTGATCTCAAGGGTGTCGTCGATATCTTCCAACGCGGTGGCAATCCGCTCCAAAATCTGGCGCATCTGGACAATTTCGTTCAACAAAGCTTCATTTATATCCATGAAATCTCCTTTTCTATTACTATAACAGGTCAGCGAAAAAACGGAGCTCATTTCATGCAACTCACTCCTGCAATCCGCGCCGACCTTTGCTACACAGGCTATAATTGGAATAACGAAAAACAGGAGTGTGTAAGATGAGAATCGGATTAATCACAGCAGGCAGTGACAGCCCTGGCGTCAATGTTGCCATTCGCGGCTTTGGCAAAGCCGTCGCCAACCACCACGATATGGAGGTGCTGGGTTTCCGGGATGGATACCTCGGCCTGATTGAGGACCGCAAGATGGACCTGCTGGAAGGCACGATTCTCTCGGGCATCCTCACCAAGGGCGGCACCATCCTTGGCACCAGCCGCCACTTGCCTGAGTCCATGCCAAGCCCCCAGGGTCCCCTTGACCGCACCCAGGAAGCTATCGACAGTTACCACCGCAACAATCTTGACGCGCTGGTAGTCATCGGTGACAACAAGAGCCTATCCGCAGCCTACCATCTCAGCCAGGCTGGTTTGAATATCATCACCATGCCAAAATCCTGCGAAAACGACGTTCCCCGCACGGATAAATCCATCGGTTTTGATACCGCCCGAGAGATCGCCACCGAGGCTATCGACCGCCTCCACACCAACGCCAACGCCACGCATCGCATCATGCTGGTAGAGCTGCTCGGCAACTGTTCCGGTTGGCTGACCATGGGTGCGGGTTTGGCTGCGGGTGCAGACGTGATCCTCATCCCGGAAATTCCTTATGATTTCGATGTGGTCATCGAGGCTATTCATCGCCGCAAAGCTGCCGGGCGCAATTTTTCCCTGGTGGCTGTCGCGGAAAAAGCCAGGTCGAAGGAACTGGTCGACTTCATGGAGCTGGCTGCCAGTAAACGAGCCGCCAGCGCTGAAGAGCAGGAAAAAGCTTTCGAACGCATCGAAAACAACTACTCTGCCCAAACACTGCTGCTGGCGCGGCGCTTAGGTGAAGCCACCGACCTTGAAACCCATATCACAATCCTTGGTTCACTGGTCCGCGGCGGCACCCCAACGGCGGCAGATCGCCTGCTGGCTAACCAACTGGCAGAATGGAGTGTGCGCATGGCGGTGGAGGGACAGTTTGGGCGCATGGCTTGCCGCATCGATGGCTCGGTCACCAGCGTTCCGTTGGACGAGGTGGCTGGCAAGGCCAAACTAATGCCTCTCGACCACGACTGGATCCGCGGTTCATTCCAGGTCGGGACCTGCCTTGGCGTCTCGGACCTCTCCCTTGCGTAAGTTAGTTGTAAGCATAAAAGGACCTGCACGTAAGCAGGTCTTTTTTTATAGTTCAATCAGTTGGATGGGTAAGACGGCTATTTCGAATAGTAGTCTTTCCGGATTTGCGGGTCACGCGCCAAGCCCGCCTCGAGGATATCCATCAGGTTATCGAACAAGTCCCGTGTGGTTTGGTCGTAGACCGAAGAAAGCTTGCCTGAAGCAATCGCAGGTGCTCTTTCGCCAATCCGCTCCACCAGGTAAGGGGCAATCCCCCCTTCGATGATCTCAAGCATAAAGGCCGCCATGTCCACGTCCACCCAGGTGGCAATGTCGTCATGCAGGATCCCCTGGGTCAAAAAGGCGTGGAAGCGCCCGTCACCACTCACCCTCTCGCCCGTTTCCGGGTCAACGCTGCTGAGGTGATTGGATTTCATTCGCCGAAATCGCTCAATGCTGGCTAAATCGGGGTATCGGATCTGGAACTCAACCGCCGCCTGAAGGACCCGCCGCAAATAGCGAAAAGTGTCAAGATTAGAGGTATCCAGGGGCAGGCTGTTGATCACCTCGAGTTTTTTCTTGTAGATAATGCTCAGTATGTGAGCGTGCAGATCGTCGATGTTTTCAAAGTACTGGTAAAAAGAGCCCTTGGCGATGCCGGCTTCCCTGACGATGGCATTGATCGAAGCGCTTTGCAGTGGATTGGCAGCAAACTCAGCGATGGCAGCCTTTTCGATTTGCAGGCGCTTCTCTTCGGGTAGATGATGGTAGGTTTTTGTGGGCATAGGGCTCCTTGGGGTGGTATGACTGACCGGTCATATTGTAAATGTAGTGGGGTTGAATGTCAATAACAGTTTGTTCTCGCCGGTCTCCTGAGTGTTAAGCCTCCCTGTGGGACCGTGCGAGGTAGTTGACCGGTAGGTCTCCCATTTGACTGATCTATTCTCGCCGGCATCCATCTGTTTTCGCCATTGTCCTCAGTATGGCTGTCGTAGGGGCGAAGCATCCCGATAAATAATTCTTCCTCACCAGATCGGTAATATAAGGATGCTTCGCCCCTACCCATCATCATCGATGGGAAGGTCAAAACCCTCGCGGATCGGGAGACCTTTCAAAAACAAATCGGTGTAAAATTCACATATTCACAAGCGGGAGGGATCATGAAAAAGCACACCCATTCCAATCAGTATTGCACCAACCCCTTTATTAAAAGATTCCTCCTGATTATCACGCTTGCCACCCTTCTCAGTTCGTGTGGCTCGGTAATTCAGGCAACGATGCAAACAGAGACAACTACTAAGACAACTCCTACATTTGAAAATCCAGCAACACAAGAACCGACTTTAGTCCCTCCCACTGAAGCGCTTACTCAGACTCCGACTATGTCTCCAACTCCCGAGCCAACGCCAACAGCTACCGAAATTCCCGAAAAATATCCTATTGATTTAGAAAAATTGCACAATTTCCCCCAGAGTTATGAATATGTGGTGGCTCATCCGGAAGAGTTTGTTGAAGCGCCAAATCCATTCAAAGATATTGATGCTTTTAATGACTGGTTTTATAATAAATTTGTTCCCTTGCTTGGAAATTATGAAGAAAGAGAAGTAAACTATGCGACTTCGACAATAGGCATGCAGCTAGATTTTTTTGTTGCTAATGCATATAGAGATCCAAAAGATATGCAAGGTGAACCAGAATTTTTTTATTTTAATAATTATGGGACTTTCTATCCAGTAATTACCTTGAATGTTTTTTCAGATGATCAAAAATCGTTTTTAAGAACGATATCGATAATACTATATGACGGTGATTATTCTGGAGAGGGAACTGGAGCAATAAATTCTTTATTTAGAGAAGAAAAAATATCTGGTATAGCTCTTTTTAGGAATGAAAGACGTTTGTATCCATATCCAAGTGCGGTTAATAATTTGATAAAAAAAGGAATTAATGCTTATCGAGATGAAATGGACTATAACCAGGTTGTCTTGGGTGTGGGAATGCTGAAAACAACAGGTTATGAGTTTGAATAATGGAAGAATGCGTGTTGAAGAGCCTTGAAATAGAAGCCCCCCCTCACCTCACCCAATTTCTGCTAAAATTGTCCCCATGCAGCACATCTACTCCACCTGGCGCTCGGAATACATCGGGCGGGACAAGAACAACGAAGGTTGCGCCTTTTGCCTTGCCCTCCAAGAACAAGACAGCCCCGAGAACCTGATCTTCCACCGCGGCGAAACCTGCTTCATCATCCTCAATCTCTTCCCCTACACCAGCGGGCACCTGATGGTCGTGCCCTACATCCACACCAATCAGCTCTCAGACCTCTCCGCTGAGACCCTCAACGAGATGATGCAGCTGGTTCAAAAGGCTGTGCGTGTGATGGAAGCGGTCTATCACCCCCAGGGCTTCAACGTCGGGCTGAACCTCGGCTCCGCCGCTGGCGCCGGAATCGCCGCCCACATGCACATGCATGTCGTCCCCCGTTGGCAGGGAGACGCCAATTTCATATCTGTCATCGGCGAGACGCGCGTCCTGCCCGAAGATCTCGGGCTAACTTACCAGCGCCTTTCCGCAGCCTGGCAGGCTGACAGCGACTGACGCTGACAGCAAACGTCATCCCACAAAAAACTTACTTTTCGCCCAGTGCCTTGATCTCACCCAGTCCGGTGATGCTTTGCGTGATCGCCGGGTTACCCCAGTAGCTGACGCTGTATGCACCCGCCAGATCGAGATTGAGCCTTTCAGTTGCCCATACCTCCACATTTGCTGCGCCAATAATTTCGACGCTGACATTAGCGCTCTTGAGGTCTTCCGCCTGGTAG
>CAZOYK010000160.1:0-4503 GCA_964584065.1 uncultured Anaerolineaceae bacterium | reverse complement strand
ACCAGTCTGTCGATCTGGCTGATGTACTACCTCTTTTCTCGCAACTTGAACACAGCCCTGTTATTTCTGGTATTTTTGATTCCATTTGTTGTAGTTATTCCGATCAACTTGACGATATTCCTTTTCAGAGAATCGAAAGGGTTGAAGCATATGGTCACCAATATGAAGCCGATCCCGTTTGTCAACTGGATTTTTATCACTATAAATTCGTACCTGCAGTGGGTGCTTTTTGGGTTTGGACTGTGGATGATTTTCCGTTTATTTTCTATCGAAATTGGTATGACTTCAAAGGAGATAATAGGATTTGTTTATGCATTTGCCAGGGCATGGACCAGTGGATTCTTGGTCATTTTTGTTCCTAATGGGATAGGAGTGCGGGAGGCAGTTTTACGAGAATTACTCGGCGTCATAAATCAGATTGGTGCAGCTAAAGCAGTTCTGATTTCCACAGCTTATCGCCTGGTGATGATGGCAGCGGAATTTGTTTGGGTATTGTTGGTGGTATCGCTAAAACGAAGTCTGCTTTTGAGGAAATAAACCAAAAGTATTATTGATTTCGGAGAGTATCCAACTTATCATATATATTATTCTAATGGAGGATCATATTAAAAAGTTTTTTAGTGTCTTTGCTGTGGTACTCATTATCTTGGTTCTAGCTATTGCGCCGTTCGAAAAAACCAATACAATGGTACTCGCACAATCAACGACCAAGGCATTAGCGACAAACTATACCTTGGTAAATCTTGGAAGTGACACTGCCGCAGTCACGGCAGAATATCTGACCCCCGGTGGTGCCCAGTGGGGCGATTCAATCTTCAAAAATTTCTCAATTCCTGCCGGTGGAAATCAGATTGTACGTCAATATGATGATACTGGCCTAACTCCCGGAATAGGCTCGGTTATCCTCTCTTCCGGCCAGCCTCTTGGCGCTATGGTCCAGGAACTCACTCGTTCAGGTGTTCCCTCCATGGGTGCCTATTCTGGTGTTGGCGTCGCAAGCGCTACTTGGTTCATTCCCCTAGCTTCTCGCCAAGGAACCGCTGCTACAGGTATGGCGAATTCTCAGATTGTGGTTCAGAATGTTGGTTCAGCAGCAGTTAACTTCAATGTCGAATACTTCACGCTTGCCACTGGCACTTCAGCATTTGATAAGGATTATACCAATCTGGCATCTGGCGCTTCTTTGTTGATCGATCTCGATCTGGAGACTGGTCTCACGGCTCCATGGTGGGGTTCGGTGGTTGTATCCACGACCAGCGGTTCCCTCGGTGTGGTTTCGAATATGTTCTTTGGCGCAGACAGTCTCAATGCTTTCAATGCATTCGCTGCTGAAGAAATTGGTCCATCCTGGAGAATCCCCCTCCTCTATGTTCGCCTGCCAAACACCCTGACAACCTCAGTAACAGTACAGAATCTGAGCGGGGCAACCTTGCCCGCAGGTGATATTCAACTCGCTTGTATCAAGAATCCTTCTGCTTCTGGCAGTGATTTTACCGTTGTGAGTTCTAATCAGATTCTGAATAATAGTTCTTACGCATTCAATACTTTCACTGACCTAGTTAAATTCCCAACTGCAAACTGGTATGGTAGTTGTGAGGTGAGATCTCTGTCTGGCCAAGAAATTGCAGTATTGGTTCACGATCGCTATACCAATAACGCCGGACAATCGATGTACGGTGCAGTACCAGGTAATTTGACCAGCCAGAAAGTCTCTGTACCGTTGATTGCTAAGCGTTTAGCCAATGGTTTCGCTAATACCGTAACCGTCCAAAACCTTAGCAACACTACAACTGCGACTCTAAATATTACCTATATTCCAACTGGTGGTGGTACACCTATCGTTCGGACTGGAATATCTGTTGACCCAGGTGCCAGCTACATCCGTAACTTCCGTTTAACCGCGACTGAATCTCCTGAAATGCCAGACGGTTGGGTTGGTTCAATGGTAATTGAATCTAACACGCCGATTGCTGCTTTTGTTCAGAATACTTTTCTGACCATATATGGCGATCGCTTGCAGGCCTATCTTGGTTTCAATCACTAATCTATTAGTCTGAAATAACAGCCCTCACAATTTGTGAGGGCTGTTATAATTTGCTTTGTGACTATGAAGAAAATTTTACTTGTTTGCATCCTTACTGCCAGCGTACTTCTTTCGGCTTGTCAAGGGGAGAGTAAGTCTCCCGAGTCTTCTCTGCCGTCAACTCAAGTGGAAGTTCCAAGCCCCGAGACTCTTGTGGTAGAAAAAACCTCAATACCAGTGGGTGTAGAACAAATGTATCCTTCTGAAGGCTCGGAAGTTACGACGACCTATCCTGCCTGGGAGGTACCGACAGTAGAATCGCAAGCCTTACGTCCGCCCACAGAAGCCAACCCCCCTGCTTCCGGAAAAACTTCGTTATCAGGTTTATTGTTTGCGTTTGATATTTCGGTCCCATTATCAAATCTTGATTTTGTTTTAATGCCTGCCGTTATAACTGATGGAGTAGCGAGAGTACCTCCGATATTGACCTACGGCAATCCAGAAGATGGAGATGTCCTGGGGAAAACGGATGAAAATGGTGTGTTTTACCTTGATAACATCCTGCCAGGAAAGTACTTCCTTGTCGTCAACTATCCTGATCACAGTGAAATAGCAGTTGATCCTAACAATACTTCCGCGCCGTTGATGTTTGAGTTTGAGGCTGACACCTCTTATCCTTTAGGCGTTGTATTAATTAATAGTTAATTACTGGTTGGTAAGAATAGGCAGCACTATCGAGTATAAAGCCTGAAATTTTCCAAAAAACGATGTTGCTTGCCCAATTGAATTTATTCCACCCATTATATATAAGTTGTTGTTGAAATTTGCTGTGGCAAAACCCTAACCCAAAAGAAAACTTTAAGGGATAGTATCCAGTATCCAATTGCTGCCGTCGGGGGTCAGTTTCGTCATAGAATTGGGGCAAAGCACGAAGAGTGTGTCGACTAATTGCTCAGCTTTACAGTTGAATGCAGGTTCGGGTAGAGAGGGTTCCTGATTTACAGGGTTTTCACCAAGGACGATTCTTGATGGGACGTATGATTCAACAAGGCTGAGATTATCTGTTCCATCGAACCCTCCCACTAAATAAATTTTTCCGCCCCATTGAGCGCTGTCAAAAAACGCTCTTGGTTGGCTAATGGACGCTTCCTCCGCCCATTTATCCAGGACTGGATCATAAGAATATACCATGTCAGAATAGGTATCTTTATTGCGTCCACCGAAGAGGTACAACTTTCCCTCAAAAATTTCAAGAGCATAATCGCTCAATGGAATGGGTAGCGAATTCTTTGTCAACCAGGTGTCACTGCGTGGATCGTAAACTTCTAGAACTGAAGTTGGGTTTTCCCCAGAAGTAATTCCACCGGGAACATAGATTTTTTCACCTAATACAGCAGCATTAACATGACTAACAGGTGTTGGTTTGCCGGGAAGATCTTCCCATTGCTCTGTTTGGAAATTGAACCTGCGGACTGTTGCGCTCACTCCTCCATTTGCAGAACCACCAATTAGATAAATGTGTGCATCGTACGTAGTTGAAGCGGCATAGCTGGTGGAGGTTGGCAAATCTTCCAATCTTGACCAGCGGTTATTGTTCAGCTCGCTTATCACATTATTCTCTTCTGATTGCGAGGCGCGATCAATTAAGATGTATCCTAAACTGCCGAGAACCAGAAGGAAAAAAAATAATAATAGTAGGCGTTGCAATCCTGTCAGACGCTTTCTCTCTGTAGTTATGACAGGCTCTCCTTCAATAGTGGTTGCAAGCCTGTCTGTAGAACCGGAGTCTGGATTAGGGATTATTCTATTTTCAATCGCGTACAGAGTTGCTTCTGTTCGAGAGGCCACCCCGATTTTTTCGTAGATATTCGAAACATGAACCTTTACCGTATTAACACTAATAAAAAGGTCAAGAGCAATTTGTTTATTGCTCTTTCCCTGACTCACTAATTGGAGTATCTCGCGTTCGCGTTCGCTTAGAGGGTTATTTTCCATATTGTTGCCAAGGTGTCAGGCAATAGCCTGTTTGGGGCAGGTCAAGTATAAACGAAAACGGACCTATACTCAAAATCAGTGTTTCATCATAAAGGGAAATATCCAGCTCCACGGTCCTGGTTTGAAAGTATTCCCACTAACGTAGTGAGTCCTTCCAGAGCCGCCGTACCATTCTGCTTCCGCTGCCAGGCGCGGGCGACCGCCCTGGGTGGGGGCGTGCCAGTTGATGTTCACATCTCTAAAGGTGATGTCCATCGCCTTGCCAAAACAGTAATTCTTGCAAGCGTTGAGCGTCGTTTGTTCAACCACCATGAAGTGCAAATGATGCCCGGTGCTGGCGCCGGTGTCATCCACCTTCGCGATTTTCATGCCCTGCCAAACATAAGCTCCTCTGATTTTTACACTCGCCGGGATGCTGTTCTTGGCAATATGCAGGTAGATCTGGTAGGTCCAGGGGTTGGTGGTGCGGTCTTGCAGGGTGATGC
>CAZOYK010000159.1:0-4509 GCA_964584065.1 uncultured Anaerolineaceae bacterium | reverse complement strand
TGGATCAGTTCGGGGTTATAAATGGCGCTCATATCGGGGAAACGCGGACCGAATTCGTCCAGGTTGGGTCCCCGCAGCGGATTTTCGCCAGCCATCGGCAGAAGCGCGAGATGGTCCTTGATCAGCATCAGGTCGCCAGCGTGAAAATCGTCCTTGAGACCACCGGAAGCGTTTGTGATGATTAGAGTCTTGATGCCCAGGCGCTGCATTACGCGGATGGGGAGGCCGATCTGCGAGATATTGTGCCCTTCGTAATAGTGGGTTCGCCCTTGCAGCACGAGCACCTCTTTGCCCTCGAGCTGCCCGATGATCAGCCGGCCTTTGTGCCCGGGCACGGTGGAAACCGGCCAATGGGGGATCTCGCGGGTGGGGATGATGGTGGGATTTTCGACAGAATCAGCGAGCTCACCCAGACCGGAGCCAAGGATGAGGGCGATTTGGGGTTGGGTATGGATGCGCGCCCTGACGGCGTCTCTCGCCGCGTCGATTTGTGCGATGGTGATGAATTCAGCCATTATTACCTCAGTTAAATGTAGTTGAATCATTATATCATCCGCCACGGAGGTCGAAAAAAAAGAGAGCCTATCCCCACGACTGCATTTAAAATTATCTCATAGCAAAAGTAGGCCAGATTCCTTTTGGCTGATACAATTCGGATAAAGACAAAACTCGGAGGGCCAATGAGATATCCAGTAAAAAACCCATTAATTGTCAAACAAGCCAAAGAAAAATTAGGATTAAATCCTGTGTTCTTGGATACAGAAACCACAGGTTTAGGCGATAGTGATCGCATCATTGAAGTAGCAATTGTGGATATGCAAGGCACTCCCTTACTGAATAGTCTGATCAATCCAGGAATGTATATCCCAGTCGAAGCCAGCCGGGTTAACCACATCACCAATGAAATGGTCACAAATGCACCACTGTGGCGTGAGATTTGGCCCAAAGTAGAAGAAATTTTGCGTGGGCGGTTAATTGGCATCTACAATGCCGAGTATGACCTCCGCATGTTGTCACAATCTAATAAGATCGCCGGATTGGATTGGAGGCTGAAGGGCATCCAGTCTTTTTGCGTAATGCAACTTTACTCAGAATGGTATGGCGAAAGAAACTTGCGATATAACGACTTTAAGTGGCACAAACTAGAGGTTGCGGGAAGAGTTTGCAAGATCAAAGTGCCAACCAGTCATCGCGCTGTTGATGACGCCCGGTTAACTGCGGCGGTTATGCGCTACATCGCAGAAAGTCGTTAATATACATAGCCAATCCACAAAGACTCCGTCATTGCCGGTCTCATTATCTCTGTTCTCGCCCGATCGCGCCGGCGTCCGCGCCAAGCGTGGGATTTGACCGCCAGGTCTCCCGTTATCTATGTGGATGGACCAGAGGCCCATGCCTACGGTGGCATGATGCCATGAGTCTGTGTTGGTCAGGTCATCGTGCTCGAAGAGTATGAGGGTTTCAACCTGATGATGGAAACCTACTTCTGGTGAAGTCTTTTTTCCGGCATTCGTGACGTCAGGTTCAGAGGAAGAACCTGATCTACGCTCAAACACCTTGCTTCGCGGGCACGGGCTGCCCGAGGTCTTTGACCGCCAGGTCTCTGATTATCATCGGGGATGGGCACAAGACCAATTTTTTATGGATTGGATTCGATTGATGTTTTTTTACCCATTCATCCCTCAACAGGACTAACCGTTACAAAAAAAGCTAAAACCATCACCAACCAGCCTATGGCGCAAAACCGTTGAACGCAGAGAGCTGCATGACCTCCCAAAAGCCCGCTACACACTCGTCAAAACCCTCAGGTCCGGGGAAGAGCGCCACAGCGTATTGGTATCCTTCGCCTTGCCCACCCCAATAGACATGGAACATATCCGGAATTCCGGTGGCATCGGGGATTTCGATATCGATGAAATATTCAATGCCGTCCAAAATTTTGGTATCTTTGGCATAGGTATATGGGGGCGGACCTTCCGGACCACCATCACGAAATCCATTTGCAGCAATATGGCAATCAGGAAGAGTTTTGGATACGAGGGAGTCATATTCTGCAGTATCCCATTTTGCGGGATCGTAGGTCAGGTAGAACTCAGGGTTGTTCCAATTCCAAACTTTGACCTGCTCATAATCAACGGGAATGGGCTCTGTCGCCGTAGGGCTTGGGGCAGGTTCGCTGGTTTCCACAGGAGGGAGTGTGTTTTCCGGGAGCGGGATAGTGCTTTCTGGAGGAGGGGCTGTGTTTGCTGGAGCAGGGATGGTTCTCTCAGGAACAGTTATGACGCATGAAGTAATTATCAGGAGCGTTAGAACGATGCAACTCTTTTTTAGGTAGTGATAAATACCTGCCAGGACCTTGTCATTTTTTGTGTAAATCATTCGAGTACCCTCCTCTGTCTGCAGGGAAAATTAACAGCTAAATTTTACTATGTAATTAAAGCAATAAAGTTTTTTTTAGTGAATACTGGATTCGCAGATGCAAGATTACCTTGCCGTGCAACACAGACAACCCTAAAATCCACGATCGCACGGGTGTCAACACCTGCTTGATTGCGCCGGCATCCACGGTGCGCAGCCTCCCTATGGGACCAAGCGCGGGATTTGACCGCCAGGTCTCCGTTTATTATTGCGGATTGGCACGAGGCCCATCCCTACGGTGGAAGTCGTGACTGGGAGTCTTTTTAGGTCAGGTTGCGGGTTTCAACCTGACATCGGATATCCACCTCTGGTGAAGTTTTATTTGCCAACATTTGTGATGTCAGGTTCAGAAGCAGAACCTGACCTACGCGAAAACACACCGCTGCGCGGGGACAGGCACGATCTCCGGCGCACAAAGAACAACTACCTTACAATCATCGGCAAGTAGACAGGAAAATCAGTTTCCATAACTTCAAACTCGTAAGCTCCCATATCACAACGAGGTCCATCGACCCCATCCCCATCCACCGGGCGGGGGAAGCCACGCTGATCGGTGGAGGGGCAATTGCTGGGGTCGCCAGCGTCAATGGCGGGGCTGCCAGGTCCCAATGCGTGGGTGAGGGTGAAGCCGCCGTTATCTGCCAGGGGCCCCAAAAGAGGATCACCGGTGATGTTAGTTGGATCCGAGTAGCTGGGGTAATCTAACAGGCTATATGTGATGGTCACAATGTTCTCAGCTCCAAAATTGTAGATTTGGTCAGGAGTGTTTCCCCATAGGATCGAATTAGTGATGGTGAGGTGTGCAGGCTCACCAACGCGACCATTATTAAAAATTCCACCACCAAAGCTAGCAGAGTTATCGGTGAAGGTAGCGTTTGTCAATGTTATATTGCTCCAATAACTATGAATTCCCCCGCCCCAACCCAGTGAGGAGTTGCCGCTAAAGGTCACGTTTGTGAGCGTGGTGCTGCTTTTATGGTTATAAATGCCTCCTCCTTCACCGTCAGAACTGATAACGCTATTACCATTGAAGGTCACATTTTCAAAGGTGGCACTGCCTTGGTCATTATAGATTCCACCGCCTTTATCTGGGGCTGTATTGTTCGAAAAGGTAACATTGTCCATATCTATATCACTCAGGACATTGTAAATCCCGCCGCCAAAACCAAATGCACCATCGACAGTGTTCCCCGAAACAACCACATTGATCAGGGTGGTGTTGCTGTAGAAACCGTTATAAATTCCGCCGGCCGCTGCCACTGCTGAGTTATTGCTGAGACTGACATCTGTTAAAACAGGATCGCTGTATGTCTGATTATAGATGCCACCCCCAATCCAGCCTGCCGAATTACTTTCAAAGCTTACATTTGTTAGGATTGGACTGCTGTAACTGTTGAGCATCCCACCACCATAACTATCATCACCGTCAGCAATATTGTTGCTAAAGATTACATTGGTAAGGATAGGGTTGCTTCCAGAGTAATTAGCCATCCCACCGCCACCGTATAAATCTGCCAGATTACCATCAAAACTTGCATCGCTCAGAGTTGGGCTGCTGTTTTCTTCATTTAACATCCCTCCCCCGGTAATCCACGCGGTGTTGTTCAAAAATGTGACTGCCGTCAAGCTCGGGCTGCTGTCAGAATGGTTATACATCGCTCCCCCAAAATTTGCTGTGTTAGTGGTAAAGACCAGATTTGTCAGCGTGGGGCTGCTTTGATAGTTATACATTCCAGCTCCACGGTCGGCTGGCTGACTGCCATCGGCATTACCGGCTGTGATGGTAAAACCGTCCAAAATCGCGGTGGCGTCCACAATACGGCCTGTGACCACGTGATAGCTGTTGTCGGAATTATCACCTTCGGCTCCAATATCTCCACTAAGGATCGTTTCATTGGTGATCCAATCACGTTCGGCAATGCTGGTTTCCGTCCCGGCAAAGCCACCATAAACGGCAACGCCGCTCTTTAGCTGGAAAGAGACATTCCTATCATTCACTCCTGTGGGGTCTGGCTTGTAAGTCCCCGCAGCAACCCAAATCTGGTCACCCGGTACCGCCCAGTGAAGGGCAGGGTTCAGTTCGCAAGGGTC
>CAZOYK010000158.1:0-4543 GCA_964584065.1 uncultured Anaerolineaceae bacterium | reverse complement strand
ATTTTGGAGCAGCAGCTTGAGGCATTGAACAAATTAGGTTTTGAGATCGAGGAATTTGGTCCAAACTCGTTCGTGATCCGCTCCGTCCCGATCGTGGTGGATAAAAGCGATCCGCGCCTTGCGGTGGAAGCGGTGGTAACTGCTTTTGAGGAAGACGAAACCCCCTTGATGGCGGAAGTGGAAGCACGCGTGGCGGCGCGGGTTTGCAAGCGCATGGCAGTCAAAGCCGGGCAAATTCTATCGGAGGCTGAGCAGCGCAACCTGCTGCTGAACCTGGAAGCCAGCCAGTCACCGCGTACCTGCCCGCATGGCAGACCGACCATGATCCACCTGAGCGTTAATTTGCTTGAGCGGCAATTCGGCCGGCAGGGAGCGCTTTGATGGAGAGCATGATGAAGGGTCTCTGGCTGGAAGACAGGAAAATGACTTTCCGCGACGATCTGCCGCTGCCAAAACTGGAGGTCGACGAAGTTCTAATCAAGGTGCTGCTGGCGGGCGTGTGCTCGACTGACCTTGAAATGTTAAGAGGTTACTACGACTTCACAGGAGTTCCAGGTCATGAGTTCGTTGGTCTGGTTCAGGATGAAAACGGGCACCCGGAACTGCTGGGGAAGCGCGTGATCGGGGATATCAATATCAGCTGCGGGGAATGTGAGCGCTGTTTGCGCCAGGAACCGAGCCAATGCATGCGGCGCAAGACGCTGGGCATCTTTAACTATGACGGCGTCTTTGCGGAGTACTGCAAACTGCCGGCCAAGAACCTTACCGTTGTCCCTGAAGCGGTCTCGGATGTGTTGGCAGTATTTACCGAGCCGACCGCAGCTGCATTGAGAATTCTGGACCAAGTCCAGATTAAGCCTAGCGACCGGGTGATCGTGGTTGGGGCAGGAAGATTGGGCTTGCTGATCGCGCAAGCACTCAGGAATACTGGCTGCGATTTGAAAGTGGTGGTGCGCCACCCCGAACCTGCCGCTATCCTGGCAGGGTGGGGAATCAGGGCGGTTTATGCTGAGGAGATCAAAGGTGCATTGGGGGACATCGTCGTGGAAGTGACAGGTTCGCCTGAGGGATTTGAGCTTTCGCGGTCGCTGACAAGAGCGAGAGGCACCCTGGTTCTCAAGTCGACCTTTGCCGGGGATGTCAGCCTGAATCTATCTAAACTGGTGGTCGATGAGATTACTTTGGTTGGTTCGCGCTGCGGCAATTACCCGGCGGGTCTGCGTGCGCTGGCTTCGGGATTGATCCAGGTTGGGGACATGGTCGATTCGATTTATACTCTGGTCCAGGGGCTTGAGGCCATTGAACGCGCCGGTCAACCAGGGGTCTTGAAAGTGCTTATCAGACCTTGAAAAACGAGCGCGAATGATCTTGACTGTGCTATAATAGGCATCCGCGGGGCGTGGCTCAGCCCGGATAGAGCGCACGGTTCGGGACCGTGAGGTCGGCAGTTCAAATCTGCTCGCCCCGACACCCAAGGCTTTTCTACATTCAGGAAAGCCTTTTTTTATTCCTGGGTTGGGAAAAAGGTTCGGGACCGAGCCCCTGACAGGGTGCTTCGCGAAGGACGGCAGTTCAAATCTGCTCGCCCCAACCAAAAAAAAAACCTCTGGATATATAAATTATCCAGAGGTTTTTTGAATCCTATATCATTTCTAATACTATCGATTGATCATCGGCAAAGCATTAAAGAAAATTGTTGGAGGGGTATAGACCAGATTCACACCACACAGCCGCTGCTCCAGCTTGCCAATCCAAGCCAAGACATAAACATAATTAAAGTTATCTACCACAGGATTTGTTACTGTGAAAGTATCGCTTGATTGGTGTCCAACTCCGGTGGAAGTGCCGCCTACTGAGAGAATTGTATCGTAAGTACCATAGAAACTGAACCTTCTGAGGTAAATGGTCGAATCGATCGGGTCAACGACCTCATTGTAATAATTAAACCACATCCCAACGATGGTTGAACCATGCGGTAGATTTACATCTCCTAACAAGACCACTCCATCATTACCAACATCCACACAACCCCCGGTACCGTAGCTATAGGTGATAGCGCTATTAGATGGCACAAACGTAGTGCCACTGGATGACCAATAGCTGGTTGTGGCAGTAATGCTATTGTTACCGCCATCCACTGTTGCAAGTCTGCGCTCAGTGATAGCTTGGTCATTTACATAAAGGTCTTTTGGAATCTCGCCATTTTCCATTATTTCCGGTGGTTCAGGCGGCTGTGCGCCGGTTGGGCTGGCGCTGGTAATTGTTAGAAAGGTAATAAACAACACCAATACAGGGAACCTGCTCAAAGTGGGTTTCATATTTCTCCTTTTCTACTTCGAAATTTATTTTGAAATCAAGGAGGTCGTCTGAATTCGCTCCTATTGGACGATATTGAACGGCAACTCCAGAATTGCCATAGAAATTCTTAATTTTGGCAAAAGTTTCTATAGTTTAATTTCTATGAAGACTAAGAAAGTCAAGTGTATAAGGTTTATATAAGCTATATGGTAACAGCAAAAGAATGCGGAAAAATCAAAAATGCCAAGAACAAGAAAACAATCAACTTTGTTACAATACTCCCAGTAAATAGTGAGGTGAAGCAATGCCGTCAGATACACATGTGATTTATTCAATGATGCGGGTGGGGAAGATCTACCCGCCAAACAAGCAGGTCTTGCGGGATATCTCGCTGGGGTTTTACTACGGCGCGAAAATTGGCGTTTTGGGCTTGAATGGCTCGGGAAAATCGAGTCTGCTGCGCATTATGGCAGGGGTCGACCAGGATTACGTGGGTGAGATTGCCACTTCGAAGGGATACTCTGTAGGGTTGCTTGAACAGGAACCACAGCTGGATGATTCGAAAACGGTTATTGAAATTATCCAGGAAGGCGTGCAGCCGATCGTGGACTTGCTGGCTGAATACGACAAGGTCAACGAAGGTTTCGCTGACCCGGATGCGGATTTTGACAAGTTGATCGAGAAGCAGGCCCGCTTGCAAGAAGAGCTTGACAGGGTTGATGCCTGGAATCTGGACAGCAACCTGAAATTGGCGATGGGCGCGCTCAATTGCCCTCCGGCTGAGACACAGATTGCGGTGCTTTCGGGCGGGGAGCGGCGGCGCGTTGCGCTGACCAGGCTGCTGCTGACCGAGCCGGACATCCTGCTTTTGGATGAGCCGACCAACCACCTGGACGCGGAATCGGTGGCGTGGCTTGAGCATCACCTGCAAAACTACAAAGGCACCGTTATCGCCGTCACCCATGACCGGTATTTTTTGGATAACGTCGCAGGCTGGATCCTGGAGCTCGACCGCGGCTACGGCATCCCCTGGAAGGGAAACTATTCTTCCTGGCTGGAACAGAAGCAGGAACGCTTGCGCGTAGAAGAAAAGACCGAGAGCAAGCGCCAGCGTACCTTGCAGCACGAGTTGGACTGGATCCACATGTCGCCTAAAGCCCGCCAATCGAAGGGTCAGGCACGTGTGACGGCCTATGAGAAATTACTTTCACAGGAACATGAAAAAGTTCGTAAAGACCTTGAGATCTACATTCCTTCCGGTCCGCGTTTGGGGGATATTGTGATTGAACTCAATGGGGTTTCCAAGGGCTTTGGCGAACGCAAGTTGATCGAGAACCTTGACCTTTCGATACCACCGGGCTCAATCGTTGGGGTCATTGGTCCTAATGGCGCGGGCAAGTCTACCCTGATCAAGATGATCGCGGGCTTGGTGCAGCCGGATGAAGGCAACCTCAGGCTGGGCGAGACGGTCAAGCTGGGCTATGCCGACCAGTCGCGTACACTGGATCCAAATGCAACCGTTTTTGAGACGATCACTGGCGGCGCGGATAACCTTCAGCTCGGGGATATGACGGTTAATGGCAGAGCCTATTGCGCCTCGTTTAACTTTACCGGCTCGGATCAGCAGAAGACGGTGGATACCTTATCTGGTGGGGAAAGAAACCGCGTCTTCCTGGCGAAGACACTGACGGTTGGTGCAAATGTGCTGCTGCTGGATGAACCAACCAACGATCTGGATGTGAATACATTACGATCACTTGAGCAGGCCTTGGAGGAATTTGCTGGATGCGCCGTGGTGGTGAGCCACGACCGGTGGTTTTTGGACCGGATCGCGACCCACATCCTGCCGCTCGGGCATGACGAAAAGCCGCGACTTTACCTGGGGAACTGGTCGGATTATGAAGAGGGGCAACTCAGCAGGGGAAAGAATGTGGGCGTGAGCCGCAAGGATGCCCGCCGGGAGTTGAAACGCGAGTAGGTTTACGGACGCCTTCGCGCTGTTGTCATTCTGAGCGCCAGCGAAGAATCTGGGTGAAAAGGGGTAAGATCCTTCGTTCCTCAGGATGACAAAGATCAATGTGTCATTCTGAGCGCCAGCGAAGAATCTGGTTGAAAACGGGTAAGATCCTTCGTTCCCCAGGGTGACAGAGATCAATGTGTCATTCTGAGCGCCTGCGAAGAATCTGGACGAAAGCGGGTAAGATCCTTCGTTCCTCAGGATGACAAGCATACGCTGTCATTCTGA
>CAZOYK010000157.1:0-4581 GCA_964584065.1 uncultured Anaerolineaceae bacterium | reverse complement strand
GCCTTCCTGACGCTCGAACGCGTCCGCCAGCTCATGAGTGAAGGCAAGACGCTCGACGAAGCCAAGGAAGCCGTCCGCAAGACCAGCATTTTCACCACGCACACGCCCGTGCCTGCTGGGAATGATGAGTTCCCAGCCTGGTTGATCGACAAGTATTTTTCTGGAGTCTGGTGTGACCTTGGGCTAAACCGCGATCAATTTATTGATCTTGCAAGAGTAAAAACCGATTGGTCGGACGAAGTCTTCAGCATGCCAGTGCTGGCGCTGCGGCTCTCGGACTATCGCAACGGCGTTTCGAAGCTGCACGGCGAAGTCTCGCGCAACATGTGGCAATACCTCTGGCCCGGCACCCCCGCCGAGGAAGTGCCGATCTCGTATATCACCAACGGCGTCCACACCGGCACCTGGCTTGCCCGCCGGCTTGGCATCCTCTACTCGCGCTACCTGGGTCCTGATTGGAAAAATAGCATCGATGATCCAGCCATTTGGGAGAGGGTCGACAACATCCCGGATGATGATCTCTGGCGCGTGCGGTTGCACCTCAAGCGCAAGCTGATCAACTATATGGTTGGCCGTGCCCGCTACCAGTGGGAAAACATGAACGTTCACCCGGTGCAGACGGTTGCCAGCGGTGTTTTGCTGGACCCAACCGCGCTCACGATCGGTTTCGCGCGCCGCTTTGCGACGTACAAACGCGCAAACCTGCTCTTCCGCGATTACGACCGCCTGCTGCGAATTGTGACCAATGCCCGCAAACCGGTGCAGATCATTTTTGCCGGCAAGGCGCACCCCGCCGACGAACCCGGCAAGCTCCTGATCCAGGAAGTGTACCGCAAGGTCAAAGACGCCCGCAACGGCGGACGGCTGGTCTTTTTGGACGATTACGATATGGACATGGCGCGCTATTTGGTGCAGGGCGTGGATATCTGGCTCAACACCCCCCGCCGCCCGCGCGAAGCTTCGGGCACCAGCGGTATGAAAGCCGCCATGAACGGCACGCTCAACTTCTCGGTGCTGGATGGCTGGTGGGCTGAAGGCTACAACGGTCATAACGGCTGGGCGATTGGGGATGACACCCACTACGACAACCTCGACCAGCAGGACGACGCGGATGCAAAGAGCCTCTACGAGACGCTCGAAAACGAGATCGTGCCGCTCTATTACACCAAACGTTCGGCTGACGGCTTGCCTGGAGATTGGATCCAACGCATCAAAGAATGCATCCGCACCATCTCGCCGCAATTCTCCATGACCCGCATGGTCAAAGAATATGCGGACGACCTCTACCTGCCCGCTCTGCTTTCGGCCAGGGGTGAAGATGGAACTGAGGCGTAGATAATAGAAATGCAACTTATTCTTACACCTGCCGCCATATTGACCGCGGTCCTCATTTTTTTGGTTCGGGTGGCTTCGATTGCCATGGACACCCTGCGATTCATGCTCACCATGCGTGGAAAGCAGACAATTGCCTGGATGCTCGGTTTCGTTGAGTCAGTGCTCTATGTTGTTACAGTGGGAGTGGTCCTAAAAGATCTATCCAACGTCCTGAATGTGGTCGGCTATGCTGCAGGTTTCGCTACAGGCAACGTAGTCGGGATGACAATTGAAAAGCGGCTTGCTATCGGCTTTTCTCACATCAAGATCATCACCAAAGAGCATGGCTTTGCTGTTGCTGAAGCCTTGCGAAAAATGGATTACGCCGTCACAGAGATCCCTGCCCGCGGAAGGAACGGTTCAGTCTCGCTCTGTGATCTGTCCGTTCGGCGAAAGGACGTCACTGCTGTTGAAAAACTGACTTTGGAAGTGGATCCGGAGGCTTTCATCACCGTTGAAGATATCACCCCCCTGCGCAGTGGTTATTGGGGTACCGGCTCCGTGCGGAGGTAAATATTTTGACCGACAAATCTTTAAATCACCAGAAACAAGCTATCATTTTTGATTTGGATGGCCTGATTATCGAAACCGAAGCAGTCTATTGCCACATCTGGAAGCGTGAGTTCACCAGGGCAGGTCTCACGTTTGATATGGCGGGCTACCAAAATCTCATCGGTGCCCATCATATCCCCAACGGATACCGACCTCACGAAGAGTTGGCTGCCCACCTCAACAATGGCGTCTCAGCCCAGGACTTACGCCTTGCGGTGGAACATGAAGCGCTCCAAACCATCAAAAACGAAGAAGCCAAGCCCGGCGTCCTCCAGGTTCTGGATGAGGCCGACAAAAGAGGTTTCTTGCTGGCAGTTGGTTCCAGCTCTGAACAGGATTGGGTGCACGGGCATCTGAAACGGCTCGGTATTTTTGATCGTTTTACTACTATTGTGACAGCAGAAGACGTCAATAAAAACGCCAAACCCGCACCAGATATTTTCCTGAAGGTGCTCAAAAACCTCAATGTTGCCCCGCAAAATGCAATTGTCCTTGAAGATTCGAACAATGGCGTTGTGGCATCCCACCGCGCCGGCATCAGGGTGATTGCAGTTCCTAACGAGGTCACAACCGGTCAGGACTTTTCGCTCGCAACTGCCATCATTCCCAGCCTTGAAGCGCTCAACCTGGACGATTACTTTCCGGAATAAGCAAAATTGAATACTGTGCACACAAAAAGGAGATGGTTGAACATCTCCTTTTTAGTTCGATCTTTGTAAATTTTTATTGATTTCTGCGGGTAATGCGGTCAAACACTACTGCCAAAACAAGTACTGCACCGCGAACGATGTATTGGACAGAAATATCAATGTTCATCAGGTTCATACCGCTGGTCAGCGACATCATTACCAACGCACCAATAATCGAACCGGTGATCGTCCCCACACCACCAGCCGCGGATACGCCGCCAACAAAGGCAGCTGCAATCGCGTCAGTCTCAAAACCCAAACCGGCGGTCGTGGTTGCGGAACGCAAACGGGAAGCGTACATGATACCCGAAAGAGAAGAGAGCAAGCCCATCGCGGCAAAAACGATGTAGGTGATCTTCGAAACACTGATACCGCTGAGTTCCGCGGCTTCGGGGTTTCCACCAACAGCATAAATATGGCGACCAAGCGGTGTTTTGGTCGTGATGAACTGGAAGACTGCCACAACCAGGAGTAAGATGACCAAACTCCAGGAAATGCCGTTATAACCAGAGAGTATCCAGGAAACATATCCGATCAATCCTGAAACCAATACAAGTTGCGCGATGAAAAGGCCAAAACTGGGAACCTGGAAATTGTAAGAAAGCTTGGTTCTCCTGCCCTTGATGGCTGAAAAGATTGAAAAAACAATTCCAATCAAACCGATGATCAGGGTTAACTTATGCCTTCCTGGAAGAAATTCTCCCAATGGCAAATCCGGGATATATCCATTACCGATGGCATTAAAGACCGTATCTCTGATCACAATGGTGCCAGTGCCCATGGTGACCAGCAGCAAGGCACCTCTGAAGATCAGACCAGCAGCCATTGTTGAGACGAAGGCCGGCACGCCAAGCTTGGCAACTGGTGTGGCGGTGAGCATGCCTGCCAGGATACCCATGATCATCACTGCAGGGATAACCGCGTAGATTGGCCAGCCCCAGAATGTCATCGCAATCGCTGCGAACGCACCCAGGAAACCGGCAAGGTAACCTACTGAAAGCTCAATATGGCGGATGACAATAATGAGGGTCATACCAACTGCCAAAACCGCAATATAGCCCATTTGGTTGATCAGGTTGCTGATATTCCGGGATGAGATAAAGACGCCGTCGGTCGTGACACTGAAGAAGATCATGATAACAATCAGCGCAATAAACATAAAGTATTCGCTGATATTACTCTTCATGATATCCAGCAGGCTTTTCTCCCGGTTTGCTTCACTTGTTTTTAGCTTTAGATCTTCCATTGATGTCTCCTAGTAATCCACTGCCAGTGCCATAATGCCTTCCTGAGAAGCTTCCTCAATTGGCATTTCACCTTTAATTTTTCCTGCAGACATGACATAAACACGGTCACTCATGCCAAGGACCTCAGGTAGTTCAGATGAGATCATGATGATGCTCATTCCCTGTTCCACCAATGAATTCATAATTGTATAGATTTCATATTTTGCCCCGACATCGATACCTCGGGTGGGCTCATCCAGGATCATGATGCCGGGTTTGACAAACAGCCATTTCCCCAGCGAGACTTTTTGCTGGTTTCCACCACTCAAGTTGCGTACCTTTTGCTGGATGGTGGGAGTCTTGATGTTAAGCTCAGAGCGATACTTGTTTGCCACAAGGATCTCTTCATTCTCATTGATCACGCCGCCAGCGGTGATTTCTTTGAGGTTTGCCAGGCTGATGTTGTGTTTAACATCGTCAATCAGAATCAAGCCGTTGCCTTTGCGATCCTCGGTAACATATGCCATGGATGATTTGATCGCGTCATGCGGGCTGCGGAATTTTTGCTCCACCCCGTTGATGAACACTTTTCCACTCAAGCGGTAGTGGTCCGGGTTGCCAAAAATGCTTTTTGCCAGTTCTGTACGCCCGGATCCCATCAGACCGGCAATGCCGACGATCTCACCGGCATGCACGCTGATGTTGACATTCTGGAGGATGTCCCTGCCAAGGGCATAGGA
>CAZOYK010000156.1:0-4592 GCA_964584065.1 uncultured Anaerolineaceae bacterium | reverse complement strand
TTAAGCGAAATGCCATTTACTCTGGTGTGGTTCCCCAGATCAGCCTGATCATGGGACCCTGCGCAGGTGGCGCTTCGTATTCACCCGCCGTCACCGACCTGATCATCATGGTCAAGGGCAAATCCTACATGTTCCTCACAGGACCCGCGGTGATCAAGACCGTCACCGGCGAAGAAGTGGATTCTGAAACCCTCGGCGGTGCCAACGTCCACCTCACCACCAGTGGCAACTGCCACATGGTCGGTGCGAGCGACCAGGATGCTATCGCCCTTGCACGGCAGGCACTTTCCTACCTGCCTTCCAACAATGTGGACATGCCCCCTGTGCACCCCACCCAGGATTCCCCCACTCGCCGTGCAGAAGAACTGAACAACCTCGTCCCCACGGATCCAACCGTGCCCTACAGCATGCGCACTGCGATCGAAGCCATCATGGACCAGGGCTCCTTCCTCGAGCTGCAAGCTGGCTATGCCCCCAACGCCATCGTTGGCTTCGCCCGGCTGGCTGGCCGACCTGTGGGTGTGATCTCGCAGGAACCGATGATGATGGCTGGCGTGATGGATATCAACTCTGCCGATAAAATCTCCCGCACAGTTCGCCTGTGCGACGCCTTCAACCTGCCGATCGTGACCTTTGTCGACTCCCCTGGCTTCCTGCCGGGTGTCGCCCAGGAATACGGCGGTATCATCCGTCACGGAGCTAAAGTGCTCTACGCCTACGCAGAAGCGACCGTCCCCAAGGTCAGCGTTGTGACACGCAAAGCTTACGGCGGCGCATACGTGGTTATGAGCAGCAAGTATCTCGGAACCGACATCACCTACGCCTGGCCTTCAGCAGAGATCGCCGTGATGGGCGCGGAAGGCGCTGCCAACATCCTGTACGGCAGGCAGATCAAAGCGGCAGAAGACCCCAAAGCCGAACGCACACGCCTCACCCAGGAATACCAGGAAACCTACCTGAATCCCTATGTCGCCGCCAAAGCCGGTTACATCGATGAGGTTATCGAGCCTGCCGAAACCCGCCAGAAATTTATTGAGGCTCTTGCCGCTCTGCAGAACAAAATCGAAACCAATCCGCCGCGCAAGCACGGCAACATGCCGGTCTAAGGGGGACAAATGATCGAAATCCTGAAACAAGGCTTGTTGATTACGGTTACTGGTATGGGGATCGTTTTTGCCATGATCCTCGTCCTTTGGGGCATCATGGTTCTGTTGGTTAAACTCACCAACCGACCAGAAGCAGAAGAGATCATGGAAGAAACCGCAACCGTTCTTCCTGAGCCCGTTGCTGTGACCGAAACTGGAGATGCTTCTGCACTCGCTGCCGCCATTGCCGTGGCTTACGCACTGAGCGCCAAACCCAAAACTGCTTTCGCAGCTGATACCCAATCCATCCAAACCGGCAGCACCTGGCTTGCCGCAGGTCGCGCGCAGCAGGTTGCGCGACAGATTAACAGAGGACGAAGCGCATGATCATTAAAGTTGAAATCGAAGGAAAAATCTACAACGTCTCCATCAAAGACGTTCACAGCAATCCCGTTCTGGCTGAAGTCGACGGCAAGGTCTACCAGGTGTTTCCTGAAGTCCAGGGACCTGCAGTGGTACCCGCGGTAACAACCCAACCCGCTCCGGTTCCGGTTGCGGCGCCTGCTGCTCCTGCGCAAAGCGCTGCAAACGGGCTGACACTCAATGCTCCCCTGCCTGGTGTAATTGTGTCGATCGATGTCCAGGCTGGTCAGACTGTCAAGTCTGGTCAACAGGTCTGCACACTGGAAGCCATGAAGATGAAAAACGCGATTCGCTCGGACCGGGATGGTGTCATAGCCCAGGTCAACGTCAACGCCGGTGATTTGGTCAAGCATAACCAGCCGCTCTTCACCTTCCAGGCATAGGAGCAGGTATGGACTTAACCCAGTTAATTGCTGACCTGACGAAGGGATTCAACAACTTCACTCTCTTAAATGGTGTCATGATTTTGGTCGCCCTGGTGTTGATTTACCTTGCCATCTGGAAAGAATACGAACCGGTTCTGCTGCTTCCAATTGGCTTTGGCTGCCTGCTCGCGAACCTTGGCATGTCGAACGAAGTCGGTTTCATGAAGGTTATTTACCAGGCCGGCATCAAGACGGAACTTTTCCCGCTGCTGATCTTCATCGGCGTCGGCGCCATGATCGACTTTGGCCCGCTGCTGAGCCAACCCAGCCTTGTGCTGCTCGGCGCGGCAGGGCAATTTGGCATTTACTTCACGCTCCTGCTCGCAATCGTTTTAGGCTTTCCGCTGAATGAAGCGGCCGCGATTGGCTCCATTGGAGCGATCGACGGACCGACAGCGATCTTCGTCGGCGAACGCCTGGCGCCAAATATCATTGCCCCAATCGCGGTGGCGGCTTATTCCTACATGAGCCTGATCCCGATCATTCAACCTCCAATTATGAAGCTGATGACCAGCCGCAAAGAACGCCTGATCCGCATGGAATACTCCCCCAAGCCGGTTTCGCGCCTCACCCTGGTGCTCTTCCCCATCATTGTCACCCTGCTTGTGGCGTTGGTGGCTCCCGATGCTGCCCCTCTGATGGCAGCGCTGATGCTCGGTAACCTGCTGCGTGAAGCCTTGGTAGTTGACCGACTGAGCAAGATGGCGCAAAACGAGCTGATCAACATCGCGACCCTATTCCTGGGATTAGCAATAGGCTCCACCATGACCGCCCAGAGCTTTCTGAACCTCGACACGCTCATGATCCTGGCGTTGGGTTTGCTGGCCTTCGTGGTGGATACAATCGCAGGCTTGTTATTTGGCAAGTTGATGTCGGTTGTGACGCGCGGTAAGGTCAACCCCCTCATCGGAGCTTGTGGTATCTCAGCATTCCCGATGGCCGGTCGCCTGAGCGCCAAAATGGCGTTGGAAGAGGATCCTTCCAACTTCATCCTGATGCACGCGATGGGCTCCAACACAGCCGGACAGCTCGGCAGCGTAATTGCCGGCGGCGTGCTGCTCGCTTTGGTTTACGGATTTATTCACTAGGAATTGACGAACCAAAAACACCTCCGTGAAATTCACAGAGGTGTTTTTTTATGCAAATGTTAATGTAGGGGCGAAGCGTCCCACACTAAAATCTTGGCAATCCCGGATTCAAGCATTGAAGACGCTTCGCCCCAATTTGTAAAGACAAATATGTCAGGATGGTTTGGAAATTACGATCCGATCATCACCAACGAAATCCCGTGTTCTCGCCGGTCTCCAGACCGGCACGAACGGAAGGGGTTCCCGTCATCGCGAGCTTCGTTTGCGTGGCGATCCGCCTTTCATCTTTGAACGTAAACAAAAATCAGACTGCCACTCTCTTCAATTAGCTTAAATACCGGAACGGGACTCGCAGTGACGAACCATTCGCCGGGCCACGGCTGTCAAACCTTCAACAAATACCCCTTGCTGCGGATGGTTTTTATCAAATCCGGGTGGTGCGGGTCGTCTTCCAATGCCTGGCGCAGCCAACTAATATGAACATCCAGGGTGCGTGTGTCCTCAACGTAATCCGTGTCCCAGATCGCCTTAAACAAGGCTTCCCGGGTCAATACCTCCCCCGGTTTCTCCATCATTTTTGTAAGCAGATCAGTCAGGCGAGGTGTTAGATGAACTTCCTTATTCTTGTAAATGGCAATTCGGCTATCAGGATTCAAAACCAAATCCCCTCTGACAAGTATTCCCTTGTGGTTGTTGTTTTCAAGCGTTCGCAAACGATTGACCAGTTTCTGCACTGTGAAAGGCAACCGAAGAAAGAAATTAACGTTTTCTGTCCCTCCCACCGGCTCATCTTCCGCAACTATCAAGCATAAGGGGGTGGCGGGCAGGCTGTTGTGAAACCAATTGACCAGCCGAAGACCATTTGTGCGCAGCGATGCAGCGTTGATCACCACCACATCCGGTGAGAATAACTTTATAGCGTCGAGTCCCTTACTCCCGCTATTCTCTACCCTCAGAGAATATCCTTTTTTCTCAAGATCACTGGCAAAACGTCGGGCTACATTCCGTTTCCCCTCAATCAATAGCACCTGTAGTGATTCTGCCATTTGCAAAACTTTCCTCTTTCGATATTAATGATTGCCGTTTCAATCTCCAAAGAAAAACTACCTCAATGCCTTCCCTCGGAACTCTATTATAGCCGATTGTTAAAGATTTTCGCACACATGTTACTAAATTGGATTAGCAAATTTTAAGAATAGCCGAGTTGATTCGCGTGGCTTACATGTTAGAATCACTATGAGATAAACAACGTAAACAAGAAATTTGGTGCATAATGGGAAAAATGATCGAGTGCATAATCGATAGTATCCGCGTCAGCCTCACTAATCAGGACCGGATCACTGTTCTAAAGGAAAAAGATTCCGAACGCTACCTTCCCATCTGGATGGGTATACCCGAAACGGACTCGATCACCATTGCGCTCCAGGGTGTGGCGATCGCCCGCCCCCTCACCCACGATCTCCTGATTTCCGTCATGAACGCGCTCGACATTCGTCTGGAAAGAGTCGAAGTCACCAATCTCGAGAACGACACCTTCTATGCCAATCTGATCCTGGAGCAAAACGGCGTCC
>CAZOYK010000155.1:0-4615 GCA_964584065.1 uncultured Anaerolineaceae bacterium | reverse complement strand
TTTGGGGATTCCTTCAATGATATCGAAATCCTGCAGTACTGTCAGACAGGGGTCGCCATGGGCAATGCGGTGGATGAACTCAAAGCTGTAGCCGACTACGTCACAAGCGATGTAACCGACAATGGAATTTTCAACGCTTTTAAGCATTTTGGCCTTATATAAATCAGAACTTCACAACTTGTTGTTATACTCAGGTAAAATTCATTCAGTAACAAACGCCTTTACCGCTTTTTCATTGATTGTGGTATCAACTTAGCAAATTAGTAGCACTGCGAAAAGAATGAAACAAAAACCTCTGGGGACAACCTGTTTGATCTTGTGCCTGATCAGCGCCATGCTGATCCAGCCAATTTCGCCTGCCAGAGGGCAGGAGTTCACCCCCAGGGTAGTAATAGAGGATCTGGACACGCGTGAGTTTCCAGAATTGACACTGAACTTTTCGATCCCTGGCGGGCTGGAGCAAGAAACCTCCCTTGCAGCCAGTCATGTGAGTGTGATCGAAAACGACACACAAATTGCCGTTGAAACGCTCACCAGCGAGTATGTTGGTGTGCACTTTGGTTTGGTGATCAACCCTGAACGCACCCTCGTGCTCACCTACCCCAGCGGCTACAGCAACTACGACCGCATGCTGGCAGCCATGCGCGAGCTTGGCTCTGATCTCACCCCCGTTACTGGCGATGTCTACAGCCTCTTCATCAACCCAAACATCCGCTACGATCAACTTGAAAACTACACCGAGTGGAAAAAAGCGCTGGAAGCATACACCGAAAACCAGCGGCAGATGAACAGCTCTTTGCAGAGCCTTGAAGAGGCAGTCACACTGCTTACAAGCAACCCTTCATCCAAGGAAACTGTGCTGGTCTATATGACCCCCTATATTGAACCAGATGAGCTTCCTGCGTTGACTGCCCTGATCAAACAAGCTGGCGAAGCCGGCATACCAGTGCACATTTGGATGACTGCTGCGCCGGTGGTGATTGGATCAACCTATCAGACTGATTTGGACACAGCATGTCAAACCTGGGGCGGCAGCCTGACCATCCTGAGCGGCAGCCAAATCCCTCCTAATCCAAGAGATTATCTAAAGGGCAAAGGATATCGCTATACCGTCACGTGGCAATCAGAGATCCGTTCTGGCAGCACACAAAAGATCAGTTTGCGTCTTACATCTCCGGGTGAAGACATATTAACCTCCGCTGTCAGTGAAGTCGCATTGGAAGTTCTGCCAACCAGCTTGAGTTTCACTAATTTACCTGAACAGCTGACTGTGGAAATTCGAAGTGATGAGGTGATAGAGCCAGCCCAACTGCCTGTCCAGGCATTAATTGAATTCCCGGATGGCTTTCCGCGTGAGATCCTCAGCACCAGTTTATTCGCTAATGGAAGCCTCGTTGAGCAGCAAGAAGAAGCACCCTTTGGTGACTTTGTGCTCGATCTCAGCCAATATCGGGACCAGAGTAAACTCAGCCTTCAGTTGAGTGCCGAAGACGCCCTGGGTTTTGAGACGCGTAGTGAAATGAAGTACATTGCACTGACATGGTCGGACCCAACAGCAAATGAGCCAGAATCACTAACAAGCAACTTATGGCTCTGGCTGGGTCTTGGTCTGGCAGCCATAGGACTGCTGGCAGTGATCATCTTACCAACCCGCTTAAAGAAGAAAACCACCAAACCAGTCGCTGAGCCTTCAGAAACAGTTGCTCGGGTAGAACCGGAGAGTTACGTCCCAGTCAAAACTTACGGCAGCCTGATCAAACTCGACCGCGACAACACCCCCTGTGCCGAAAAGCCGCTCTTGCTCACAAAAGAAGTTACACTCATTGGCAAAGATCCGCAGCAGGCAAACCTCGTCCTCAGCGACGAAGCACTGGAACCGCTGCACGCCGATATTCATGCCTTTCCCGACGGTCGCACGCGTCTGACAGACTTTCACACCACCGCGGGTACTTATGTCAATTTTCAGCCGGTAGACACGAAGGGCACAGAAATTCGCCATGGAGATATCCTGCACTTTGGACGACTCGCGTACCGGTTCAACAGCCCAAACCGCGTGACCAGTCCAAAAAATTGACTTAAAGGTCAGCAAATCCAGCTTGAATTCAGACCTTTTTCGTGTTAGAATGCTCTGTCTATGGAGGGATGGCCGAGCGGTTCAAGGCGCCTGTCTTGAAAACAGGTATAGGGAAACCTATCGTGGGTTCGAATCCCACTTCCTCCGCCAGGCTTAACAACCAAAAATTGGGGAGGTGCCAGAGTGGACGATTGGGGCCGCCTGCTAAGTGGTTGTCGGAGTAAAATTCGACCCAGGGTTCGAATCCCTGCCTCCCCGCTTGATAAAAAAACCGCCAAAAGGTGGTTTTTTTTATTCTTCTTTCTCATTCCACAATTTTTGCTGTCACTTACCAGCGCGAGTGGTGGTCTTCTGCCCAACCGACCGCCTGGCTGACCTGGATTATCTCATCATCCTCGCCGAGGATTGTCCCATCAAAATGCCCGATCATCTGATGAACTTCCGAGCGGAGGATCAACATGGCAGTTTTGGCAATGCGCTCGAAAAATGGCGTAAAGATCAAATCCACGCGCCCGGTTTCGGCGGTCTGGATCTTCCAGGGGGCTTTGAAATCCTGGGTTGAATAGGTAAAGGTCATGTCTTCACTGAGCTTAATCAAGCGTCCGTCAATGCAAAGAGCGTTCTCAGTGGAACCGGTCTTATCCGTCCAACCCGCCCCAAAATTGACCCCCAGAGTACGCCCATCAGGCAGACGCGTAGAGAAACTTGCCCAATTCCAAAAGCCTTTGTACGGCCAGACGCCGCGCCCAAAATCCAGCGTGGCGAAACTGTCCTTAGCGTCAAACACAATCGCGTTCCCGTCCAGCACAACCCTGCCCTGGGCAGGTAAGGTGTTATTCTTGGCAGTAAACTGAAACAAGCGCTCGCTCCACGGCACCACCACGTTCAGGCTCTCGTGATTTTCGGGTTCCGTAATTTGGAACTCCGCTTGCAGGGGCTTTCCGCCGAAATCAGCAACCTCCACCCGCATTTGGACTCCATATACGGTCTGGCGCATGCTGATCTGGCAGCCTTTCCCGGAGTAGCTGGCATCGTCTGGGACCTCATCCCCAAGTTGTACATCTTTGCCAAGGGGGGTGATGATGGTTTTTTCGATGAATTCGCCTGTAGCAAAATCAAGGAAGTAAACAAAAGGCAGACCGGCATAATCCACATCGCTCAAGGTCACCGAGAAGAGGTGGGTGGGGCTGGTGATGCACCAGTAGTTCCAGCGCTTTTTTCGCAGGGGATGCCCATAGAGCCGGCAATTTTGCAGAGCCTGGCGCGACCAGCCAACAGCGTCTGGATTTAAGCTTCCATTTGGCAGGCAAAGGTCCACAGCGTGGGTGAGTTTTTTTTCCGGGAACATGAAGTTTCCTTTCTGTTGGTAAGGGAATTATTGCCTTTGGCTGCCAACCTTTGGCAGATTTCTTTCATTTCTCCATGAAAAGGTGTGTGAACAAAAGAAAAAGCCACCTCTCGGTGGCACTTTGTTAATCTTCTTCTTTGGATCGGATCAGGATGATGGATTTCCCGGTCTGCTTTTTGATGTCGAAGTAAGCCTTTCGGGCACGCACCAGGGTGGCGAGCTGTCTTGCGCCATAGGTACGCGGGTCGAATCCAGGATCAATACGGCGCAGGGCTGTGCCAACTTCCGAAAGCTTGCACCATCCGTCATCATCTGTGCCGACCAATTCGATCGCCTGGTTGATGTTATCAATCAGTTTTGACTCAGCTTCAGAAAGCTTGGCAGACATCTGCTGACGCGCGGCTGCCTTCTTCTTTTGACGTTCCCGCTCAATCATGTTTTCGGTATAGATAAAAACATCACATGCCGAGACGAAAGCGCGAGGCGTCATTTGCTTGCCAATGCCAATCACCAATTTGCCACTCTCGCGGATTCGGGTGGCAAGACGGGTGTAATCGCTGTCGCTGGAAACCAGGCAAAATCCGTCCACCAGGTTGGTATGCAGGATATCCATTGCATCAATGATCATGGCCGAGTCTGTCGAGTTTTTGCCGACGGAGTAAGCGAACTGTTGGAAAGGCTGAAAAGCATAGGAATTTAGCGTATCTTTCCAGGATCTCATATTGGATGAGGTCCAATCCCCATAAATACGCCGGATGGTGACATTACCATAACGGCTTGCCTCAACCACGATTTGTTCCATTAAAGCAGATTGGGCGTTATCGCCATCAATTAATATTGCGATCCGTTTTTCTTTCAGATCGTTTGAAACATCATTTTCATTTGTCATACTAAGATTATAACTGTTAATTCCTCCCCCAAGGCAAGTCTTAACAACCGCATTCGTCCGTCAGGATTACCTGGTGTTTCTCATAATAATCCTGGTGATAATCCTCAGCCGGGTAGAAAATGTCAGCATCGCAAATCTCGGTAATAATTTTACATTCGTACTCACCTGAATTATTCAGAGAAGCGATCAGCTTTTCCGCGACTTTGCGTTCTTCATCATCGGCGACGAAGATTGCTGAGCGGTATTGAGAGGCAAAACTTCGGCTGTTGGACTCACACAAAGTGGGATCATGAAAACTGAAAAA
>CAZOYK010000154.1:0-4631 GCA_964584065.1 uncultured Anaerolineaceae bacterium | reverse complement strand
ATGTTTGGTATCTATCTCCATATTCCCTTCTGTCGCAGAAGGTGTAAGTATTGTGATTTTATCACGTATGCCGGTAAAGACGAATTAATGCCGGGCTATTTTACTGCATTAATGTCTGAACTCGGGCACCAGGCAGGCAGTCTGGAGGATCTTCCACCCCAGGTGGATACAATTTTTTTTGGCGGTGGCACGCCTTCTTTGATGAAGGCTGAGTGGATTGAAGACTTGATTGACTCCATCCGCAATGATTTCAGCTTGGCTGAGGACGCTGAAATTTCATTGGAAGCAAACCCCGGGACGCTTAGCCCTGAGTATACTGCCAGCCTGCTTGAAGCCGGAGTGAACAGGCTCAGTATCGGGGTCCAATCATTTATTGATCGTGATCTCGCCCTGCTTGGCAGGATCCATAACCCCTCCCAGGCTGTCGATGCCATCCATTATGCGCACCAGGCAGGATTTGCCAACATCAACATTGATCTAATGTTTGGGATTCCGGGGCAGAGCCTGGCCGACTGGCAGTCCAATCTCCGGCAGGCAGTTGCTCTGCAGCCAAATCATCTTTCTCTTTACTCGTTGATACTTGAACCGGGAACACAGCTTTTTGACGAGGTTGAGAAAGGCAATATCCAGCCCGCCTCAGAAGATCTGAGTGCTGATATGTTTGAATTGGCGATGGATACGCTGGCTCAGGAAGGTTATTCCCAGTATGAGATCTCGAATTGGTCCAGAGGAGAAGCCTTTGAGGCAAGGCACAACAAGATCTATTGGAAAAACCAGCATTACCTGGGGGTGGGGGCAGGCGCGCACAGCAGCCTGAATGGGCTGCGCGTAGCCAACACAGCTTCTATAGAAGAATACATCCGGATGGTGAGTGACCGGCAGTCCAATCCAAAGAGGGCATTCCCGGCTGCAGTGGAAACGCTAAAGCTTGATTTATATACTATGCAGCAAGAGACAATGATGTTGGGGTTGCGCCTGACAAAAGAAGGGGTTTCTGAGTTCGATTTCAAGAATCGTTTTGGCACAGCCATGGTGGATGTCTTTCAGATTGAAGTTGAACGCATCTTGGCAAGGAAATTGGCAGAATGGCTGCCTTTCCCAGATGGAAGACATCTGGTGCTCACCAGGGGCGGTATATTGCTGGGAAACCAGGTTTTTAATGAATTTGTGTAACTACTTATGGACCTTGATCATTGTTCCCCAACCTTGTTTGACCCACTCTTCGGGTTCTGCCTGGGGTAAGGTCCAGCGGTAGATCCACTGGGCGTCATCATTTGCCATGTTGATACACCCTGCGCTCATCGGTGTTCCAAAGTTCGAATGCCAGAAGGTGCCGTGTGTTGCCAGTCCTATCTCCAATTCGAAGAAGCAGGTCCAGGGCACGCCCATCCAGATCCTTTCACGGACATCGCTTGTCAGGACGGCATTTCCCATGTGTTTGGAGGGGTATTTCGCTTTAATTGCGTATAGACCCTCACCTGTGGGGAAGCCGGTGGAAACTTTGAACTCTTTCACGATGTTGTCGCCTTCGAATACTTGCATACGCTGAAGAGGTAGCGAAACGTCAATGAACTTTTCACTGCCGGGAACATCAGGTGAAATCGGTGCGAACTCTTCGTCTTCAATGAAACGCAAATGCTCAGCGCGCACGATCGTTTCTGTGCGTCCGAGCTGGTCCTGGATTTTGTACCAGGGTTGTTTGTTGGGTCCCTGTACTACATCAACGACCCAATGGGCTGAGCCGTAGTAATACATCCAAAGCGGAACCCAACCGTTATTATATTGACGGTAGAGTGAGCGGGTGTAGGGGACGGTGATTTTTGCCAATTGACCCGTGCTGCGTTTTGGTTCTGAAGGCTCGTTCAGCTCGTATTTGACCTCGTAGAGAAGTCCGCTGAATACAAAACCACCCCAGCAGCGGTACCAGAGAGGGTTCCAGGCAGGTCCGTTGGGGCCAATAACCTCTTCATAGACGTTGATAATATCCATGTACTGGCGCTGGTAGAGAATCACGCTCGACTCATCCGGTTCCTTGTGAATACTCACGCCGGATTTTTCACCCACCAGCATAAAACGTGGTCTGACCCAGTTACCCTCAGCCTTGGAGCCAGGTAACACCGCGGCAGCCCCCAAACTCATGGCGCCAAACTTGAGGAAATCCCTTCGTGAAAGATCCATCAGTTCAGATCCTCCAATTTAATTTCACCAACGGTGTTATAGATGAACTTCGGTCGATAAGGAAAATTGGAGATATCACTTTCCTGGGTCACTCCAGTCAGCACAAGCACAGTATCCATGCCTGCCGAAATACCTGCCAGGATATCCGTACGCATGTTGTCGCCAATCATGAAACTGTCCTCAGAGTGGACGCCGAGATGATTAAGAGCTGAACGCATCATAAGCGGGTTTGGCTTGCCGATGTAAAGAGGGGTTTTTCCAGTGGCAGCTTCAATCAGGGCAGCCATGGCGCCGGTTGCAGGCACAACGCCTTGTTCGCTTGGTCCGGTCAGATCCGGGTTGGTGGCGATGAACCTTGCGCCGTCGTTGATCAGGCGGATAGCAATGGTGATTTGATCGAAACTGTAATTTATTGTGTCCCCTAAAACCACATAATCCGGTTTCACCGGAGTTTGCACATAGCCAATTCGGTGGATGGCTTCGGTCAGTCCGACCTCACCAATCACAAAGGCTGTGCCCTGGGGCAGTTGATCATCCAAAAATTGGGCGGTGGCTACGGCGGAAGTATAGATGTTATCCTCAGGTATATCGAGACCGGCAATCTGTAAGCGGTGCGCCAGATCACGCGTGGTGTAAAGTGCGTTATTTGTCACTACAAGAAATTTGCGCTCTTCCGCTAATAGAGTCTGGACGAATTTTTTTGCTCCTGGAATTGGTTTTGATCCATGCAGGAGTACCCCGTCCATATCAATAAGAAAACTCTTCTTCACTTCGCTCATAGTGCTGCTCCTTTATTAATCATCAAAGCCACTGCTGATTTTACCAACAGTGGCTTGATATTACGAATTGTGGTTTAAGGTTTACTTTTTGGTCAGAATGATGCGGGCATCCACAACCGCAACGCCTTGTCCTTCTTCGTAAACGATGACGGGGTTTGCGTCTGATTCGGCGATTTCATCCCGCAGGTCGTAGACCATGTAGGAGTAGTGTGCCAGAACGTCGGCAAGCGCTTTCTGATCGCGAGGTTCCTCGCCGCGAGCGCCTTGCAGGATCTTGGAGCTCTTGATCTCTGATTGCATATCCAGAGCAGTGGCTTCGTCGATCGGAGCAACTTTGAAGGTCACATCCTTCATGACTTCAACAAAGATACCACCGAGACCGAACATCAAAGTGGGGCCGAATGTGGCATCGTTGACGGAACCGACGATAACCTCGGTTGCCCAGGGAGCCATTTCCTGGATGGCCACGCCGTCGATTTCGGCGTCGGCTTTGTAATTCAGGGAGTTCTCCATGATGACTTTCCAGGCATCGCGCACACCCTGCTCGTTCTTGATGCCGACTTTGACGGCGCCAGCATCGGATTTGTGCAGGATATCAGGGGAGACGATCTTCATCACAATCGGGAATCCGATCTCATTCGCCATGCGGATGGCTTCTTCTTCGTTGTGGGCAAGGTCGGTGGAGGTCACGGGCAGACCGTAAGCCTTGAAGACGTGCTTGGCTTCGACTTCTGTCAGGGCGTCACGACCCTTGGCACGGGCAGCGGCAATGATCTGGCGGGCTTTTTCGGGATCGACATTGGTTGGTTTGTACATGCTATTATGTGCGGTTTGCAGCAATTCATCCTGTTTGCGCAAAGATGCCAGGGCTTTAACTGCCAGGTCGGGGGCGTCATATGTGGGAATCTCATGTTCGATCAGCCATTCCTTCGCTTTTTCGCAGCGTTCGCCGCCAATGAAGGACACTGCCACAGGCTTGCCGCTTGCGCCGGATTCCTGGATGGCGTTATAAATTGCTTCAGCGATTTCCTGCGGGTCAGTAACAGAAGTTTCGCAGTAAAGTACCGCCATGCCATCCACCCAGGGGTGAGCGTATGAGTACTTGACGCCTTCGTAATAACCTGCCAGACCTGCGCCGCCGGTGATATCGACCGGGTTTTTGGCGGAACCGAAAGAAGGCATGTGTTTCTTGAGCTCTTCCTGAACATCCTGAGGAGCAAACTTGAGTGGTAGTCCGTATTTCTCAGCGGCATCCGTAGCCAAAACGCCAACACCGCCGCCATTGGTGACGATCAGGAGGTTGTCGCCTTTCATGGTCGGCTGGAGGGCGAGGGCGAGGGTGGTATCGAACATGTCGTTGAGGTCTTCAGCCTGGGCGACACCGGCTTGCTCAAATGCGGCTTCATAAACCTTGGCACTGCCAGCCAGCGACCCGGTGTGGGAGGCTGCTGCGGCTGCGCCGTGAGCGGAAGTGCCGGCTTTGAGTGCGATGATCGGTTTGGTGCAATTGCGAGCTGCTTCCATGAACTTTGGTCCGTCTTTAATGCCTTCGATGTAAAGCGTGAGACAGGAAGTGTTTTCATCTTCGTTCAGGTAAGAGATCAGGTCAGCAAAATCGAGGTCAGCCTGGTTGCCAATGGAAATCATCTTGTCGAAACCGACCCGGCGGGTGTA
>CAZOYK010000153.1:0-4651 GCA_964584065.1 uncultured Anaerolineaceae bacterium | reverse complement strand
CGCACGCTGGAACCCTTCATCCTGGTGCTTGACCGCACGCCCGAACCTCCCAACCTGGTTCCGCTAAGAGGTTTGGTGCAAATGCTGGAGCGGGCAATCGACGTTGACCACCACTTCACCTGGTTTATTGTAGCCATTAACATCCTGGGAAATGTCCTGGTTTTTGTCCCGATCGGCTTTTTGGTCTCAGTGCTCACTCCCAACCGACACAAAGGCTGGCTGGCAATCGTGATCGGGCTGGCAATCTCGCTGACCATCGAAATCGTTCAGCTCAGCTTCGTCATTCGCATCTTTGATGTGGACGACCTCATCCTGAACAGCTCCGGCGCCTGGCTTGGTTTCATTGCATTCCTGCTTATCAGCCAGGTAAAGCCCCTGAAAGAATTATTCGCACAAATTGCCAACTCCCAGAGACCGCGTGCCTGGCTCTTTGTGTTGCTGTATAGTGCCTTTGCAGTGGCAGCTGCTGCTGTAATTTTTTGGGTAGACTACACTGCCTATCTCCAAATCCCACAATAACACGGGAAACGGGAACTTTCTGGCACAATTTAGCGTATAAATAATATAGTGTCATGAAATATGACCATCTTTTGCTGGATGGCATAGAAATCGAGGAGACATGAAAAAAATCATTTTTGCAGTTCTATTGTTAGGCATGCTTGCCGCTTGCAGTTATCCACAACCGACAACCTCGCCTTCCGACTCAGCAACCCAGATCGCCCTCTTTGCTCAGGCCACCCTGACCAAGGCGGCGGTTGTAGCACAAGCGCAGCAGACTTCCACTGCGATTGTCCTCCAGCCTACCAACACGGAAACCATTGCTGAAGCAACCCCCACGACCATTCCACCAACCGCTACTTCCATCCCACCCACTGCGACCTCAATCCCACCCACGGCAACCAACGTGCCGACTGTGGTCGTCACCCCCATTCAACCCACATCAACCGCTGCGCCAACCGCCGTGCCCACCACCACTCCTGGTCAGGCTATCCGGCTGAACTTTGCCTCTGGTACCACGAACGTGACCGCTGAAGGTCAAATGACTGCCAATACCACCAGGCGCTACGTTTTCTGGGCAGACAAGAATCAGTTGATGGACATCTCTCTTTATGGTGCAAGCGGGGCATACATCGCGGTCTCGAGCGCCAGCGGCAAAAAACTGGTTGAGTTTGACCAGGGTTGGACCTGGTATCGCGATTACATCCCGGAAAAAGGCGACTGGTACATTGACATCAAGGCTGGCAAGTACGACACAGGCTATTCACTCTACCTTGGCATTCCACAGCGCCTGTCGTTCGAGCCTGGCACCTCCAGCATGACTGCTGAGGCAACCATACCCGCCGGAAAAGTTCACAACTTTGTCGCCTGGGCAAACAAAGGGCAGACCTTCAAAGTGAGCGTATCGCCAACCCAGAACTTAAAACTCTCCATCTGGCATGTTGACGGCACTGTTCTGCTTTCCGGGATGGGTGAATCGACCAGCTTTGAGGGGGTGCTGCCTGAAGCCGGCGATTACATCATCAATGTGATCTCAGGCGCGGCAACACCTACCGAGATAACTTTATCCTTATCTATTAAGTAAATTAGGGCACAAAAAACCACCCTGGTAAAACCCAGGGTGGTTTGCTTTAACTGCCTTTATTGTCGGTGAGCAAAGACGTACTGCTGCTGGAACTGGGTTTCCACCGCAAAGGGGATAAACTGCCGCACCCACTCAATCGCAGCCTCTGGCGAAAGCCCAAGCAGATCCTGCGCCAGGCAAGCTGTGAAGATCCCCGTGCGGCCCACACCGGCATGGCAGTGGATGGCAACATTCTTGCCATTCCGAACCAACGCCGCAACCTTATCAATTGAGGCGTCCCAGGTACCGTGAGGAGGCGCCGAAAAGTCTGGCACAGGGTCATAGATCACTTGGATGCCGGCTTGCTTATAAAGCGAAATGAGATCCCTCTCGCCGTAGCGTAAATGCTCTTCAGTCGGGTTCAAAACAACCACTGCGTCGATATTGGCCTCTTTATACAGCCCCAACACCTGGTCTTCCGGGTCAAAGTACTTGCTGCCGGGGGTTGGCGAGCGGAAAACCCGCCCGGGTTGCCCATAGAGCAGCTCAGTGAAGAGCGTCGGCTCAGGATGGACCAGCGCTTCTGGCAATTTGACATCCCCATTTTCTTCATGCCCAAGTTCATGGACAGTCTTTACCGCGCTGAGGGGAAGAACGCCGTAAAGATGCGGATACGGCATTTCGCCGCCCTCGAGATTCTCATAAACCAGCTCAGCTTTGGTCAGGTTGGGATCGATTTCCAGCACGATCAGTTGGGGTGTATCACGATAAAACCGGTTGGCGGTGGATTTGATCTGGTAGTGATCCGAACAGTGAATAAAACCGTCTTGCTCGAAACCGCCGGGGATATAGACACCTTGTTCTTGCGCTTTTTGCCATTCAGGCAGGGTGGTCAAATGATAGATCATAACAAACCTCGCATTGTAATTGGCTAAATATACCCTCTTCCATTGGTCTGCGTCAATCGAAATTATCACCAGGTAGAAGACCTCCTTCGTAGGGCTGGGGTTCAACCTGACGTCGGAAGCCTTTTTTATTGAGGACAATATTTGCCAGCACTCGTGATGTCAGGTTCACAAGCAGAACCTGACCTACGCGATATCTTGGTAGGGTGGGTTGGCGTAAGAGGATGTTGGCTTAGGCAAGCGATTAAAAGCCAACCCACCGATCGGACGTGACGGGTTTGTATTGGTGGGTGGGCTATCCCGAGGCAGTTGTTGGTATAGGTTCTGTGACGCCAACCCACCCTACCATTCTAATGGACCAACCTCCAAATTGGTCTTGACTTACTGTGCGTTATACACTATACTGTTTTTGACAATATAGTAAGGAGCACTATGAACGAACTCAATGAGATCTATGCTAATTTTGTGGTCGAACTTCGGCGGGGAGTGACCAACATGGTCGTTCTCAGCCAGTGCCAGCAGCCAAGCTATGGCTATCAGCTGGTCAAAAATCTCGCGGAGAGCGGCATCCCCCTGGAAGGTAACACGGTCTATCCTCTCCTGCGCCGCCTTGAGGACCAGGGTCTTCTGCACAGCGACTGGGATACGAGCACCGATAAACCCCGAAAGTACTATCAAATCACCGAAAATGGGCGGCAGCTCCTGGCGCAAATCACCAGCTACTGGCGCGAATCCGTCAAAAATATCGAATCAATCCTGGAGGTATGATATGGAATCAAAGGAACTCATCAAGCGTTACATCTACGCTGTCACCAAGCACCTGCCCGAAATCAAAAGGCAGGATGTCGCGCGGGAACTTGAAAGCCTGATTGAAGAAACGCTGTCTGAAAGAAGCCAGGGCAGCCAACCCACCGATGCAGACACCAAAGCCGTGCTGATCGAGTTAGGTCGCCCTGCAGAATTAGCCACCAAGTATGACACCCACGCCAAAGAGGCGCTGATCGGGCAGCCGCACTTTTCAGTTTACCTGCGGGTATTGAGGATTGTACTGCTGGCTGTCACCCTCGGAATGGCAATTGCCTCCCTTCTGGAAGGAATTGTCAATTTTGAGGGCAATGTCTTCGAGCTTTTTGCTTCCGTGTTGGGCAATATCTGGCAGGGTTTACTGGGTGCCTTTGCCTGGGTTACCATCATCTTTGCCATCCTGTATCAGAAGGACGTCAAGCTCGATTTTGCCGCGGAAGACCTGGATGACTTACCTGCTGTGCCTGAAAAGCGTCAGCAAATTAAGCTCAGCGACATCATCGCCAGCTTTATTTTCACGATCCTCTTCCTGATCCTCTTCGTTGTTGTACCGCAGGTCAACATCCCCTTTATCTGGCAGAACTCAGGTTTGATTCCCATCTTCAATCCTGAAGTGTTGAACAGTCTTCGATGGCTTTTCATTGGTGCAGCTGCAACAGCGGTTTTGAACCAATCCATTCGCTTTCTCACCCGCCGACATACCCTGCCAGTCTTCCTGACCACCCTGCTGGAGGCAATTCTGCAGGTGGCGCTGCTGCTTACCTGGTTCAGCACGCCAAACGCGCTTAATCCTGCGTTCATGGAACTCATGGACAAATTCGCTTCTTTCCTGTTCCTGCCCGCCAATTGGGCTCCCCTGCGGTGGCTGCCTGCCGTCCTCAGCCATATTCCGCTCTTGCTCCTGATCATATTTGGCGGGGTGCTCCTGGGTTTGCTAATCGATTTGATCGAAAGCGGTGTTAAGACCTTTTGGGGGCAAAAAGCCTGATGGATTGCCAAAAAAGGACAGTTGTTAATCGAATTCCTATGGGTCAAAAATGCAGAGAGTGTTATACTTACTGCGGTAAATTTTGGCTGCTTTGCCAGAATGTAAGCTTGAATAAGGAGTAGTTTAATGAGAGTACATGTTGACCCCGATCTTTGTATCGGTTGTGGGATCTGCGAAGGCGATGCCCCCGACGTTTTCAGCCTTGCCACGAGCACCGTTGCAGAGGTGATTATGGATCCGGTCTTACCGGAGTTCGAAGCAGACGCCCGCCTGGCGGCAGAGGATTGCCCCGAAAGCGCCATCATTGTTGAAAATGGCGAAGAATCAGATACACCAACGGCACCTGGCGCGGATAGCGCGGATGACGCTGAGGAATCAATAAACGATAACGAT
>CAZOYK010000152.1:3181-4682 GCA_964584065.1 uncultured Anaerolineaceae bacterium | reverse complement strand
TTGGAGAGCGGGGAGGCAAGACAAAAAGTCGAATGCCATATTCCGCACAAGCCTGTTCAAATTCAGCCATGAATTCACTGCCTCCATCCACCTGCACCGCTTTGATTGGAAAGGGCGTACGCTCGATCAGACAGGAAAGAAACTCTTTGGCTTGTCTTGAGCTTGCTTTCGGAAACACTTCAAGCACGTCCCATCTTGAAATTACATCTCTGCCGGTGAAGTGTTTGAAGTGCATCCCGGGAAAAGGATGGAGATCCAGGGTGTCTACCTGCACAATATCTCCTGGCTCTTGCACCGCATAGTCCTTCGGTTTGCGAATGGCGTGAGGCCTTTTTGTCCTCCGTTTGGGTTTCCAGCGCTTCTTTGCATCCACAATCGGGATCTGGTGGCGGCGTTTCAAGTCAGTCAGGATCCTTCCCACTGTTGACGGTGAGGTCACAAGACCATCGGCTTCCAGCAAGACCTTGATCTTCTCCTTACCCCAACACGGGTAGAGCATTCGCAACGAACGCACACCTTCGATCAGTTCATAACTCCAACACGGTTTCCTAACCCGCTTTGGTCGTCGACTGCGTTTCTCCAGCCCTTTCCAGCCTTCCAGTTTCAACCCGCGTTTCCAGCGGTACAGGCTGGCTCGCGATACCCCCACTACTTTGCTGGCCTCTTCCCGGTTCATGCCTTGCTGGCAGAGCGTTTCCCAGATGGTCAGGGCCCGCTCTCGCTGTTTTGCCTCCTCGCTTACATGAATGACCGGCATCTTGGCAAGATGATAAAATTTACTTTGCAGATATATCTGCCGCATTGGGGTTCCTCCTTGTTTTGGTTTTCCACCCTTTAGGATGACCCCAATGTGCTTTTTTGTAAAGCCCTATCGTCTCACATGTGTTTGAACTCGCTCATGTTAATTGATATAATTTTCTGACCTAATAGTTCAATAATTAGCATCATTAATTGTATTAATTAGCATTCACTGTAACCGCAGGTGTAACACTTGCGACAACCCTCTTCGTTAATCATGGTTGCCTGACCGCATTCCGGGCATAACTCGCCAATTTTGTGGATGGGAGAATCAATACCGGGCATGGGAATTTGTTCGATCGGTTTTTCTACAACCGGCTCTTCTTTCTCCCAGTGTTGTTGGAAGAGGTATTCATCCAGGGCTTTGGCGATCCCATCAGGCAATGAACGTACGCGGTTGGGACCAAAACCAAGCGATCTTCCGCCGCCGATGCCGGCAAGCTGTTCCAGGACAACCTTGAGGCGAACACGCGGTTCAACGGGGGAAGCCAGACGCAGAATGTAAGAGATCAGGCGACCAAGGGCTTCAGAATGAGCAGCGGTCTCAGAGCCAGCCTTGGCAGTATTGATGAAAACCTCAAAAGGCTGTGAACCACCATTTTCATTGATGGTTACAAAGGCTTTTCCCAACGGTGTCTCGATCGAGTAGGTGTAGCCATGTAGTGTGCGTGGTCGGGGTTTTTTTGTGTCCTTCCAGAAGGAA
>CAZOYK010000152.1:0-3171 GCA_964584065.1 uncultured Anaerolineaceae bacterium | reverse complement strand
TTCGAAGAGCATCAGGGCAGGCGAAGACGCATTCTCTTTCTTGTCCATGGTGGCCTTGGTTTCCAAAACAACCTTGTCGCGGGAACCCGTGATGTAGACAGTGATACCCTTGCAGCCGAGTTTCCAGGCGCTGATGAAAGCTTTGCTGACATCCTCTTCGGTCGTGCCCTCGGGGAAGTTTACTGTCTTGCTGAGGCTGTTATCCACGAAACGCTGCAGGGCAGCCTGGATGTGAATGTGCTCATCAGCAGTGATGTCGGAAGAAACCACAAAGACGTTGCGGATGTGCTGTGGCAGCTGTTCGATATGCTGGCAGGTGCCTTGTTCGATCACCGTCTTGATGATTTGGTCTTTGGTTTCCTCGGGTAAACTGGCGGCATTCAGGGCGTTTTGGAAGAAGGGGCTGACGTAATTCAGGAGCAGATCATTGCCATTGTCATTGACATGGCGCACATAAGCGAGTGCGAAGACGGGCTCACAACCATAACCTTCGCAGCCAGCCACTGTGCCAATGGTGCCTGTGGGGGCGATGGTGGTTTGGGCAGCATTGCGAATGCCGTGGGTTTTGATCCCGTCAATGATCCATTGCCAGTCCAATTCCGGTCTCTGCCAGTCACGTTTGTGTGGAAAGAGTGGGGTTGGGGCTTGCCATGTGAGGTTCCCGGGGTCGTAGATGCTTCCCTTTATGGCGGGGAAGGCACCCAATTCCTGTGCCATCTCAATGCTGGTCTCCATGGTGAAATAACGGATGAATTCCATCACCTGCCCACAAAACTCCAGCGATTCTTCCGAGCCGTAACGCACACCGCAGTGGTACATCAAGTCTGCCAGACCCATAATTCCCAGACCAATCCGGCGGGCTTTGAGTGCGGATTCTTTAAGTTCTGGTACGGCTGGAACATAGGCATTCTTGTCCACTACATGATCAAGAAAGCGCGTGGCAGTCTTTGTCATCTGGCGTAATTTCGCCCAGTCCACGGTGCCATTTTCGCCGAGCATCTGAGCCAGGTTGATCGAACCAAGGCAGCAATTTTCATAAGGACCAAGCCATTGTTCCCCGCAGGGGTTCGTCGCTTCGAGTTCGTATAGGTGGGGGACCGGGTTATAACGATTGGCAGCATCCAGGAAGAGCGCTCCCGGTTCGCCGTTATGATGCGCTTGCTGAACGAAAAGGTTGAACAGCTTGCGGGCTTTGATCGTTTTGAATACCTTGATAGGTACGCCAGCCTTTTCGGCAGCATCGATCGTCCCGTGGAATTTCTTGTAGGATGGATGGTGCACATCTGGGAAACGCAGATCCCAATCCGCATCATCCTCGACCGCCTGCATGAATTTGTCGGTGATACCGAGTGAGATATTGAAATTTGTGATAGCCATTTCACTGGTTTTGCATTTAATGAAAGCTTCCACGTCCGGGTGATCAACCCGCAGTACTCCCATGTTTGCTCCGCGTCGCGTGCCACCCTGGGCGATTTCGCCAAAAGCGTCATCGTAGACTTTCAAAAAGCCAACCGGACCGGTTGCCTCACCAGCAGAGGTGTTGACAATAGACCCCTGGGGGCGAAGACGTGAGAAGTTAAAACCGTTACCGCCACCGGTTTGTTGGATTAGGGCAGCATTTCGCAGGGTGCTGAAAATGCCATCTGAAGCACGCCCCATGTCGTCTGAGACAGGGAGAACAAAACAGGCAGCCAATTGCCCGAGCGGTGTACCGGCACCGGTGAAGGTGGGCGAGTTTGGAAAGAAGGATTTTGATGACATCATCCGGTAAAACTCTTCCGCCAGGGCTTCCTGGTCGTGATCACGCTCAGCAACGTCGGCCACGTGCCAGGCAACCCGCCAGAACATTTCATCAATGCTCTCGACTGGTTTCCCATCCTTTCCACGCCGCAGGTAACGTTTTGCAAGCACCTGGCGCGAGTTATCGGACAGCTCAATTTTCGGTAAACCTTCCGGAATTGGGGGTGTTTGGATTAATCCCGAATGATTATCTATCGGTTCTGGCATAATAGTCCTCTGTACTTTATTTTTCTTCTTCAGACAGCAGATGGTCGATTTCGTCCCGAATGGCATGCAGATCATCCATGCGCAAATAGACTGAGGCGTAGCGGATGTAGGCGATGTGGTCAAGTTTCAACAGACCTTTAATCGCCAGATCTCCAATCACGCGCGAATTTATTTCGGAACGACCTCGTTTTTGTAATTCAGATTCGATTTCATTAACCAAATTATTAAGCGCATCCGCAGAAACCGGACGCTTGGCACAAGCAGTACGCAGTCCAGCCAACAATTTTTCCCGGTCGAATTCCTCGCGTGTGCCGTCTCGCTTGACCAGGAGGGGGGTGGTCATGATAGGACGTTCGATGGTGCTGTAGCGCTGGTGGCAAACGTCACACTCGCGCCGGCGGCGAATGAAACCGTGGTTGAAATCTTTTGTCGTGTCCACGACGCTGGATTCAGTAGCTTGGCAGTACGGGCACTTCATAAAAAAACGCTCCTCAAAAAATGTAAAACCCCTAAATGTGGGGGGTTAACGTATCTACCCCCTACATGTAGTATAAGGATTTTAGCACACGGAACGGGAATGAACAAGAAAATTCAGGTTAACAATCTTAAAACTTCACACATTTTAAGAGTGAGCGTTTCCTTGCGCATAGATTCGTATTTTATCGCCTGAGAGAAGGATTTTTGGCTGATTGTTAAATCCGATATCGGAATTTCCAGACAAGAATTTGTGCTGAGTTGCTAAAAAGAACAAGTATTCATCAGGCAGATTCCTGGGGCAGCACGAAGTGGCAAGCCGTAAATCTCTTCCAGAAAAAAAAAGCCCGAGAAAATCCCAGGCAGGTAAAAACATTGAAGGAAAAACCAGGCGATCGACCCGTTACAACTTTGCCGAGATTCTTCCTCCGGTTTTGCGGAGGAAGAATCTAATCAGCACTGTCAGGAGATCCTGAATTAATAATTTAGCGGGCTGAGCGTTTGCTCAGTTCTCGTCGAACAAAGGCCGGAAGGGTGATGTCCACATCACTGGTGTAAACGTACTCTTCCTGCTTTTTTGGCTGCGTTTGCTGCGTACTAGGAGCGTTCTGTGCCCGGGTATCGTTGACGCTTAGACGGTCCTGCTGTTGACGGGGAAGTTCCTGGCGAAAAAAAGCGGGCTCCGCCTCC
>CAZOYK010000151.1:0-4689 GCA_964584065.1 uncultured Anaerolineaceae bacterium | reverse complement strand
CTGCCCAGGATCGGAACGATCACCTTTTTTCCAACAAAGCGCGCGTAGCGTTCATCCTCCGGATGCACCGCCACAGCCGTATCGCCGGGAATTGTCTCCGGACGTGTGGTAGCCACCGGGATGTATTCCCCGCTGCCATCCGCCAGCATATACTTGAAATGATAGAGCTTGCCCTGTTCCTCTGAATATTCCACTTCCAGGTCAGAAACAGCCGTTTGCAGCCCCGGTGACCAGTTGATCATACGCGGACCCTGATAGATAAGCCCTTTTTCGTATAACTGCACGAAAGCTTCCCTTACTGCCCGAGAAAGACCTTCATCCAGCGTAAAACGCTCACGCTCCCAATCGCAGGAAGCACCAAGCCGCCGCAGCTGGTTGATGATCTCCCCGCCATACTTTTCCTTCCACTGCCACATGCGAGCTTCAAAAGCTTCGCGCCCCAATTCTTCGCGCGTAGTCCCTTCCTTACGCAGCAGGTTCTCCACCTGCAGCTGGGTAGCAATCCCGGCGTGGTCTGTTCCCGGCACCCACAGGGTCGGCTCACCCTTCATGCGGTGGTAACGGATCATGATGTCTTGCGTGGCCACAAACAAAGGGTGCCCCAGATGCAAAGCGCCCGTAACGTTTGGGGGCGGGATAACGATCACAAACGGCTCAACATTCGGATCATGCCCTGGCAAATTGGGGTCATTTGTCGGCTTGAAATAGCCCTTCTCTTCCCAAACCTGGTAGATTTTTTCTTCATACTCTCTAAAGTCATATGCTTTCGGCAGTTCAGTCATCCTACACCTCTCAATACTTAAATAAAAACTTTCGCCCGTTGAGGACGAAAGTGTTCTTCCGTGGTACCACCTCAATTCGATCCGATTGGATCGCACTTGGCTTGAGCGCTATCGGGCTCTCCCGGGCTGGTCTAATCCCTTTTCAGGTTTCTTCAGCCAATCTCTCACGGCGACTTCGCCCCATTGCTTTCTGCAGGCATTCTCAACACGTCTGCCTTTCTCTGTCAGCGCAGTCCGGGGTTACTCCTCCGTTCGCTTATTCTAACATATTTTATTCTTGATGGATCATTTATCCATCGTCTTGACCTGGTCTTCCCAGCGGTGCCAGCCTTCAAATCGTTCTTTGATGATCTTCTTTCCTTCACCCGGGTGCGGTAAGCCCATCAACTCAAGATCCGCGTCCACCATGATCCGTACAAGTTCGTGGAATTTAACTTTCGGCGACCACCCGATCTTTTCTTTCGCTTTGGTCGGATCAGCAAGCAAGTAATCCACTTCCGTTGGGCGGAAGTAGCGCGGATCAATTTCCACAAACTTCGTCCAGTCCATATCCGCATAACCAAATGCTTCGTCCAGAAAATCTCTCACAGAATGCGATTCACCCGTTCCAATCACGTAATCATCCGGTTGGTCCTGCTGAAGCAGCATGTGCATCGCCTCAACGAACTCAGGCGCGTAGCCCCAGTCGCGTTTGGCATCCAGGTTTCCCAGGAAGAGCTTGTCCTGCTTGCCAGCAATGATCGCAGCCAGTGCCCGCGTAATTTTCCGGGTGACGAACGTTTCGCCGCGTCTGGGAGACTCGTGATTAAACAGAATACCATTTACGGTGTACATATCGTAACCGTCACGATAATTCTCGACCATCCAGTATGCATAAAGCTTTGCGGCCGCGTACGGACTCTGGGGATGAAACGGAGTTGTCTCTGACTGAGGAGGAGTGGCAGAGCCGAACAATTCGCTGGTGGAAGCCTGGTAGAAGCGTGTGCCTTTGCCAAGCCGGCGTACAGCCTCGAGCATGCGCGTGGTGCCCAAGCCGGTCACATCAGCGGTGTATTCCGGCATGTCAAACGAAACGCGCACATGGCTTTGCGCCGCAAGGTGATAGATTTCATCCGGTTTGGTATCGTAAATGACATCGCTAAGGCTGCCGGTTGCGCCCATGTCACCATAATGCAAAAACAGTCTCGCACTGCCATCCACAATGTGAGGATCCTTGTAAAGGTGGTCTATGCGTTTGGTGTTGAAAGTACTCGCCCTGCGGATGATGCCGTGAACTTCATAACCCTTGGTCAAGAGAAGTTCTGCCAGGTAAGACCCATCCTGACCGGTGATGCCAGTGATAATTGCTTTTCTCATGTGCTACCTCGATCTAATATTGAACAGATAGTATACCGCAGCTGCGTTAGTACAATCTGAACTCACTTTTCTCCTCTTCGAACACCAGCGGGTCAAGCACATGGGTGGTTGGCACAAAATTCATGAAACCCCGTGTGATCACGAGGCTGCTCGTCTTTGCCCCACCAGGGAAGAAGCTAACCCCTTCCAGCACCGCCTTGGAAGTTGTCATAATTGGCGTGACGGCAGTCGCGCAGAAAATCAGATCATCAGCTGGTGCCAGGTCATTCTCAGTATAAACTTCTCCCAATCTGACACCCATCTTTTCCAACCGCTCTTCATCTGCCGCATTCTTGGGTTTCCAGATAGCCTGCATCCTGCCGCCCAACAGCTTAATTGCAGCCGCAGAAATCACACCTTCTGGAGCTGCACCGATGCCCATTACAGCATGTACTCCTGCACCCTTGAAACAGCTGAAAACGCTCGGCATCAAATCTCCATCCATGATCAGCCGCACTCTTGCTCCGGTGGAACGCAATCTCTTGATCAAGTCTTCGTTACGCGGACGGTCAAGCACTGTGATGGTTAGCTCACGGTAATCCCGCCGCTTGAGAGCTTTCGCCAGTCGCCGGACGTTTTCTTCTGGCGCAAGGCGAATGTCCACATAATCGGCCGCATCCTTCCCCACGCAAAGTTTGTCCATGTAAGTGTCGGAAGCCTGGATCAATCCTCCCGATGGCGCAGCAGCCAGCACGCACACCGCTCCTGAATTCAGATTGGCGGTGGCATTGGTGTTTTCAAGCGGATCCACCGCAATGTCGATCTTGACATCTCCATCCCCAAGGTTTTCACCGATGAACAACATTGGCGCATCGTCGCGCTCACCTTCACCGATTTTGATATTGCACGATACCCCCGGAATGCGATTGAGTGCCACACGCATGGCGTCCACCGCTGCTGCATCTGCCAGGTCCTTGTCCCCCTGACCCGCAGCCCGGGCAGCAGCAATGGCTGCATTCTCTGTAACTTCTAATAACTGCCAGGATAAACTTTTATAGACTTGTTTCAACTCACTTGCGGTTTTTTCGATGGTCATATCTCTCCTTTTCTAACCAGGAATCCACAGCATTTACCATTATAACCACTCTCCAGTTTGCCTTTGGTATTCTTTAAACTGTTGGACAGCGCCTTCGTTTGATTTTCAGCTGGGTTATAATTTGAAGCGAACAAATTCAATTTTTCTAGGAGAACACCATGAAGAAACGCAGTATTTTTTTGTCAGTGGCCCTTGCTCTGATGATCCTCCTTTCAGCCTGTGCTAAACCCGCCTCACCAACCGATCAAGCCCCCGAAACCGGTACGGATGAACAGGTGCTGTTGGTTTGGGATCAGTTTTACCGGGATGAAGAGAGCAAGGTCATCGAAACCCTCAACGCGGAATTTGAAGCTGCCCACCCAGGCGTAAAAATTCAGCGCGAAGTCAAAGTGCTTGAGGATCTCAAAGCAACGGTCAAACTTGCCCTTACCAAAGCAGATGGTCCGGATGTTGCCCAGGTAAACCAGGGTCGCAATGACATGGGCGCCCTGGTCGAAGCGGGACTCTTACTGCCACTGGACTCCTATTTGGAAAAATTTAATTGGGGCACGGTCTTTTCCACCAGCGTTGCCAGCCGCAACAGCTTCACCGAGGATGGTAAAACTTTTGGTTCAGGAAATCTTTACGGTGTCAGCCCTACTGCTGAAGTGGTTGGCGTTTTTTACAATAAAGACATTTTCAAGAAAAACAACTGGGATGTTCCAACCACGTTCGAAGAATTCGAAACTCTGCTCGCCGACATTAAGGCTGAGGGAATTACCCCAATCTCATTTGGATCCCTGGACGGCTGGAATGCTATTCACGAGTTCAGTGCCATCCAACACCTGCTGGTTTCACTGGATTACATCAACAACCTGACCTATGGCGTCAACAACGTCAGCTTTGACACCCCCGAGAACCGCCAGGCTGCTCAGATCCTGCAGGACTGGACTAACGCCGGCTATTTCAGCGATGGCTTCCCCGGTATTGGCTACGATGACAGCAACAACCTCTTCAAAGCCGGTAATGGCGCCATGACTATCACAGGTTCCTGGCTCGCCCCTGAACTCATGGTCGACACCGACCAGGAGTTTGGTTTCTTCCTGCTGCCCCCGTATGAGGGCAAAAGCGGTCTGGCTATCGGCGGTGTGGGCATCCCCTTCGCCATTCGCAAAACCTCCGAAAAGCACGATATCGCCGCGGAATACCTCAACTGGATGATCAGCCCCCGTGCCGCCGAGCTCTGGGCTGAAGCCGGCATGCTCCCCGCCATGGCTCTGCCCGAAGACAGCAAAGTGGACACCAAGAATCTTTTTGGCGAGACGCTCAATGCCTGGAACACCATCAACCAGGGTAATGCCGTCGGTCACTATATCGACTGGGCAACCCCAACTTTCTACGATACCCTGGTAGCAGAATTGCAAAAGCTGCTTGGCGGCATCTCAACCCCAGCCAATTTCACGGAAGCAGTTGAAGCGGACTACGGAGCTTACCTGC
>CAZOYK010000150.1:0-4722 GCA_964584065.1 uncultured Anaerolineaceae bacterium | reverse complement strand
TGGAATTTTTGTGCCAAACTCAACCTCAACTTCACAACCAAATGCCTGCGCGACACCCTCACAGATTCGTTTTGTGGAGCTTACGATCACTTTTTCGGCCTCGTCTGTAAAAAACCGCGGTTTACCGCTCATAAAGGTGGTATCAGGAATGACGTTGTTATTCGTGCCGGCGTGAATTTGAGTAATCGAGTACACCCCACTATTAAGCGGATCCAGTTTTCGGCTGACGATGCTTTGTAAGGCGATGATCATATGCGCGCTCGCCAGGATGGCATCCTCCGCTTTCTGCGGTCGGCCGCCATGACCGCCAACTCCATGCACCTTGATACTGACATCCCTACAGCCTGCCATAACAGGCCCGGGGGCAATACCCAGCCAGCCTGCTGGTTCTTCAGGCCAAAGATGCACTGCCAGGGCATAATCGGGGTGTATAAAATCGAGAACGCCATCCGCAATCATTGCGGCAGCCCCCTCGCCGATTTCTTCTGCTGGTTGAAAAAGCAAATGGTAACTTCCGGAGAGTTCGCTTTTCATTCCTGCAAGAATTTTTGCAACTGTCAAACCAATTGTGACGTGCCCATCATGCCCGCACGCGTGCATCAATCCCGTTTTTGTTGATGCAAAGTCAAGCCCGGTTTGCTCCTGCAAGGCCAGCGCGTCCATATCAAAACGCAGTAAGAAGCGCGGACCTTTATTAGCAGTGGACAAAGAAGCCACCAGCCCTGTCTTGCCAAATCGCCGGGAAATCTCAAAGCCCAGTTCTTCCAGCACCTTTGTTGCGTAATCAGCAGTCTGAATTTCCTGAAATGCGAGTTCCGGATTGCGGTGGATGTGTCGACGGTGCTGACTGGCGTAATCTTGAAGGGTTTGGGCAAATCGAAAAATGTGAGAATCGCTCATAGAATCAATCTCCTGAAAGATTCAAGGTAACGCATTTCTTCACCAAATCGGGTTTTTCTTTTTGTTTCCATCTGTTCCAGGAACTCATTTGGCTCGCCAACCTGTGAGACGTGCTCCAACAATGCATCCAGTCTCAATTGCCAGTTACGGGTTACATCGATTTCAAAATTAGCTTCCACCGGCGAACAAAGCCATAGCTCCTCGATCCGATGTTGGGGCAAGCCTTCGTCTAATAGCTCCGGGAAGAAGGCAGAATTCTCAACTGCCGGGAAGATGGCATCAATCACAATTTGACCTGCCGCCCGATGGTCAGGATGATTGATCCGTCCTCTTTGATAGATCAACAGTGGGTCGAAAGTAGCAACGATATCAGGGCGTGTCCTGCGGATCTCCCGCGCGATTTTCTTGCGCGCTTCAATGTCGGGCACGAGGTATCCATCCTGGTAATCAAGAAAATCGACCTTCCTCACCCCAAGTTTGGCTGCAGCTTGCTGCTGCTCCTGCACCCTGATTGTGTCCAAATTAGCAGGGTCCGGATATTGTGGAGAGACGCCCCTCTGCCCTTTTGTTAACAGCAGATAACTAACTTGATGTCCCTGTTTTGTCCATTCAGCGATTGTCCCACCCAAAAAAAACTCCGGGTCATCCGGATGGGCGAGAATAACCATGATGGTTTTAGACCCTTTCCACTCTGGAAACGTCATCGATGTGTCATTCCTGTTTCGGGGGGTTATTTGAGGATTGGTCACGCCTTGGGCGTGACTTCCTCCTGCGACTTGAGCTGCTTTTTCGTTGTTCTTGCGCTTGCCCTGTTTGATCCTGACGGTTTGGGTTGGATTGTTGGTTGCTACTCCGTGCCTGATCCTGCCGTCGATTGTTTGAGGGTTTTTGTCCCCGCGTTGATCTCTGTCCATCCCGAGTATTTCCAGCGCCTGGCTGACCGCTCTGACGTGATCTGCTATCCTGTCTGCCGCTTCTTCCGCGCGACCTGTCTTCCCGCGGTTTTGGTGACTCCAGGCGCACTACCTCGACATCTTCATCGTCTTCCGAAAATTCGAAATCCTTACCAACAACTGGAACGACTTTTTCTTCAAGGATACCCGTTTCAAGTTCGGTTCTGGTGAACTCTCTCGGTCCCTTCTCGGGCAGATCGATCAGCACTGAGTCTTTCAAAGGCATAACCTGCAGCACTTTCCCCTCACCGAGCGGAGTGTTTACCATCTTCTTTTTCTTGGGTAAATTGACGCGGGCTTCTTCATACATTGCATGCTCATAAGCCAGGCAGCAGCGAAGCCGTCCACAAATTCCGGTAATCTCCATCGGTGTCAGGGAAATATCCTGAGACTTTGCCATTTTGATCGATATGGAACTGAATTCCGTCAGGAATCTGGAACAGCAGCGCTTTTCTATACCACAAGCCCCAATGCCTGAGAGAGCCTTGGCGGCATCTCTTGGCCCAACCTGCCTCACATCGATCCGACAATCCTTGAACAAATGCGAGACATCCCGAATAAAGTTACGAGAATTAAAGTTAGCATTTGTCTCGTAATTGAGATAGATGGTGAGCCTCGAATAATCCAGGCTGTACTCTACTTCAACGACCTTGACGCCTTCGTGACCAGGATCGCGCAGGTATTTGGCTACAGCTTTAACGACTTCTTCCTCTTTGGCGGATATTTCCGCCTTTTGCTGCAAATCTTCTTCGTTTGCAATCCGTTCTATGGGTTGAACCTCGGAAGAATTCTCAGGTTGCGGCAGATTAACAGCCGCAACCCTTCCAATCTGTTTACCTCTGACGGTATTGACTACCACCAGCGAATTTCTCTCAACTTCCATATTCTCAGGAAGCATGAAGTTGTAGGTTTTACCTATCGGCTTAAATTGAACACCAATATAACTTGTTTCAGACATGTTGGCGATTATATCATCCCTGTCCTTTACCCTCATGAGCTTTGATACTGGCTTCCGCAGCCACCTTTCGGGCAACCTCCCGCATTGCGGCAGCGCTCGGATTGGTTTCATCCAACAGCACAACAGGGCTGCCAATGTCACCGTTTATTCCGATCTCCGGATCAAGCGGGATCTGGCCAAGGAAAGTGGTGCCAGTGCGGAAAGCCAAACGCTCGCCCCCGCCAGTGCCAAATACTGCCAGCTTTGAACCATCCGGCATAACGAGATAGGACATATTTTCCACGATGCCCAAAACAGGGACTTCAAGTTTCTCAAACATTCCCACCGCGCGCGAGGCGTCATCGATGGCGACCTGTTGGGGAGTTGTCACAATTACTGCCCCGGTCAGAGGCAGGGTTTGGCTTAGCGAAAGCTGCACATCTCCCGTTCCTGGCGGTAAATCCACAATGAAATAATCCAAATCGCCCCAATCAAAATCCGTGATGAACTGCTGAATTGCTGAGTGGAGCATCGGTCCGCGCCAGATCAGTGGTTGGCCATTCTGCACAAGGAAACCAATTGACATGACCTTCATTCCGTGAATCTCAGCCAAAGGGATCTTGCCATCACCTTCGTTATCAGGCAGCCGATCCATACCCAACATACGCGGGATGTTCGGACCATAAATGTCGGCGTCGAGCAGACCGACCTTAGCACCATCCCGTGCCAAAGCCAATGCCAGGTTCACCGAAACCGTGCTCTTTCCTACGCCGCCCTTGCCAGACCCTACTGCAATAACATGTTTGAATTGATTTTTGTCGATTGTTACAGCCTTTTGATTTCTCACACGAGCTGACATGTTGATTTCCACTTCTTTAGCATCAGTCAATCCCAACACGGCCTGGCGGGCGTCATTCTCAATCTTTGACTTGAGTGGGCAACTGGGGGTTGTCAATTCTATGGTGAAACTGACCCGCTCGCCATCAACTTTCAGATCCTTAATCATTCCAAGGCTAACAAGATCCTGATGCAAATCTGGATCCATCACATTGCGTAAGGCATTTAAAACAGCGTCATTATTTAACAAAATAGTCTCCCTTAAAGTTAGTTTCTTTATTGTTGAGCAACCATACTGCCTCTGGTTGTTAATTTTTCCAGAGAATAGCAGAAAGTGTATGCATTAATCAGGCAATGATTATACTAAATTCTTATCCCTCTATTCAGCCGCGTAGCAGGCTTTCAGATTTTCAAAATCTTCAGGGCTATCAATATCCATCGCCATGCAGTCATCCAGCCAGGGTAAGAGTTCAACTTGGAATTCCGAGAAGATAGCCCGCCCACCCTTGTCACCAACCACTTCTCGAAGCCTTTCGAACGTTTTTCTGGGGAAATAAACCGGGTTTGCACGCCGGTCATTGACATAGGGAATAGTGATCTTTCCAGTTTCGAGACCCTTTCGCAGGATACTTTCACAATAAAGTGGATTTATTTGGGGCTGGTCCCCCAACAAAATGAGCATCCCTTCAACTTCCTCGGGAAGTTGCGCCAATCCAGCTTTCATTGAGGTGCTTTGGCCTTCAGACCAAAAAGCGTTTTTAACGATCACACAGCCTGCTGGTAATCCAGGTTCGATCTGATCCGCATTTGCTCCAAGTACCACGACCACCGGTGCAAGTCCTGTTTCCAGCGCAGTATAAACAACGCTGTTTAGTACAGTCGAATTTCTCCACGGTAGTAATTGTTTTGGCGCACCAAACCGGCTCGAACCGCCAGCTGCCAGGACGATTCCCGCAACTTGATTACTCATAATCCCAGAATCCACTGACCTCTGCCTTGAGCTTGCCAAGCCCCCGCAGCACTCTTTCGGCAGTCAGTGGAAAACGATGAAAGAGAACCCCTGTTGCATGGTAAACCGCATCAATTACTGCCGGC
>CAZOYK010000149.1:0-4737 GCA_964584065.1 uncultured Anaerolineaceae bacterium | reverse complement strand
GTATTGGATGAGTTGTCTGTTTATGGGAGGGTTGGTGGTTTGGATCTATGTGTTCTCCCCCATTGAGTCCATACAGACAATGACCCAGGCTTCTCCACAAATAGCAAGCTACATGGCGACAAGTTATGCCCAAATGTTTGCCATACTTCAGCCTGTCTGGCTGTTTCTGTTAACATGGATGTTTCTCGCTACAGAAGCATTCACGCTGGAAAAAACCGATGGGCGTCTGGAGATGCTGCTTACAACACCACTACGCCTACGTGAAGTTTGGGCTGGAAAATGCCTGGCTTTACTGGTGCTCATTTATCCCTATGTCCTCCTGGTAACCGGATTGGTCTTCAGTCTCCAAAACGCTATTTGGCCCACCCGCTTGGGGATAGCACCAGGTATCAATTCTCTGGTTCTTTTGATTTCGCTTTTTGTCGGTCCTTTGTTGGCATTCGGAGTGGGAGCCTTGCTCGGCCTGCTTACTTTGAGGGTAAACAATGCCAACACGATTCAATCACTAACCTTCATCTTGACCTTTGCAGTCGGCTTCGGTGGAAATTACGGGCTGATTGCACTCCAAAAACAGGCAATGAATAACCTGAGCGACCTCCTTACATGGCCGGTTTTCTGGGTTTACCTTGCATTAGCCCTTGCACTATGGCTGGTTGTCTGGCTATTACTACGGGGTTTGAACAAAGATCATGTGGTGCAAAATATGGCGTGACCCCCTCGAAGCGAGTTTATACTATTGAGAGGGAATTCTGCTTCGCTCTTGTGATTGACTGCCCGCCTGTTATCTCTTCCCGTTTGCCAGAAATCCACTGAAATTCCGATCGTCATCTTTACTCTTTTCCTCGGGCCATCCCCTCTCTCTGTCGAGAAAATCAGAGGGATACCCCATGATTAAAATTAATTCCATGAACTTAACCCCATTAAGCAGACAACCAGTTAAGGAAGATTTTGGTATTTAGTCTCGAATTCATCAGATGACAAGTACCCCAAAGTTGAATGCAACCAGACGGCATTGTATCCAAGTTGAGACAATAGTTCGGTATGGCAGGGAGTAGAGAACCAAGCCAGGTTACTATTTCACGTAGCTGGCAAAGGCAATCGCGAAGGCTTCGATGGAAGCCTGGATGTCTTCAAACGTCGCCGAGGAACCAGCCGCAGGCATACCGGCTACGACCAAATACCAACTCTGTTCCGCGCACTTCAGGATTCCCATGTCCGAAACGATGGTCGGACGGAGCATGGTTCCCCGTTTGTTGTGTAACTTACATTCTGGCAGTTGGTCTGTGAGCTTGCCCAACAGGATCTGGTCATTTTCGGTATATTCGCCCATCAAATTCAGCAAGTACTGGGTGTTCGCCTCGTTGAGTGCCGCTCTCGTGTTCAGTAATCTCAGGGAGGTGAGAAGCTCACTGGCGGTGCTGGTGCGTGGGTCGTATTTCGTGCTGGTCAATCCCCAGGCATCCAGTTTCTTCCGCAGCTGGTTATTTCCGCGAGCAAAGTACTCCAGCGCATCGGTGGCGGTCTCCTCGCTGCGAACTACCATGGCTTCGAGCAGACTGTCAAAGTTGCGCCCATTGATACCAGTTGTTTTCAGGTTCTCAAGCGTGCGCCCCTGGTCTTCAAGGATGCTCAGCACTGCCATGGCGGTTGGTATTTTAATCATCGAAGCTGGCGGAAAGGGTGTGTCGGCGTTGCGTTCAAACAGGATATCGCCATTGTTGGCATCCTGTATGAGGATGTACCAATCCACGCCCGCGATGAGCTCACTCTCCAGGTTGGTAATGTCCTGAGTGGCACTTTGGGTGGCGGCTTGTGAAGGAATAATTGATGGTGTCTGAGCGACTTCTGTTTGTGTGGGCAAAATCAACGTCGCCGCGGCAAAAGTTTCGAGGGATGGGCTTGGAGAAGGGCTGGCGACCAATGGGTTCGCCTGGCAGGCAGTCAGAGACAGGAAAAGAAGAACCAGGATAATGATGAACGTAGAGCGAAAGGGCACCATGCGCGCTCTGAACTCAACAAATGCGCGGCAGCATTTCACCGGCGAGCATTTCAAGCACCCGGGTGGTGCCGAAAGGCGTTTTGAGCCAGACCTGCCCCCTGGATGATCCGAGAACCTGACCAATTACTTTGGCTTCTTCGCCATAACGCGTACTGTGCATGACGCGCAGGGCTTCTTCAGCCTGGTCTGCAGGCAGGATAAGGATCATTTTGCCTTCGTTCGCGAGGTAAAGCGGGTCAAGCCCCAGCAGTTCGCAGGTTTTACGCACAGGCTGATCGACAGGGATTGTTTCCTCATCCAGTTCGATGTTGACCTGGCTCTGGCGGGCAATTTCCACTAAAGTGGTCGCAAGCCCTCCGCGGGTGGGGTCACGCAGCACGTGTACGTCTAAACCCGCATCCAACAGTGCCTTAACCATGTGATTTAGTGGTGCGGTATCCGAGCATACCTGGCTGGAAAAGCCGAGGTTGCCGCGTGCTTCAGCCACAGCGATGCCGTGGTTCCCGACCGGACCTGAAATGATGACCGAATCGCCGGGCTTGGCTTGTTCACCACCAATCTGCAGTTTGCTGTCTGCCCAACCAAAACCGGTGGTGCTGATAAACAGTTTGTCGGATTTCCCTTTTTCTGTTACCTTGGTGTCGGCTGCGATCAACTCCACGCCAGCTTCACGGCAGGCTTGCGCGAAGGAATCCACGATCCGTTCAAGCTCATGGATGGCAAAGCCTTCTTCCAGGATGAACGTTGCGGTCAAGAAACGCGGATCTGCCCCCAGCATGGCGACGTCATTCACCGTGCCGCAGACTGCCAGCCGGCCGATATCGCCGCCTGCAAAAAAGAGGGGCGAAACGATGTGAGCGTCGGTTGAAACCACCAAGCGTTTCCCGGGAGGAGCGCTGGTTACTATGGCGGCGTCGTTGGCAGTGTCCAAGATGGCATTAGCAAGGCGGAGCTGGAAGACGTCGCGAACCAGCTCATGCGTCATCTGCCCACCACTGCCGTGACCGAGCACGATCTGACCACGGTTAGTGATGGGGAGCGGGCAGTTGTGACCATCGATTATGGGCAGTTCTGATTGAGTCATGCGCGCGCCCTGTGATAGCGATAGTAAGCGGCACAAACCCCCTCGGAAGAGACCATCGGTGCACCAAGGGGGTGGGCAGGGGTACATTCCCCGCCGAAAGCTGGGCAATCGAAGGGTTTGGCAACCCCACTCAGCACTTTGCCAGCAATACAAAGCGGCGATTCGTTGAGCGGGGTTTGGGTGAGTTCAAACCGGGTGAGGGCATTGAAGCTGGCATATTCCGGTCGCAGACCGAGCCCCGAAAGTGGGATAGCGCCGATACCGCGCCACTGTCGGTCCACCGGTTCGAAGACCTCGGAGATCATTTTCTGGGCTACCTGGTTGCCTTCTTTGGTGACAAAACGGGGGTAGGCGTTGGCAACCTGGTGTTGACCAGCTTCGAGCTGTTGGAGGGTCATCAAAATACCCGTCGCGAGGTCGACCGGTTCAAAGCCCGTGACGACAATGGGTATCTGATATTGCTCAGCGATGGGCAGGTATTCATGGTAGCCCATCACAGCGCAAACGTGACCGGCAGCAAGGAAGCCCTGGACGCGATTGGCAGGGTTTGAAAGGATGGCATGCATTGCCGGCGGCACCAATACGTTGGCTGGGAGAATCGAAAAATTGGTGATTCCAGCTTTCTTGGCGGATAGGATAGTACTGGCGATGGTGGGAGCAGTTGTTTCGAAACCGATCGCAAAGAAAACGACCTGTTTATCCGGGTGTGTATTGGCAATTTTCAGGGAATCCAGTGGGGAATAAACTACACGCACATCTGCTCCCTGGGAACGGGCAGTGAAAAGATCCGCCTGATTGCCTGGCACACGCAGCATATCGCCAAAAGTGGTGAAGATCACATCTGGTTGGGATGCGATTTGAAGGCCTTGTTCGATCGCCTGGAGTGAGGTGACACAAACCGGGCAACCTGGACCGTGGATCAAGGTAATTTCAGCGGGCAGCAGTTGATCGAGCCCGTACTGCATGATGGCATGCGTCTGCCCGCCGCAAATCTCCATGATGTTCCACGGTTGGGTCGTGATGCGGCGGATCTCAGCCATGATGGCTTTAGTCAGCGACGCATCCCGGAGGTTTGTAGGCGTTTCTTTCATTGGACCTGATCTTCTTTGGTCAAACGGGCATTAAATTCCTGCAAATCGCGCAGGATTTTGAGAGTCTCCTCCGCCTCTGTGTCACTCAGGACGTTCAAAGCGAAGCCGGCATGCACCAAAACGTACTGCCCGAGCGCTACTTCTGGCGTAGTAGCAATGCAAACCGCCTGTTCCACGCCGCCAAAATCGACGGACGCCATGGGGGTGCCATCCTGCTCATAAATTTTCGCGACTTTACCGGGAATACCCAGGCACATATTTACTCCTTCAAATTTTCACTGACTGCAAGTGCCACCAGCGCTTGACCAAACGATACTCCACCGTCGTTGGTTGGCAGCTTGCGAGGCCAGAAAACATCAAAACCTGACGCACGCAGAGCTGTTATTGTGTGCGTGATCAGAGTCTTATTTTGCCACACTCCGCCGGATAATGCTACCTGGCGCAGTCCGGTCTGAGATCGGATCTGTTGCGAAACATTAACTACGCAAGCCGACAAACCGTTGTGGAAGCGGGCTGAAATAACCGCTGGAGCCACTTTTTGTTTGATGTCCTCAACAATGGCT
>CAZOYK010000148.1:0-4812 GCA_964584065.1 uncultured Anaerolineaceae bacterium | reverse complement strand
ACACGTTTGTGTTCAATAACGCGGGAATTTGTTGTCATGATTGACCTCCCCAACCACTCAGGAAGATTTGATCTTCCTCCTGTTTTGGCTTGCGCAGATGATATATGGAGCGAATGATCGCTGGAGCGGCAACAAACATCAGGATGATGGCCTGGACAACGTCCACGATATCAATCGGGATGGAAGAGACCACCATCATGCGCGTGGCTCCGTTGCGCAGGGTGCCAAACAAAATTGAGGCAAGTACCACGCCCACAGGGTGGGTGTTACCTATCAGCGCTAGCGCAATGCTGTCGAAGCCATAGCCCGAGGAAAGACCGAGCGCCATGCTGCGGTTGACCGCCAAAATTTGCACCGCGCCTGCCATGCCAGCCAATGCTCCCGAAAGAGACATCGCCAGGATGATCGATTTGGTCGTGCTCAGTCCGGCGTAGCGGGCTGCGCGCGGATTGGTGCCCACGGTGCGCAGGTTCAAACCCCAGGTTGTCTTAAATAATAGCCACCAAACCACGTACGCCACCGCCAGGGCAATGAAAAATCCCAGGTGGAAGCGGATTGGAGATGGGAAGAACTGCGGGATCTCAGCAGTTTTCTGGATGATCGGGCTGATGGGCATACCACCCGATTCCGGGCGAGTCATCGGCCCGGAAAGCAGCCACTCCGTGAGGCGGAAGGCGATCCAGTTCATCATGATCGTGTTGATCACCTCGTGCCCCCCGGTCTTGGCTTTCAGGAAGCCAGGCACAAAGCCCCACAGGGCACCTCCAAGCGCGCCTGCCAGAAACGCCAGCGGCATGTGGATCCAGGCGGGTAAGCCTGTGATCGAATAGCCCACAAAGGTCGCGCAGGCTGCACCAATGAAAAGCTGACCTTCAACGCCGATGTTGAACAGACCGGACCTGAAGCCCAGCGCCACTGCCAACCCGGCAAATATATAGGGAGTCGATTGCACCAGGCTCTCAAGGAAAGGATTGAAGGCCTGCCGGATCTCCTTGGCATCATTTCCACCCAGTGCATTGATCATGCGGATCGGGTCACCAATCGCACCGGTGAAAAGAGCCTTGTAGGCTGTGCCAATTTCAGTGAAAGCCGTTAAGAAACCTTTCCCGATTGACTCGCCAAACGCAGCGTACACCGACTGGCTGGTAACCGCGATCATCAGAGCTCCTATGATCAAACCGGTCACGATTGCCAGGAGTGGAATGGCAGCTTTGCCTAAGAAAGGCTTTTTGACGGGTTCTGTCTTCGCTTGATCCTGATTAATCTCTTTGAGGATCTCTTGCCCTAGATCTTTCTTTTCTTCGCTCATGTTATAGCCATCCAGACACTCTAAAAGGTCGCTTCCACAACCGCGGTCTCATCAAACGAAATAGGCTCTTCCGGCACCACCCCCGCCATTAATAAGCCAATATACTCTTTCGTAACACCCTTATTTGGCACTACCGCAATAATCTTGCCCCGGTACATCACCGCGATCCGATCAGAAAGCTCCATGATCTCGTCCAGCTCAGGCGAAACCAACAAGACGCCGCAGCCCTCATCGCGCTTTTGCACGATACGTTTGTGGATGTACTCAATTGATCCCACATCCAAACCGCGGGTTGGCTGGGAAGCTACCAGGAATTTGATCGGGCGTGAAAGCTCGCGCGCGATGATCACCTTCTGTTGATTGCCGCCGGAAAGGGAACCCACCGAGGTAAAGGCATTTGGCGTGCGGATATCAAAGTCTTCAATTAGCTTTTCCGCGTTTTTCAGGATCACCGGGTACTGCAAAAGCACGCCCTTGGCGAACGGCTCTTTATGGTACGTGCACAGCACCAGGTTTTCAGCAACCGGGAAAGGCAGCACCAGCCCATCAGCCTGGCGGTCTTCAGGTACGTGTGCGGAACCCAGTTCTGTGATTTGTCTCGGAGAGAATTTGGTCACCTCCTCCCCCAGAAGCGCGATCTTGCCGGATATGGATTTCTGCAGACCCGTGATCGCGTTGACCAGTTCAGTTTGTCCGTTCCCTTGTACACCAGCAATGCCGACGATCTCCCCTGAATAAACTTCGAGTGAGATATCGTCAACAACGATGTTCTGGAATTTATCAGCCACGGTGAGGTTCTCAACAGAACAAACCAACTCTCCCGGCTTGCTCTCGGTCCTGTCAACTTCAAGGTCCACCGCGCGCCCCACCATCATGGCTGCCAGGGATTGTTTGTCAGCCTGGGCAGGCGTGGTTTCGCCTACCATCGCCCCACGCCGGATCACCATAACACGATCGGCGATGTCCATCACCTCGCGCAGCTTGTGGGTGATGAAAATGATCGACTTGCCCTGTGCGACCAGGGAGCGCATGATCTTGAAAAGTTCATCGGCTTCCTGCGGGGTCAGCACGGCTGTGGGCTCGTCGAAAATGAGGATCTCCGCCTCACGATAAAGCAGCTTGATGATCTCGACGCGCTGCTGCACGCCCACAGGCAAATCCCGGATATAGTCATCCGGATTCACTTCGAGGTTATAGTGGTTTGAGATCTCCAGAATCTGGTCAGCAGCTTTTTTGCGATCCAAAAACCCGCCTTGCTTGACTGCCTCGTTGCCGAGCATGACATTCTCTGTGACCGTGAAGACTGGAATGAGCATGAAGTGCTGGTGCACCATGCCGATGCCCTGGTTGATGGCGTCAGTGGGGGAGTTGATCTTTACCTTTTCGCCGTTCACCAGGATTTCGCCTTCATCCGGTTGGTAAAGGCCGTAGAGAATGTTCATCAGGGTAGATTTGCCAGCGCCATTTTCCCCCAGTAAGGCCAAAATTTCACCTTTATTGAGGGAGAGATCGATATGGTCATTGGCCAAAACCCCTGGGAAGCGCTTGGTAATCCCTTTCAACTCAAGAATTGGGGTCATAGTTGGTACCGTTCCGTTCTCGATAATTTTTTAAATATTACCACATGCTTAAACAAAATAAGGCTGGAGAAAATCCAGCCTTATTCTTACTTGAAACTAGTTAATCGAGTGTGATCGTTCCGGCGATGATTTCAGCCTTGAGTGCTTCAACTTCGGCTGCGAGTTCGGCAGGAACCATGCCCGCGAGTTCGTGGAACGGGGCGATTGAAACGCCATTGTTGGCGAGCGTACCAACCACATCACCACCAACGAAGGTTCCATCGATAACAGACTGGATGACCTGCATGGTAGTGGCATCCATCAGTTTCATGACGGAGGTCAGGGTGATGTCGGCATATTCGGGGCTGGTGAGAGCCCAGTCAGAGTCAACGCCAATCAAGTAGGCGTTGCCGCGTTCCTTGATGGCAGCAGCGGCGCCCAAACCAACGGGACCAGCCACAGGCATGATGATGTCTGCGCCTTCGTCCATGAGCGACTTGGCGAGTTCATTACCCTTTTGCTGATCGTCGAAGGACATGCTGAAGAAACCGGAATCTGGCGCAGCAGGATCCCAACCGAGGACTTTCACATCAGTGCCCTTAACTTCGTTATATTTGGCCACACCCTTGTAGAAGCCATCCATGAAGATGGTCACGGTGGGGATGGGCAGACCGCCGAAGGTACCGACAACGCCAGTCTTGGTGACGCCAGCAGCCAGGTAGCCAGCCAGGTAGGCGGCTTCATCTGTTTCGAAGATCTGACCTGTCACATTGGAGATGGCGGGGTCATAGTTGTAGTCCACAATGGAGAACTTGACTTCGGGGTTGGCTTCAGCGGCAGCCTTGGTGGCATCGCCGATGAGGAAGCCGACGGTCACGATCAGATCGCACTCTTCTTCGATGAAGGCGGTGAGGTTCTTTTCGTAATCAGCAACTTCTTTGGACTCGAGGTATTTACCCTCGATGCCGAGCTTAGCCTGGGCGTCGGTGATACCCTTCCATGCAGTGGCATTGAAGGATTTGTCATCGATACCACCAGTGTCGGTGATCTGGCAAACCTTAACTTTGGTTTCAGCGGGCTCCTCAGCTGTCGTGCAGGCTGCAAGCAGCAAGCTGCCGACGATTAAAATGGACAAGATGGCGAACAATTTTTTAGTCATATTTTCTCTAATCTCCTTCTGTAGATTAACAATAATTTCCGGGCATAACCGGTATCTAAATGTAAGTCAAGTATAAGACAGCAAGCAAAAGACCGCAAGTGGGCTTGCGGTCTTTTTGGTTAAGGTTTACGCGCCGATCTGCTCTGTTTTTGCTTCACCTGACTTCATTCCCAGGATCGAAACCAATGCCGCGAGCATAAAGATCGGTCCGATAATGAAGATAGAGGCGTAATTGTCGCCAGTCAGTTTGACGATCCAGCCGTTGATGTTCGGTCCGGCAATCGCAGCCAGGGTGGAAAAGAGATAATAAAGCCCGGTGAAGGTGCCGATTTGGGTCACATCGGTCAGATCCACCACCACAGGCAGAGAGTTGATATTGATCAAGGCCCAGCCCAGCCCTGCTACTATCAACATCAATCCCACTACTGGAACAGCACCGAGGACTGGCAGCTTGAATACTTCCTGCGTAAGGGTTGCCGCTGGGATAAAGAAGATCGAGGTCATGACAATGATCATGACCGAAATGCCGATGCTGATGGTGCGCTTGCGCCCGATTTTCCCGCCAATCAATCCCGCAGGGAGCGCCATAAGCACGAAGGCGAGTGAGTTGAGCGTCATCAGCGTTACACTACGCCCTTCAGACATCCCGAGAGAGCGATTGGCATAGAGCGTGATGAAAGTTTCGATCGCGTTCATCGCCACAAACCAGAAGAATATCGCCAGGAAAATGCGGATGGCATCGTGTTGTTTATCCCGGAAAATCTGCACCAGGCTTTTCGAGAGGT
>CAZOYK010000147.1:0-4859 GCA_964584065.1 uncultured Anaerolineaceae bacterium | reverse complement strand
CCGGCTAAATGGATTTTCAGCGAAGAGTGAAAGCGCGCCAAAAAAGAGTAGGTTCACTGCTGTAAACAGAAAAGACCAGCCATCCTGGATCTGCCGTCGGACATGCAGCGAGATAAAGAGAACCAGGTTAAGCGTCCAGCCCCAGAAGAACAGCGACCCAGCCTGACCACCCCAAACTGCAGTCATCTTCAGAATGGTGGGCATTACAGAATTCACCACCGAGACGACATAGGCATTGGAGTAATCCTGTAGCACCTGCATCGCCATCAGGCTTAGGAGACTAAGTGTATGCAGACCAAAAGAGAGGTTTGCCAGGGTCATAACCGGTTTGGTCAGAGTGGTCTGGCGTTTGATCAGCTGGAAGACAGTAAGAACCAGTGCCATGAGAATAGCCAGCATGGCAGCTGCGAAGGAGAATAAACCTAATTGAAACATAATGACCTTTTCGGAGGGATTAGTCGTCGGCCTGGTTTGGCAGGGCGGACTCGTATTTTGAGGGACACTTCAACAGGAGCTCTTTGGCTTGAAAAACGCCGTCGGCATCCAACGAACCTGAGACGATTGCCTGGGCTTCATGCTTGAGCAGGTCAGGTTTCACACCGTTGTAGTGAATGGTGATACGCGGAAGCGTCGGATCTGCGGCAGCTTGTTCAAGGACCACAGCCATGCCCCCCATCTCCTTGATGACCTTGTGATCACCTGGGATCTGGGCAACTTCAAAGGTGAGGTCGAGGGTTTGGGGGTCGTAGACGATAGTGTCACCAAGCACGACGCCAGACATACGCACGTTGCGACCAGTCATGTCAGTCTCGCCAGACTGGAGTTCAGAGACGGTCAGGAAATATTGGGTGCTAGATTGCGTGGTGGCGATCAGCAGGGCAATCAAGGCAACTGCTATCACCAGCACTGCAATGGTGGTTTTTCGATTAGTTTTTTTCAAAGAAAGTCCTCATTTTTATTATTCTATCGTATTAATAAAATGTCTTGATGGTCAGCAGAAACGCATTTCCTCGGGTTCAATGTAGGATTTGCTCGTTCAACAAGTTTGCTTATTTGCAGATTGTTAATAATTTCACACATTGACACCCAACAAGTTACATTTATAATAATCTTTGTATCATTAATTTACGGTAAGCTATTTTACCAACTTTTAAGGAGATTACTGAATGAAGAAAAAGAGCTTTTTCCTACTGATTGCTGTCTTTGCAGCAGCGCTTTTGGTGTGGGTAGGTTGCACAACCTTGCAAGCTACTGACGCCGTAGAAGCATCCATCGACGAGGTCACCGCCAAGTGGGAAGGGTCAGGCCACGCTGACATGACTTCCGAAGCCTTCAACCATTGGAACGAAGATGATCCAGCCGAAATTCCTGCGAACTGCGCAAAGTGTCATAGCAGCTCTGGTTTCCGCGATTTTGTCGGGGCCGACGGCTCTGCAGCTGGCTCAGTTGAGATGGCTGGCAAAATCCAGGACCCTGTCAACTGCACCGCTTGCCATAGCACCGCGGCACACGAACTGGATTCTGTGAAATTCCCCTCCGGCATGGAACTGACCGGAACTGGCTCGTCCTCGGCTTGTATGACCTGCCACGGCGGTATGGGCTCAGGCGTCTCAGTTGCAAATGTAGTTGAAGGCAAGCCAGAAGATGAACCAATTGGCGATCAGGCTATTATGGGCAACCACTATTTTGCAGCAGCTGCAACTCGCGCTGGCTCTGACGGTGGTAATGGCTTTGAGTATGAAGGCAAAACCTACGTCGGCACCTTCACTCACGCTCCCGGCGTGGAAACCTGCGCAACCTGCCACGATCCACATACCCTTCACACTCGCAAGCCTGAGAATTCAGACACGAATCTTTGCCAGACCTGCCATTCCAATGTCACCGGATATCAGGAATACAAAACTGTCTCGATGTCCAAAGTCGATTTCGATGGCGACGGGGCCGTTGAGAGCATGTTCGATGAAATCGAAGGCATGAAAGCCGTGCTGCATCAGGCCATGAGCCAGTATTCAGCCAATGTTGGTGATGGAACCATGTTCGGTTTTTACGGAGATGCCTATCCCTATTCATTCATTGACACCAACAAAGACGGTCAGATTACAGAAGACGAAGCCGCGTTCCCGAATCAATACAAACTCTTCACCCCTCGTCTGCTGAAGGCTGCTTACAACTACATGTTCACCGTCAAAGAACCAGGTGCCTATATCCACAACGGCAAGTATGTGCTGCAGTTGATGTTTGACTCGATTGAAGATCTCTCTGCGGTAAGCGGCGTGACTACAGACGGCCTGACTCGACCTTAGGCAGACCGAAAGGAATATGGATAATCCCATGAAATCTGCAACAAGAAGGGTCATTTTTTACATCATTTTCTTCGTCTTGCTGTTTTTACCAGCAGTTGCGATGTTGATTGTCTGGATTCCACGCGACATCATCGTCAATATTTCGGTTCTACTTGGTTTCATTGGCCTTGCATTGGCTGGACTCCAGCTGATTCCGATCGCCAAGCTGAACTGGCTGGCAGATGCCCTGGATATGGACAAGGTCTACAGCACACATCATCTCATATCAATTTTGGCGATTGTGTTGGTGCTGCTGCACCCAGTGATTCTGTTGATAACAAGCAAAGTCTATCGAGCTGGTTTTGCGCTGAACTCAGGATGGATCGGTCTAGCCGGATTGATCCTGATCGGTCTCACATCTGGTCTTCGGAAAAAACTCAACCTGGGTTATGTGCCATGGCTGGGTCTCCACAATCTGCTGACCGCGGTCATCCTGGTCTTTGGTCTCTGGCACATGTTCAAGGTCAATTACTACATGGAAATCCCACTCGTAAAGTGGGTTTGGATCATTGAAATTGCTGTCATGGCTTTGATTGTCCTTTACATCCGCGTCATTCATCCGTTTGCTGTGGGTAGAAAACCTTTCAAAGTCGAGTCAGTGGAAACAGAACCGAACGGAGTTTACACGCTCAACCTGCTGCCAGACGGACATGCAGGTGTCCCATTCAAGGCTGGTCAGATTGCCTGGATCAGCACGGGTAACAGCCCGTGGGTCTTGAGCCGCAACCCCTTCAGTTATGCGGGTTCTGATGTGGCCCCCGACGGTCGGGTGCGCTTCGCCATCAAAGAATTGGGCGACTTCACCAGCACTATCAAAGACCTCAAGCCGGGTGACAGGGTGTACGTGGACGGTCCTTACGGATACTTCAACCTGCACATGGAAGATATGATGGAAGGCTTTGTTTTATTGGCCGGCGGTATCGGCGTGGCACCAGTTATGTCGATCGTGAATACTCTGGCAGACACGAATGACAAGCGTCCGTTATACGTTTTCTACGGGGATTACAACGAAGAGACCGCACTGTATCAGGATGAGTTTGCCGCTGCTTCAGAGAAGATCGATCTAAAACTCGTCACCGTACTCGAGAAACCCATCCGCGAGGACTACCCCTACCCTGGCTACATCACATCTGACTTGATGGCCAGCGTTCTTCCGGAAAACTACAAGGACTTGTTCTACTTTGTTTGTGGTCCGGCCCCGATGCTCAGAGCGATGGAACGTAACTTCGTCAAATTGGGGATTGCAAAAAGCCATGTGCACTTTGGCATTCAATCAAGCCAGGTTCACATCGAAAACTTCGAGATGGCATAAAGTAGTTGGATCGTCAAAAGACCGCGAGATTTCGCGGTCTTTTTTTAACCTCCAGTCGTAGATACCGTCTTGAATGTCAAGAGTTAAAGCAAAATTGGTGGCCATAATCCGGGTCAAATGGTTCGCCTGATTTCAGCACTCCATATGCCAGTTGCAGTAATTTTTTCATGGCTGCCACAATTACTTCCATCTTGACATGTCCGCTGGCCAACATGCGCCTTTTCAGATCAATTACGATCGGGTTATGTTCTGAAGCAACCACGGCTGGCATATACAGACATTGGCGCAACTCTGTTCGCCCTTGTTTACTGATATGGGTCTGCTTATGCACTGAGCTGCCCGACCGGAATTCTTTGGGAGCTAAACCGGCATAAGCAACAAGCTGAGAGGCATTTTCAAAGTCCCTGATATCTCCTATCTCTGCTATCAGCTTGATCGCGGTAAGCTTGCCTATCCCAGGGATACTCGTCAACAACCTTTGCTGTTCCTTCAGGTCAGGATGCTGTTGCACATGCTCCTTGATCTTCTTCCAAAGTGCCTTGATTTGGACATCCAGCTGCTTCAGGTTTTCCTGCAGACTCTCAATCACCACTGGGTCAGTCACGCCACTCTTCAGCCGGTTTTGCTCCTGCTGTCTCATCCCCTGTAACTCATCCAATCGCCTCCCCATCGAGCGCAAAGCCTTGATTTGAGGGGAAAATGGCTTCCAGGCCCTCAATCGCTCCCGGTCTTTCTCACAGAACTCAGCAATCAAACTGGCATCGGCTTTGTCTGTTTTGTTCCTGTTTAACAGATGATCCCCATACCGTTTGATCTGATATGGATTGACAACACTCACCGTGTAATCTCCCTGATACAGGTATTCTGCCAAGCCCTCCCAGTAGCTGCCTGTCGCTTCCATGCAAACATGCACCACTTGTTCTGGTTGTTTCTCAGCCCAGCCTAGCAAGGTCTTGAAACCCTTCTGGTCGTTGCTGAATACCCGGTGTTGCTCTGAACCTGTCCCCCGCAGCACCATATCAAAACTGTCTTTTGAAATGTCTATCCCGATGATCGCTTCTCCTGCTTGCATGTTTACCCTTTCTTTTGCTAAACTATCCTTATCAGTCAGGCGCAATCTTCGGATCAACCTTGTGAATACGAGCTCTTAGGCTCCAGATACCGTCCGATCTTTGTGAAGAAATGGGTGAGGGGATCCTTTCTAC
>CAZOYK010000146.1:0-4868 GCA_964584065.1 uncultured Anaerolineaceae bacterium | reverse complement strand
ATCTATCATCAAGGGCGTTCAAAATCGACTGATGAGTTTTCGGGTCAGGTCTTTGACCTGGTGGTGACCGTGTGCGACCACGCCAACGAAACCTGTCCGCTTTGGCTCAAACAGGGTGAGAAAATCCACATTGGTTTTGAAGATCCTGCCGCTTTTGTGGGCAGAGACGAAGAAAAACTGGCTGTCTTTCGCCAGACCTTCGACCTGATACGTGCATCCATCCCACCAGTGCTCAGCAAGTACGCGGAATAAAAAGGACTTTTACGAACCTTCAAAAACTGCTCTGGTCTCAGAGCAGTTTTTTTGTCCTATAAGTTCCGAATTCTGTAGAAATACTTGTCAACCAAAGCATCGTTGTGAAGCTTTATGCTTGGGTCTTCATAAGCAAGGTGACCGTTGTAATAAACGTCCGGCTGGATTCCCAGTTCCAGCAGGTTCTCGCAGGTTTGCACCAAGAGAGCTGGCACGATAAAAGCTACCGGAATGGTGGATGAGCCTCCAACTTTCTGTGAAAACCCAGGAAGTTCAACCGCTGCATCGCCATAAAGTGAACAGTTATCGATGACGATGTCCGCTACATCCTTAAGCTTTTTTCCGCTGCTGTGATGGGTGGTCAGCTGATCGGCATAGGTGACGTTGGTGATCGCAATCACGGGCACACCCCGTTCTTTGGCTGCCAGTGCCACATCAATAGTGGCAGCATTGTTGCCAGAGTTGGAAATGCAGATCATGGCATCGGGAGCTTGGACACGATTGTATTCCACGATAACCTTGCCGATACCTTCAAGTTTCTCAAGCTTGCTGGTCTTGGTGACTTCATTGATGCCGGCCACGGCGGATTCGAAGATCGCGTGAACATTTGCCAACGTAGCAGCCCGCCAAAACACATCTTCAGCAATCAAGCTGGAGTGCCCTGATCCAAACAGGTGAATGATGCCGTTGTTTTTGGTCGTGCTTGTCAGGATATCAGCTGCCTTGGTGATATTGTCTTCTTGTGTTTTGAAAACATCTTCAACAACCTCCTGCATGACTGTAAAGTAGCGCTGCCAACTTTTCATCCAAACCTCCAGGTTTGTTTTCTATGATTATATCCAGCCTTACGCGGTTTAGGCAAAAACACTGCTGGAACACAGATTTTTGAGCGATTTGCCCTATTGATTCCTTGTGGAAGCTGTATTTGACAAGCCATATCCTTTGGTTTATAAGTCAGGAATGAAATCTGCTTCCCGTAGGTTGTTATTTTCTTTCATGCTCAGTGTTCTGCTTGCCAGTGGCTGTGGACCGGTCAAGACGCCGCCAACGCCAACTCGAACAGCGGTTCCAACTCCCACAGTTCCGGTTTCTGAACCGACCGACATGCCGGTAGCAATCGCTGAGATCGCACCTGCTGCGGAGGCAAGCCTGATCGATGCTGACCTGGCGCTGGCATTTGGGGATTATCGCGAGGCCTACAAGCTCTATGCAGGCACTCTTCCAGAGAATACAGATGATTTCAGAGCGGCAGCCCTCTTTGGACAGGGTTTGACGTTCTTTAAACAGGAAGATTATTACCAGTCCAACCGCATTTTGCAAGATCTGGTCGAAAAATTCCCCACAACATTGCCTGCAGCCAGAGCTCACTTCATCCTCGGAGAAGTTGCACTTGCTGAAGACCGCAAAGATGACACCTTGCTTGAGTTCCAGGCTTACGCTGCAGCACGACCCGGTGTGATTGACCATCTTGTTTATGAACAGATTGGCGACTTGTTGAGTGAATCTGGGCAAACCGAAGCAGCCTTTGAAGCCTATAAAACTGCTTATCTGGCAGCCCCATCCACAGACAATCTGACCCTTGCCCAAAAGGTGGCGTCAGGATACGAAAATCTTGGTCAAAGCCAGGCTGCGATTGACATTTATAAAGAAATTTATTTTGAAACGGAAAGCGACCTGACAAAGGCACAAATGGACCTTCTGATCGGCCGCATTTTGATCAGCAATGGACAGGAAGAAGAAGGTTACGGTTATTACCAGGACGCGGTCAACAACTACCCTTATGCTTACGACAGTTTCTCTGCCTTGCTGGCGCTGCTGGATGCCGAGCAGGAAGTTAACGAATTACAGCGCGGGATGATCAACTACTACAGAGGGCAATATCTGCTTGCCATCGAGGCATTCGACCGCTACATCGACAACAACAATGTGGATCTTGACAGGGCCTTCTACTACAAAGGCCTGGCAACCAGGGCACAGGGATTGGTGCTGGCTGGTTTCACTTCCAACCAACGCCTGCAGGCTAATTTCGCAGGTGGAACCGCTGAAGATAAGGCAGCCATTCAGCTTTGGAGCGACCTGATCGCCAATTTTCCAACCAGCTCCTATCGGATGGACGCGATTCAGGCCATCATTGAAACCCAAAACAGCTACCTGGGGCAAATCCAGCTGGCGATTGACACAGCCCTCAGCCGGGCAGCAGAGCTTCACTCTGAGATTGAAGCGCCAGATCTGCTGGATACGGCTGCGAGCTACCAACTCTTCGACAATCAGAAACAAGCCGCTGCAGATTCCTGGACCCGGATCGCACTCGAATTTCCAACCTCCGAAAAAGCTTTCAACGGTTTGTTCTTTGGAGGCTCTGTTTATTTTGAACTTGGTCAATTTGACAAAGCCGCAGAAAACTTCAACCGTATCATCCTGATGAGCGCTGAACCATTCGAACTGTCGGCTGCCTATTTTTGGCTGGGCAAGATCAACCATGCGCGAGGCAACGATGAAGAAGCCAGGCTCAACTGGCAAGCTGCCATAAACCAGGCGCCATATGGTTACTACGGCATCCGTGCAGCGGAATTGATGGAGGGTCGCGCACCATTCCAAGAGCCAGCTCGGTTAAATCTCGCTGTCAATTTTCCTGATTTGCGGATCCCGGCTGGAGAATGGCTGAAAACCGCGTTCAACCTCCCGATGGGCACAAATCTGGATTATTCTTCTGAGCTTTTCAATCACCCGACTTTTGTTCGTGCTATGGAGTTTGACCGGCTTGGGCTATATGACAAGGCTTCGACTGAGCTAAGCATTCTGCTCAGTCAAAACCAAAACGACGCGCTAAATATTTTCAGGCTGATCAAAGTCTTTCTGGAAAGAGGTTACTACCGCTCCGCGTTGGAAGCCAGCAAACTCATCGCCAGGCTATCCGGATACGCCGATACGCCTTTTTCTGCGGCATATCCGCCTTATTTCACCTACATTGAATACGGCGCTTACTACTTGCCATGGATCCAGGCTGCGGCGGAAAAATACAATCTCTCTAAGTTATTGCTGCTGAGCGTGATCTACCAGGAGAGCCATTTTGGAGCACAGGCTGCTTCAGGAGTTGGCGCGCGTGGCATTATGCAGCTGATGCCTGCCACCGCGGAGCCAATTGCAAGTGAGACCGGATTTCTGACCAATTTTGAAGCCTCAGATCTGGACGTGCCCTATTACAACCTCGAGCTTGGCAGCAACTACCTGGCGAGGATGTTGTATGTATTCGAGGGAGATGAATACAAAGCCCTGGCAGCTTACAATGCTGGACCAGGAAATGTGATCAATTGGGCTAAGTTAACCGGCGAGGACCCGGACGTTTTTCTGAACACGATACGCTACCTGGAACCAAGAGTTTACATTCGGAATATTGTCGAGATTTTCAACCGTTACTCCCTGATTTATGGGCAATAGTTGGGTATTGAGACACAAAGCAAAAAAATAAGGGGGTTCACAGTAATAGCGTCGCTCGTCGAGGAGATCATTTGTTTGTGGGGCGTGATTGAGGGCACCACAAACGGTGTAATGTACAAATATATCGTGCCCTCAATCCGCCATACTTTCGGAAGGTGCCGAGGAGACGGCGGATTGAGGACGGGTGACGTGTTCTGTTTACCTAGGTAAGGACATCCTCAATTTATGATGCCCGAGATAGGTAACAGAATGTGACAAAGCATAGGTAACACATTTAACCGTAGGTCAGGTTCTTCTGTTGAACCTGACATAACAACTGATGGCAAACAAAACCCTCAACAAATGTAGGCTTCAGACGTCAGGTTGAACTGCGCAACCTGACCTACGCGCAAAAATCTTTCATCTTCCCAGTGAAAACAACCCGTAAACAATAAACGGCTCCCCGAAAGGAGCCGTTTTCATTTGAACTAAGAAAATCTAACCGTGCTTAAGCGCGGACTGGGCAGCTGCCAGGCGAGCCAAAGGCACACGGAAGGGCGAGCAGCTCACGTAGTTGTTGCCAATCATATGGCAGAACTCGATCGAGCTTGGGTCACCGCCGTGTTCACCGCAAATGCCAACTTCCAGTTCCGGACGAACCGCGCGACCATCTTCAACGGCGCGGCGCATCAGCCTACCAACGCCATCGCGGTCGAGCTGCTGGAAGGGGTTCTTTTCGAGGATGCCCTTCTCAACATACACACCCAGGAAGGTACGTTCCGCGTCATCGCGGCTGTAGCCAAAAGTCATCTGGGTCAGATCGTTGGTGCCAAAGGAGAAGAACTCAGCATATTCAGCAATCTCAGCTGCAGTTACTGCCGCACGCGGGATTTCAATCATTGTGCCAAATTTGTAAGCAACTTCGATACCCTTCTCAGCCATGACGTCCTTGGCAATCTTGACCAAAGTCGGCTGGACTTCCTTGAGTTCGTTCACGTGACCGGTCAGGGGGATCATAACCTCGGGGTGAGGATCGAAGCCATTGATTTTGGCGTCGCAAGCGGCTTCAAAAATAGCGCGAACCTGCATCTTCATGATGTCAGGATAAACGATGCCCAGGCGAATACCGCGCAGACCCATCATCGGGTTGCTTTCGTGCAGTCCCATGACAACATCGAGCATATTCTGTTTTTCTGCCA
>CAZOYK010000145.1:4714-4940 GCA_964584065.1 uncultured Anaerolineaceae bacterium | reverse complement strand
TTGGAGAGATGCCGGAGTGGTTGATCGGGGCGGTCTCGAAAACCGTTATGGGTCTTGTACCCATCGTGGGTTCGAACCCCACTCTCTCCGCCACAAAAAAATGCCGTGTGATCACGGCATTTTTGATTCCCAAAGTAGAGCGGATTTATGTGATGTGAGGAAATAAATTTATACTGTCATCCTGAGCAAAGCGACGTGGCGATCATTACCCCAACACTGTCATCCT
>CAZOYK010000145.1:0-4614 GCA_964584065.1 uncultured Anaerolineaceae bacterium | reverse complement strand
GAACGCAGTGAAGGATCTGTCTGTTTATAATCAGATTCTTCGCAAAAGAGGCTCAGAATGACGGGGAATCAGTCATGGCGAGGAGCAAAGCGACGTGGCGATCATTACCCCGACACTGTCATCCTGAACGCAGTGAAGGATCTGTCTGTTTATAATCAGATTCTTCGCAAAAGAGGCTCAAAATGACGGGAAATTAGTCATGGCGAGGAGCAAAGCGATGTGGCGATCATTACCCCGACACTGTCATCCTGAACGCAGTGAAGGATCTGATCTTTACTGAATAGATTCTTCGCAAAAGAGGCTCAGAATGACACTTTGTAGGTGAATCGGCATGCAATCCGACCCTGTTTTAAATTAATGGAGCACTGCTGCGATGCTCCACTTCCGCTTCAATCCGTCCGATTTTCATTTTCTCAAAAAGCAGTGGGGCGAGGCACGCAATCCAAACCCCAATCAAAAAATAACGGAAGTAGCGTAAAATCGCGCTGATCAGCCCCGGGTTATCCGGGAAGAGTGAGCCAAGCCCTGCGTAAAGGGCGACGACGCCGGAGATCCCAACCAGATAACGGGCAATGCGCTGCCATGAGCCAAAATTGCTCTGAATCACTCCCCGGCGTGCCTTCAGCCAGGCAAATCCCCCCAGCATGCCGAACCACAACCCTCCGGATGTGAGCGCACCCTCAAGCGAAAGCGGGTCCACCTCTCCGGCGCGGGCAGCCCACTCTGCTGGCATCTGCCAGTCACTGGAAAGCGCGATAACCATCGCGGAGAGCCCGATTAAAAACAGAGAGCTGAAAAATGCCAGCAGGATCTGGTTCTTCAGGCTCTGCTTATCCAGCCAGGCGCCAATCGGTTTCTGCACCTTGTTGAATATCAGCAGCAGCAAAAGCCCCAAAAGCAGCCCCAGCAGCACATCGCTGAGGAAGTGCACTCCCAAAACCAGGCGCGAAACGGCAATCAGCAGCACCATCACGCCTGCAGCTAAAGACGCCTTGCGGTTTTTGGTCTCGAGCGCGCTCTGACCCCAAATGGCAGTGGAGTTCATGGTGTGGCCGGAAGGGATGCCGAAGGAAGACTCATGCCCACCCGGAACGATCTTGTCGCTGATCCAGTAGGGGCGCGGTCCTTTCAGCAGCACTTTGAAGAAGCTGTTGAAGGCAGCGCTGGAAAGCAGCATCACCCCAATGCGCAAGCCAGCCCAGGCATCCACGCACCAGTAGATGGTGGGCATAAAGAGGATGTAGAAGACTTGACCACCAAGCTCTGTGATGATGCTCATGAAACTCTGCAGTATAGAGCCAAAGGATTGCAAAAAAAGATTAACGACTAATTCGGCTTGATTAACAATGTCCATAAAGAACTCCTGTCATATTCACCCACTAAATCCCAAAAACCCTGCTAAGTTGTGATGTCATTTCTGAATTTGTGAGGCGTATAAAAAAGAGCCCGAAGGCTCTTTGTCCTCCAAAGAGGAAATCAAACTAATTGTTCGGATGGCTCAACCATCCCCTCAAGGACCAATTCCATTCCCATCGTGTGCGCGCACACGCCGCGCCCCTGGAAGTAATTGCAAGTGCAATTCCACTTGCCGTGATCATAAGTGACCGTATGGTCATTGTTTTCCCCACGGATTTTGGCTTCAAATGTGTTGATAGTGATGCGATCTTTTTCTTCTGCGTAACGTTTTGCTTTTTCGACTTTACCGATTAAACCGCTGTCCATCATATCTTCGCTGCTCCGTTTCAGTCTATTTTTAAAAGAAAAACACGCGCCGCACAACTCCGGCGTGTGTTCCTGTCCATAACACAAGCATAGTACTGATCATCCTATCAGGCTAACTCCTGCATGCCTGTATTATAGCCGGTGAGAATGGTTTTTGCAATTCGAAATCGCCTGTTTATGCAAACAATTCGAATTTTGTACCCAAAATTGGCAGCAGTTTGAGCTTCTGAGGGGGGCCCATAAGGTATACTTCTATTATTCAATATTGCTTTCATTCAGGAGGAGCTATGAAAAAGAGCGGCCTAAAAAAACGTAATAATTTCCCAGCTTTGGTGCTTCCATCTTTGTTGATTGTAGCTTTGACTTCCTGCACCCAAACGGGCAATCCTGCTGATTCGAGCGGGCGTTGGATCTCAATTGTTATAGGTGTTGTGCTCCTGCTGGCTTACGCGGGCTTAATGATTTACCTCTGGCGCGTTGGTAAGCTCAGCACCTGGTTTAATGCGGGTATCACTGCTTTCCGCCTCAAGACCCAGGGCGCGCGCCTCAAGGGCGAACTGAGAAGCCTGGACCGCGATAAGAGCGATCTGCTGGACGAACTCGGTGAGAAAGCCTGGGCAGCCAGGGTCAGCGATCCGAGCTACGAGAGTGCTTACAATCAGCTTCTGACAGTCCAGGGGCAAATTGACGGCGCAACCGATCATCGGCGTTCTCTTGAAGAGAAAAAGGTCGAGCTGGCTGAGCAGCGTAAGGCGGTAGTCGAGCGCTTTGGTCAGCAGATCGAGGCACTCAAAAACCAGCAAACAGCTGTGGACCGGGATCTGTCGGAAGCGAAAAACCGCGTGCGGTCTCTCGAGGCCGATCTGGATGCAGCCGCTCAGGAAAAAGTCCGCTTCCAGCGCGATGTGAAGGACACCCGCGGGCGCATCATCGAACTGGAACGCTCGGACGACCCCGACAAAGGCGAGCGGCTCGTTGAACTGAACAGCCGTCTGAGCAGCCTGACCACTTCCCTGCTGGATGCCACCAACGCCGAGCCGGAACTGGCAGCGCAGCTGCCCGGGCTGCAAAACCAGGCGCTCGCTTTCAGCACCCAGTTCAACGATCTGCAGGGGCAGATCCAGGCGCTGGAAGCCGATGTGAAAAATGAGTTGCTTCCCCTGGATGATCAGCTTGAAGCCCTCGAAAAGCAAATCAAGGCCAAGACCACTGAGATCAAAACCTTTGGTGAGCAGTTAGTCCCGATGGCGAAAGCTCTGGGCGTCCAGGTTGAACAAGCCCGACCGCTCTCACCTGAGCTGACCGAGCTTTATCAAAAGTTGGATATGATCATCAGCAAGGTGGATTTCAAAGCGGAAGCAAAAAACGACATAACCAGCAATCTGGGTACCGTCGATAAAACCGCCTCGCTTAATTTCTACGTCCTGTTGCTGATCGGCATACTCATCATCGTCCTGGCGATCCTGCTCCTGACCGGAGTAATTTGATCCCAGGGTTCACCGACCCCCGAATTTCCAAACCTACCTGAAGGAGGGTATACCCTTGCCCGAACACACTGCAAACACCAAACAGATTCTTGATCAACTGACCCTTGAAGAAAAAGCCTGGATTATTTCAGGCGGAGGGGATTTCTGGCATACGCGTGCCATCCCAAGGCTGGGCATTCCCGCGCTGACGCTGCACGACGGCCCCCATGGTTTGCGGCAGGTGCTGCCAAAGAAGGGTGCATCTGGTCTGGAAGAGAGTTATCCCGCCACCAGCTACCCAAGCCTTTCTGCTGTGGCCTGCTCGTTTGACCCCGAGCTGGTGTTTGCGCTTGGTCAGTCGCTTGGCGCGGAAGCCAAAGCCGCCTGGGTGGACGTCTTGCTGGCGCCAGGGGTGAACATCAAGCGCCATCCCCTTAACGGGCGCAACTTTGAGTACTTCTCGGAGGATCCCCTTCTAGCAGGGGAGCTGGCTAGCGTCTATATCAGCGGCGTCCAGAGCCAGGGCACGGGCGTCAGCTTAAAACACTTCGCTGCCAACAATCAGGAATTTGCCCGCATGATCAACAGCTCGGTGGTGGACGAGCGCACTTTGCGCGAGATCTACCTGAAGCCCTTCGAGATTGCTATCCGCAAGGCGCAGCCCTGGACCGTGATGAGCTCCTACAACCGGATCAATGGCACCTACGCCAGCGAGCATGCGGAACTGTTAACCAAGATCGCTCGCGAGGAATGGGGCTTTGAGGGCTTATTCATGACCGATTGGGGCGGCATGAATGACCGCGCCAGCGCCATCCCCGCCGGCACGGACCTGGAGATGCCCCCGGTCGGGCAGTATGGCGTGGATCGCATCCTCGAGGGCGTGAAGTCGGGCAGGATCGCGGAAAGCGATTTGAACCGCGCGGTTGGCAAGCTTTTGGAACTGATCGATAAAGTACGCGAAGAAAGAGTGCCTGGGAAAACCTGGCAGGTGGAAGATTTTGAGTCCGTCGCCAGGAAAGTTGCAATTGAATCAGCCGTTCTGCTGAAGAATGAGCAGAATATCCTGCCGATCCAGGCAGGCTTAAACGTGGTGGTGATCGGCGCGATGGCCGAAAAGCCGCACATCCAGGGCGCCGGCAGCAGCCGCGTGAACCCACGGCGGATGGTTTCGTTTATGGATGCATTGCGTGAGGAGGGCTTGGGTTGGGCTTATGCCAGCGGCTACGAATTGAGCGGCAAGCAGAACGCGCAGCTCGCGCAGGAAGCCCTGGATCTCTGCCGGGGGAAGGACGTGGTCCTGTTCTTTGCGGGTCTGCGCGATACCGAAGAAGCCGAAAGCTACGACCGCACCCACCTCGAACTCCCCGCGGCGCAAAACGCCCTGATCGAGCGCGTCGCCTCCGAGAACCCGAACGTGGTCGTGGTG
>CAZOYK010000144.1:0-4946 GCA_964584065.1 uncultured Anaerolineaceae bacterium | reverse complement strand
ACTAGGCATCCTGGGGGATCCCCTCTACTCTCCACCAGAGTTTAAAGCAGCCTCAAAGCCTGAAGTGGAACGCATGATGCTCCATGCTTCAGAACTCACCTTCACCCACCCCAAAACTGGTGTCGTTATGCACTTTTCGGCTTGAGGGATCAAGCCCACAAAGAAGGATGTTTTTGCCGAATAGAGGTAAATCCATGCAAACCGATGATGACATGGTCGAGCACGCGGATATCCAGCAGTTTCCCCGCCTCAATGATCGCACGCGTCATGTTGACGTCTTCCGGGCTTTCAGTTGGATCTCCCGAGGGATGATTGTGCGCCAGCATAACGGCATTGGCATTCTTGCTGACCACCAGCTTAAACACTTCGCTCACACGCACAGTCGTGGCATCCTGTGAACCCTTATACAACTGCTGGCTACCGGTAACGACATTGCGGGCGTTTAGCCAGACCACCCAAAACTCTTCCTGGTCGCTCCCTCTCAGGTCATGCCCCAGCATTTCCACCAAATCCTGCGGAGTTTTGATAACCCACTTTTCACCCCGTTCCTCGGAGCTCAGGCGATAACCAACTTCGACCGCAGCTTTGATACGGGCTGCCTTGGCTTCCCCCACCCCTTTGATCTCAAGCAGGCGTGAAACATCTTCCCGATGTATGCCGCTGAAACCGCCCAGATCCAGCAGAATTTGCTGCGCCAGGTCGATCGCGCTTGTGCCTGCCCTCCCACTGCCCAGCAGGACAGCCAGCAGCTCAGCATCGCTCAGAGCTCGCACCCCCTTTTGCAGCAAACGCTCACGTGGGCGGTCATCTTCAGGAAGATCTTCAATCAACAGGCTTGGACGATCATCAGACATGCCCCAATTTTACCCTTTTCCGCATGTTATAATCGCCTCAATCAAGGAAAACATCCATGCTCACCGCCGAATTTCCCGCTCGTCATGACCAGCTGATTGCGATTTCAGCTTTTGTCATGGACGCGATCAAAGACAGCCCATTTGACAGCCGACAGCGATACGCGATCGACCTGGCAGTGGATGAAGCCTGCGCTAACGTGATCGACCATGCTTATGGGGGCGTTGAGCAAGGTGAGATCCGGATTTCTCTCGACCTGACTGAGATCGGTTTGAAGATCATTATTCAGGACGATGGCGAACCTTTTGATCCGAATTGTGTGGCTGAGCCGGATCTGACCAGCCCGATTGAAACGCGCTGTGAACGCGGCTTGGGGGTTTACTTGATCCACGAAGTGATGGACAATGCTTCGTGGGATTTCTCCACCCCGGGTGTTAACCAACTTACACTGGTCAAGTTATTCACTCCCAGCCAGAATACCGAGAACAATGACTGACCTATTAAATACCGTATTTCAACCGTCCCAAACGGACTATTTGCAGGTGATTGCGGAAGTATCACAGACCATTAACAGCATCCTCGATCTGGATCAACTGCTGACCCGGGTTTCGGAGTTGATCCGCACAAAATTCAATATTCCCTACGTACACATTTTTCTAAAGCAGTATGTGCCGCACACCCTCGAATACCGGGCTGGCAGCGGGGAGCGCGCCAAAACGTACCAGGAACACCAAATCGCCTTCAATCTGGACGCGACACAGGGATTGATCACGCTTGCCGCTCGCACTGGCAGGGTGCAATTGGTGAATGATGTGTCCACGGACCCACGACCAGTGCCAAATCCGATCACAGGTGCAAAGTCAGGCTCTGAATTAGCCATTCCTCTAATTTTTGCCGGCAACACTTTGGGTGTATTGGACCTGCAAAGTGAGCAAGTCAATGCCTTTTCAGAAGAAGAGATTGCGGTATTTGAGACCTTAAGCGCCAATGTCGCTGTAGCAGTGCGCAACGCCAGCCTGTATCGCTCGGAAGTCTGGCGAACTAAGAACTCAGAAAAGTTCCGTGAAACAGCTGAATTGCTCTCACAATCGATTCCCCTTCAAGATTTCTTCAGCGCAAGCCTGGATAATATCCTCGAATTATTGCCTGCAATGACTGGTAGTATCTGGCTATTCCCTCCTCAGGATTTCAGCGCAAACGCCCCCGCAGCTGACCACTTGTTCCTCGCATCGATGAAGACACCTGAAAGAGAGCAACTCTTTGAATTTGAGATGGAAATTGCTCCTGGTGCAGCCTGGTTTCACCGCAATGGAGAGTTGGAGGGTTCCATTATCCGAAAACCTGGCGACCCTGGAGACCCCATCCAACAAGTTCTCAAACTTCCCTCAAATTTTTCAGGCATTGCCACAGCCATTAACATATCCGCGGAAGTCGTTGGAGTGCTGGTACTGCACGAAGCAACACCCGGACGCTATGGACCTGAGTCCGAAAGCATCTGCGCTACCTTCGCTGGCTATCTTGGAAGTGCCATTGAAAAAGATCGCCTTGACCAGAAGACACAATCCCAGAGTTACTATACGTCTGTCATGCTCCAGGTGGCTATGGCCACTCGCAACCTCTCAGATGCCAACAGCCTCCTGAAGACATCGGGTGAGTTCATCCTTTCTCTGATCGGAGGAGCATCCGTTGGTCTGATATTGAAGGATGCGGAGACAAATGAGTTTCAACTCCAGGCTGCATTAGGCGAAGGTACGGCCACCTGCAAACTCGATGAACCTTGTATCGTCACCAACACAACCCTGCTCAAACAAACCCTCCAGGCAGGCAAACCAGTTGCTACGCCAGCCGCCAAATGTTCCGCGGACATTGCAAAAAACCTGCTGCTCTCGCCGCAGGACACCATCCTACTGTTTCCTCTGATCGCGCACGAACGTCAGATTGGGCTGCTGGTGCATACCAGCAAAGAAGCCTACATTCCCCTTGAACCTGAATTGATCCTTGGTGCTCAGCGCTTCGCCTTGTTACAAGGAATCGCCCAGCAGACAGCAGTCAGTCTGCAGAATATCGATCTGATCCAGGCCAAACAAGCCGAAGCCGTAATCTCGAACATTCTGCTGCAAATCACTAACCTCTTTGTGGCATCCAAAGACATGCATCAGACACTTGAGGAAGTCACCCGGGTCCTTTCAGATTTCACCAACGCTGAAGAGATCGCCCTGATCCAATTTGATATCAAAAAAGATCGGGCAGCTTTGCGCTACCTTGCCACCAAACAGGGCAGCTCCTCTTATGGTCCTGAAAATCATATATCACTCAGCCAATTATTAAATGCGTTACCAGGGCTTGAACGAACTGGTTATTTGATCCTCCCAGGCAACTTACTGTCAAGAAGCGGATTTGCGGATTCTCAAAGTGAGCTGGACAGGAAAGATATCAGCAGCTTGTGCTTTTCCCTGAGCGTTCCCGGAGAAGTTCATGGGTTGCTGGTTTCAGTGGAAATGGACCGTCCGGGTCGCGGTCAGCGCTTGGAACTGTTGAAGGAAGCCTCGCTTCAGATTGCCTCTGGCATCCAAAACTACATCATGCAGACTGTCCAGCACAAGCAGACCCTGATCGATCGCGAGTTACAGCTGGCAAGGCAAATTCAAAAAACCTTTTTACCAGAGAGTCTGCCTGAGCTGCCCGGCTATGATTTGGCAGCAGAATGGCAAACTGCCATGCAGGTTGGGGGTGACTTTTATGACGTCTTTGAGCTTAGCCCTGGCAAATTTGGGCTCATCATCGCTGACGTTTCGGATAAAGGCTTGCCGGCTTCGCTTTATATGACGGTCAGTCGCACTCTGATCCGCGCCAGGGCGCTTGAAATGGAGTCGCCCGCACGCACACTTGAAAAGGTCAATCACATCTTGCAGCTCGACTCCAGCGAAGGTTTCTTCGTGACCGTCTTCTACGCCATCCTGGAATTGGAGAGCGGAAAAGTAACCTACTGCCTGGCAGGACACAACCCTCCCTGGTGGCTTCGCCCGCAGCAAGGCGAATTGCAACCGCTCAAAAAAGGCGGTCTTGCTCTGGGTATGCTGGATCCCATCAACCTGAAAGACCAGGAATTGGTGCTGGTGTCGGGCGATAAATTGGTCCTTTACACCGACGGAATTACCGAGACCTTCTCACCTGCAGGGGAAGCCTTTGGAGACGCTCGCTTTAAGGCGCGGCTTGGGTCATTTCTGGACGAAACAGCCAGTAGGATCGTTGAAGGAATTGGGCTCAGCCTGGACAGCTTCAGAGCTGATGCCGAGCTGGATGACGACTACACTTTATTAGTTATTCGTCGGGAGTAATCATCCTCTTCTCGTAAGGTCTCCATCCGCACCCCCTGTTCTCGCAAGGTCTCGACTCCCTGTTCTCGCAAGGTCTCCAGACCTTGTGAGGTTTTTGACCGCAGGTCTCCATCAGTACCCCCTGTTCTCGCAAGGTCTCCTGACCTTGCGAGGGTCTTGACCGTAGGTCTCCATCCATCCTTATCCAAAAGAAACAATTAAATCTACTCCTGTTCTAGCAAGGTTTGCATCCGTGCGTCATGTTCTCGCAAGGTCTCCAGACCTTGTGGGGTTTTTTGACCCTGTTCTTGCAAGGTCTCCCGACCTTGCAAGGGTTTTGACCGAAGGTCTCCAACTCCTCAATTGCATGATCGTGCCGGTCTCCGGACCGAGCACGCTCGCTTGACCGAAGGTCTCCAAAATTCGATTATCGCCAAAGCCGGATGATGGTTTCACAATGTATATTATTATGGAATTACTGGCAGATCATGATTGGAACGGTCACCTGGGCAAGAATTTCGTCAATCGATTGGCTGAATACCCGATCAAGAATCGAAGTATTCTCATATCCCCCCAGGATCAACGTGGACACATCCAATATTTCTGCCAGGCTGACCACATCGGCAACAAAACTCTCCGAGCTGACCTGGTAGTATTCTTCTTCCACCCCCAATCTTTCAAGATAGGTTTGGGCATAATATCGGTTGATCTCGTCTTTATCCGAGCCTTTTGTCACCAACAGCAGGTGCAGTTGGCAGCCATAACGGGCGGCGTAAT
>CAZOYK010000143.1:0-5057 GCA_964584065.1 uncultured Anaerolineaceae bacterium | reverse complement strand
CTGAATATGACCGCCAATTCAATTATTCAGCTTGACTTTCAAGACGGTATCTACGACCAGATCGCCCTACGACCAGATCGTCCTACGACCAAATCGCCCTAGAGGTAAATTGGTCTGCTTGGCTTGCGTGTCATCTCAAGAAAACTGAGACTTTACTCCCCAAAATCGCCCGGATGATTATTGAATCGATCAGGATCTATCATCGCTAAATCTTTAGCATTCCCATTAAAATATTCCCTGAAACTTGACCACTTCCACCCATCAAAGGTTTACACCAGACCGTGTTCAACGGGATTGTGATGAATGTAATCGAAGTGCGTCTGCAAATCTTTCTCATCTCTGATCGTATGTTCCCAGTATTTATCTTGCCAAATTCGGTCAATATTTTCCGATGTGTCATGTTTCATCCACAAGGTGGTTAACCGTTTTATTTCTCGTATCCTGATTGAAAAATCACTATCTTCATCGGCAAGTTTTATCAACAAATGTATGTGATCCGGTAGGAGGCAATAGGCAAGTAGATCAAACGGCTTGTTTCTTTGAACTTGTCTTACTTTGCTAAGTAATATATCTAGCTTTTTTGGGGTGTCAAAGTATTTTCTTCTTTGGAATGTGACTAGCGTGAAGAAGTAAGTTCCTCCAAGCACATAATTCCGTCGATAGTTCGGCATGATGGGATTTTACCAAAGATAGGTAGAGGTATGACCTTTGTTATTTTCCAATACCCAATTGCGTGTAAGCGGATTGGAAACAGCCACTAACTCAGCATAAGGTTTTTCGTAGGGCGTGATTGAGGGCACCGTGAGCATTGTGATCAACGAACGTATCGTGCCCTCAATCCGCCGACAACGATAATTTGGGTAGCAAGGCTTGTTTGGTGTGAAAAATTGATGGATTAACGGCGGATTGGAAGCACTCCAAGGTCTATAAATCATAATGTTTTCAGTGCTTCCAATACCCTGCTTCGCGGGCACTTCGTCTCGCCCTACGACGAATTGTCTCACCCTGCGATTATAAAAAGAAATATCCATTAAAATCAAATTGTGTCAGAGCAATATTCATTCGAAACCAGACCAAGAACCGCCACCATCCTTTTTGTACTCGGGCTGGGGATTTACCTGCTGACTCGCTTCATCGCCCTGGATAAATTCCCAATCTATTTTTTCTCGGACGAAGCCATTCAGACCATGACCGCCAGAGATTTGGTGGATCGGGGGTTGAAGGACGTTAACGGCAGTTTCTTTCCGGTGTATTTTGAAAACGGCGGGCAGTATAACCTCTCGCTATCGGTCTGGCTGCAGGTCCTGATCACCTGGCTGCCCAACTCGGTCTGGCTGACGCGCGGTCTGCCGGCCTTGATTACCCTGCTTTTCCCTCTGGCTGGCGGGCTCTATCTGCGCGACCATCTCAAGGCGCGCTTTTGGTGGCTGACGCCTTACCTGGTCAGCGTGATCCCAGCCTGGTTCCTGCACTCGCGCACCGCCTTCGAGACTGCCCTGGGGGCTTCGCTCTACTGCCTGTTTCTTTTCCTGTATGCCAATTATCGCCTCAAGGATCGCCGCTGGCTGATACCTGCCTTGGCTGCGGGAGCACTGGCTTTCTACAGTTACAGCCCCCTGCAACTGGTGGTGGTGCTCAGCAGTGTAATCTTCCTCATTGCGGACTGGCGCTATCACTTTGCTGATCCAAAAAGCTGGCGCAGAGGTTTGGCTGCCCTGGTGCTTCTGGCTGCCCCTTATTTGATCTTCCGGTTGACGCATGCTGAGGCGTTCGTGCAACATTTACGCATTGTGCACTCCTATTGGATAAGCGGCATCAGCTTAAGTGAAAAATTTGCCCTCTTCTTTTGGCGCTGGCTCAAAGGCTTTAGCCCTCTTTACTGGTACTTTCCGAATGAACAGGACCTGATCCGCCATCTAATGAAAGGTTACGGGCACCTGCCCTGGCTGCTCCTGCCATTCACGCTGCTCGGTTTGTGGCGCTGCCTGCGCCAGTGGCGGCAGCCTGCGTGGCGCGTTTTGCTGATTGCGCTGCTGTTTGCCCCAAGCGGCGCGGCTTTGGTGGACCTGGCGATCACGAGGCTGCTGATGATGATCGTTCCACTGGCACTGTTAACCGTTCTTGGGGTCAATGAAGCCCTGGTTTGGCCCAGCGCGAGAATCAAAGAACAACGTCTGCCCGCAATTGGGCTGGCTTTGGCGCTGACAGTTTCGGCAGGGTGGATGACGCGCGACGCGGTCCTGAACGGACCCACCTGGTACAGCGATTATTCGCTCTACGGCATGCAGTGGGGCGGGCGGCAGATCAGCGAAAAGATCCTTGAATTCAAGCAGGATCATCCCCAGGCAAAGCTGACCCTCAGCCCCACCTGGGCAAACAACACGGATGTGATCATGCGCTACTTCCTGGGCGATCCGCTGCCAGTTGCAATGGGCACGCTTGAGTCACATAACAACTACTATCTCCCCTTTGAAGACCAGGAAGTCTTTATCCTGCCACCTGAAGAATTCGCTTCTCTGAAAGAAAATCCGAAATTCACTCAGATCAAAGTTCTTGACGTGCTGCCATACCCCGGCGGCAACCCAGGCTTTTACTTTGTGTCTCTGGATTACGCGCCGGGTGCTGAAGCGATCTTTGAGGCTGAATTGGCTGAAAGACGGCAGCCCCAAAACGAGCAAATTGAGATAAGGGGGCAAATGGTCGATGTGACCTACCCAATGCTGGATATTGGTGAGATTGCGGATGCTTTTGACGGTGACCGCGCCACCTTGATCCGCACTTTTGAAGCCAACCCGCTCAACCTGACACTGGCGTTCGGTGAGACTGTGGACCTGCAGTCCATCACCGTCTGGCTGGGGAATGTGCGCAGCGCCATCCGCCTGGAACTGATCGACGACATGGGTCAGCATCACCAGTTTGAAGCTTTTGACGCCGGTACGGAAGCCATCCATCCCATCCGGCTGGATTTTGGAGAGAATCTGGCTGTCAGGTCGCTCAATCTGAGCGTTGAAAGCCTGGACGAGCGTGAGCCTGTGCATGTACATCTATGGGATGTGTTGTTTGAATAAAAGCCCTTGCTCCTGGATGATCTTAAAAGATGATAATTGCTGCTTGACTCCCCAGACTCTGTGATATACTATGAACCGGCTCCGGTATTTGCCGGGGACTACTATTACACACGCCCTGGAATAGACCCTCCCGCGTGCCCACAAAGATGGGTTCGGAGCAGTCGCAAAACCGGGCGGAGGCATAACGCAAAGGAGTTATCATGCCCGCTGTTTCTATGAAAGCGCTCCTCGAGAGCGGCGTCCATTTTGGACATCGAACCAACAAATGGAATCCTAAAATGAGTCAGTACATCTTTACTGAACGCAATGGGATCCACATTATTGACCTGCAGCAAACCGTCAAACTGCTCGACGAGGCCTTCAACAAGGTCCGCGACACTGTTGCCGCTGGCGGCACTGTTCTCTTTGTTGGCACCAAGCGCCAGGCCCAGGAGACCATCCAGGTTGAAGCCGAACGCTGCGGCATGCCCTACGTAAACCAGCGCTGGCTGGGCGGCACACTGACAAACTGGGTTACCATTCAACAGCGTATTGTTGAACTGACCCGCCTTGAAAAAATGTTCGAGACTGGCGAGATTCATAACCTTACCAAAAAAGAAGGCTTGCTGATCCAACGCGAGATCAATCGTCTGCAGACTCGTCTGAGTGGTATTCGCAACATGAAAACCCTGCCCGATCTGCTCTTTGTCATCGATATTGAACGCGAAGATACCTCTGTACGCGAAGCCAATTTGAAAGGAATTCCTGTGATCGCTTTGGTCGATACCAACTGCAACCCCAGTGACATTGATTACGTGATCCCGTCCAATGACGACGCAATTCGAGCCATCAAACTACTGGTTGGTCGCATGGCTGACGCAGTCATCGAAGGAAAAATGATGCGCAAGGATGAGGAAGAAGAAGTTGTGGTTGAAACCCGCTCCACTATCTCACGCCGCATTGACGAAGACGAAGAACTTGACGACGAAATGCTGTTGGGTGAAGCAACTCGTGCCAAGATTGTCTATGAGCACGAGCCTGAAACCGAAGAAATCGCTGAAGAAGAACAGGAATAAGAGCTTTTTGAAGCTTCAAATAAGAGAGGAATTAATATGGAAATCACCATTGACATGATCAAAGAACTGCGCGAAAAAACCGGCTGCGGCATTATGGACTGCCGTTCTGCGCTGCAAAGCTCTAACGGCGATTTTGAAAAAGCGCTGGAAGAACTGCGCGAAAAGGGCTTGAAGAAAGCCGAAAAACGTGCCAATCGCGAAGCCTCCGAAGGCCGCCTGGAACTCTACGTACACAGTGAAGGTCGCCTGGTTGTCCTGGTTGAGATCAACTCGGAAACCGACTTTGTTGGCAAATCAGATACATTCAAAGAACTTGCCCACGAAATCGCGCTGCAGATTGCTGCCGCTTCCCCCAAGTATGTCTCCGAAGCGGACATCCCCGAAGAAGTGATCGCCGCAGAAACCGCCCTGATCACCGACCGTGTGCGCGCTGAGGGCAAGCCCGAAGCCATCATCCCCAAGATTGTGGATGGTTTCATGAAGAAATTCAAAGATGAGACCGTGCTGCTCAACCAGAAGTACATTCGCGATGAAAGCCGCACCGTTACTGACCTGATCAACGACCGCGTCGCTGCCCTGGGCGAGCGCATCGTCGTCCGCCGCTTCGTTCGATGGGCACTGGGTGAGACCACCCAAAAGCCTGCCGAAGAGGAAGAGGCCGCGTAATAAACAAAAGAGCCAACCGAATGGTTGGCTCTTATTTTGCCAGTACAATACAAAGGAGAAAGCATGACTGAAAATCACAACATTGCGAAGTATCGGCGAATCCTGCTCAAACTCTCTGGCGAATCGTTGTCCGCCCCCAACGGACAAGGCATTGACCCCGGCCAGGCGCGTACTATTGCGGAATTAGTCAAGTCAGTCCATGAAACCGGAGTGGATGTGGCGATCGTGATTGGCGCTGGCAACCTATGGCGCGGCGCAACGGGCGAGA
>CAZOYK010000142.1:0-5064 GCA_964584065.1 uncultured Anaerolineaceae bacterium | reverse complement strand
CTGCCCAAGACCGCGCGCATCTGCGACCTGGTGGTCACGCCGGAAGTGCGCCTGAATGGGGTTGCCACCACGATGCTTGCCGCCTGTGAAGATTGGGCAGCCAAGAAAAAAATGGACCGGGTGTTGATCGAAATCCCGATGCGTAACTTCCCGGGGATCAGCCTGGCGCGCAAATGCGGCTACGAACAGTGTGGGTTCCTGGACCAGTACTTCCCCAATTCCGATCCGGCATTGTTCTTTGAAAAGAGGATTGGGAGTTAGCGGCTTGTGATCTTTCCATTTGCGCTTGACCTGACCGGAATTTTCGAAACGGTCTACCAGATCCTGGCTGCCGGCGTGGCAATCACGGCTGTAGCTTTGATGATGTATGCCACCAGCTTCAATATTCGCGACCGGCTGGTGCAGACGTACATCCTGCTTTTGGTGTGTGTCACGCTGATCTATGCCGGCGAAGCCATGGCGAGCGTCTCGAACACGCCGGCTTACGTGGAATTTCTGCTACAGATGAAGTGGGTTGGGCTGGTGATGCTGCCGGCTGTTTACCTGCATTTTTCCGATGCCTTGCTCACCCTGACGGGTCGCCCAAGTCGTGGAAGACGCCGGACTGTGGTTTTGGTCATTTACATACTTTCGGTTGTGATGGCAATTCTGGTCTTTTTTGGCATCACAGTCGGTGGGCTTGCTGAGGAACGCGCCCCTGGACCGTACCTGGAACGCAGCCTGGTAACCTTCTTTTTTGGCGTCTTTTACATCCTCGTGATGTTAATGGTCAGTTATAACCTGCTCAGGGTTGTGCTTCGCAGCGCCACCCGCACCAGCCAACGTCGCCTGTTCTACCTGACAGCCGGAGCGGCAGCCCCAGCTCTCACGAGCATTCTGTTCCTTTTCCATGGCAACCTGACCCTGGCTACCCATCCGGACTTCTTCTGGCTGGTATCGATTGTTGGGTCCTTCATCACTGGCTTTTTCCTGATCGTGATGGCTTACGTCGTCTCATTCTTCGGGCTTAGCTGGACTGACCGTGCCATCAAGAGCCGGCTTTTGCGTTGGATGCTGCGGGGTCCGTTGGTGGCGGCGATTGTGCTGGCAATGACCACCATCGTACGCCGTTTTGGCGAATCCCAGGGGGTTCCCAACTTCTTCCTTGTTCCGGTGGTAATGGTGGCGGTGATTCTCTTGCTCGAGTATGCCATCACACTGGCTTCACCTTACCTCGAAAAAGTCTTTTTCTGGGGCGAGGACCGGGCTGACCTGGAAGTGATTCAATCCCTTCAGGACCGCATGCTGACCGGCAAAGATCTGGACCAATTCCTCGAAATGGTCAGCGCCTCCATTTGCGACCGGTTACAGGTGAAGGCAGGTTTCATTGCGGTGCTGGAGGATGGCACAATTGACCGTGTTATTCAGACCGGCGATAAGAAAAAGCTTACATCCCTCAACCTGGATGACAGCATGCTGCAGGAAATTGACAATCCGACCGATGAAGAGACTGAATTCCAGTCGTTGGGGCAGCTGAATGTGGTCCGGCTGGAATACAGCAACGGGAACGGCAATGGCAATGGCAACAAAAATTTGCTTGGCGTTTGTGGCTTCCTTAAATTTGATCCCGAAGTGGTGGAAGAAGAAGACCTGAAAGCGGTACATCTGTTGATCGATCGCGCCACCGTCGCGCTAAAGGATCGGGCTTACCAACAGCAGGTGCTGCGGTCCATCACCAGCCTGCAGCTCGAGGTGGATTACATCCAGGACTTGCGCGCCAGCGCGAGTTACAACCAGCAGCGCATCTACAACGCCGAAAGCCGCAGCGTGCCGGATGAAATGACCGATTGGGTCAAGGATGCCCTCACGCACTACTGGGGCGGCCCAAAATTGACCAATAACCCGTTGATGAACTTCAAAGTGGTTGAGACTGCCAGTGAGGCAAACGAAGGCAACCGCGTCAACGCACTGCGCAGTATCATCAAAGAAGCGATTGAGAAAATCCGCCCTGAAGGCGAGCGCAAGTTCACCAGCGACTGGCTGCTATACAACATCCTCGAACTAAAATTCTTGCAAGGAAAGAAAGTGCGCGAAGTTGCACGAAAACTTTCGGTTTCCGAAGCAGACCTCTACCGCAAGCAGAAAGTCGCGCTCGAGAGCGTTGCCCATGTGATTGCGGACATGGAACTGGATGGGGCAGATACTCCCTCTGGGCAAACGAGCGAAACCAAACCTTCCGAAACCACCCCAAACGCCTAATTGGCACGAATGGTGCAATGTTATCTTCTGAATATTTTTTCAGCATAACATGCTGCATGAATGGAGAAGACCTGTGAGCCAGACTGCCACCAAGAGCCGCTCGAACGAATCAGCAAAGACGAAACAAGCCGCAGAAGCCGCTGCCCAAAAGGCTGAAGCCCAGGCGCAAGCCAACAAAGCCCGACTGATCAGGGTTGGGTGGGATTTTGCTGGTTTGGTCCTGTTGGTCTTGGGAGCCCTTTTGATTCTGGCTGTGCTGGGGATCACGCACGGACGCTTTGTGGATGGCGGAGCTGCCATGCTGCGGCGCTGGTTCGGTTATGGTCGTTTTTTTGTCGCAGCGGCTGTGTTTGCCGCGGGCTGGCTGCTTTTGCTTTGGCGAAAAAATCAAGCCAGGCAAGTCAACATCCTGCGCGTTATCGTGGTTGAAATCGCCTTTTTCTTGTTGCTGGGTGCTCTCTCAGCGTTTTTCAACGACAATGTCAGCAGCGTAAATGCTGGCACGAGCGCAAGTGGCATCAGCGGCTATGGGATTGCCTTTCCCCTCATCAGCCTGATCAAACGCGTTCCTGCTGGAATCGTGTTGCTGACTCTTGGGCTGATAGCGCTTCTCTTTGGCTTTGACCTGGTTGGTCGCTTGGACCGATGGGCGAGGGTGAAGCTGGGAGAGCCTGCCCAAACGCCACAGCAGCTGCCCATCATCCAGGAAACCAAGCCCTCCATTACCACAGCCAAACCGCAACCTGCACCCCCAGAGCGCAAACCTGTTCGCAAACCTTTAGGGCAGGCACAACTTCCGCTGCAATACCGCAAAAACTATGAGGAGATGGAAGAGGATGAGGTTCTGAAGCCCATCAAATACCATCGTCCGGAAGGTTTGCCGCCTCTGACCTTGATCGAGAATGAAAAAACGGTTGCCACCAACCAGGCTACCATCAACATGAACGCCGGCTTGCTGGAAAAGACCCTGACCGAATTTGGCGTGCCTGCCAAAGTGGTCGGCTACCGGGTGGGTCCCACTGTGACCCAGTACGCGGTCGAACCCGGCTACATTGAGAAATATGGTCAGGAAGACAAACAAAAAGTCCGCATTTCCAAAATTTCGGGTCTCTCAAAAGACCTGGCTCTTGCGCTGAAGGCGGAACGTCTGCGCATTGTGGCTCCTGTGCCCGGCAAATCCTATGTGGGGGTGGAAGTGCCAAACACCGAACACATGCTAGTGCGCTTGCGCCCCTTGCTTGAGTCGGAAGAGTTTGCCCGCATCAACTCGCCGCTTGCAATTCCCTTCGGCAGGGGAGTCTCAGGAGAACCGGTTGTTTCGGATCTTGCCACCATGCCACACTTGCTGATCGCCGGCACGACCAACTCCGGCAAATCCATCTGCATCGCTGCGATTACCATGTCGCTGGTGCTAAACAACCATCCTGACGATCTAAAACTTGTGATGATCGACCCCAAGCGGGTGGAGCTGAAGCGCTTCAGCGGCTTGCCTCACCTTTACGGCGAAGTCGAAACCGAAGTCGAGCGCATCATGGGCGTGTTGCGATGGGCGACGACCGAGATGGAAAATCGCTATCGCCTGCTTGAGACCATCCGGGCACGCAACCTGGATTCCTTCAATGCCAAAATGGTTAAGACTGGCAAACCAAAATTGCCGCGGATTGTGATCCTGATCGATGAGTTAGCCGACCTGATGCTCAACTCGGCCGAGCAGACCCAGGACCAGATCGTGCGCCTGGCTCAGAAAGCGCGCGCGATCGGTATCCACCTGGTGGTTGCCACCCAACGCCCAAGTGTGGACGTGGTGACAGGCGTGATCAAGGCGAACTTCCCCACCCGGATTGCCTTTACGGTTGCTTCGCAGGTTGATTCCAGGGTAATTCTTGATCAGCCCGGCGCCGAAACGTTGCTCGGCAGGGGTGATATGCTCTTCATGCACCCGGAATCCGGTTTGCAGAGGTCCCAGGGAGTAATGATCACCGATTCGGAAATTCGGTCCGTGATTAAATGGTGGGCTGAAAACGCCGATCCCAGGCACAAACAGCAGCTCGACTTGCCCGCACCAGAACCTGCCAAACCCGTGGCGCAAACTGTGGAACCTACACTTGAAGTTCCGCTGGAAGAGGAGGCTCCCTGGGAAGAGGTCATTCAAGAAAGTCAACCTGAGGATAGCGACGAAACGCTCATAAACCAGGCGATCGACCTCGTTCGCCGCAGCCGGCGGGCGAGCGCGTCTTACCTGCAGCGCCATATGCGTCTGGGATACCCCCGGGCAGCCTGGCTGATCGACCAGCTTGAAGCGCGTGGTGTGCTTGGACCTGCTCAAAGTGGTGGAAAAGATCGCGAAATCCTGCTGGACCCGCCTAAACCTGAAGAGGAAGAAGAATAGATGAGTAAACCCAAGTTTGATTTTGAGGTTTTTCTGCGGAAAACCTTCCGGGCACCCCTCGACGCAATTGCTGGTTTCCTTTTGAAACTCGGCATCACAGCCAACTTTATCACGCTGTTTGGCTTGGTGGGCAACATCGTGGCGGCATACCTGATCGCCCGCGGGCAACTGCTGGCAGGCGGCTTGGTGGCAGCTTTCATGGCACCTCTGGATGCCGTGGATGGGGCTCTGGCGCGGAAGACAGGCGTGGTCGGCAAGTTTGGTGCTTTCCTCGATTCGGTAATTGACCGTTATGATGAAATGATCCTCCTGGCTGGCGTGCTCTACTATTTTCAGACGCAAGCTTATACATCAGGCGTAATGTTCACTTATGCCGCGCTGTGCGGCTCGGTGCTTGTTTCCTACACCCGTGCCCGGGCAGAAGGGCTTGGTTTCTC
>CAZOYK010000141.1:0-5090 GCA_964584065.1 uncultured Anaerolineaceae bacterium | reverse complement strand
GGCGGGTTAACATAAACCCTGCCTAGCAGGGCGAGGCATGATTCTATCACGCCTCGATCGATTACGTCAAGCAACTTCTTTCAATGACTTAAAGAAATCGCTACCTTGATCCAACAATCCGGTTGGCACGCGCGCACTGTGCGAACGCTCGTCATCTTTGCCAAACCGCATCACTTCTCCGTCTTCCATGATTGCTTCCACTGCCAGGCTGAGGGACTGAAGTTCCTTCACCAACACTCTGAAAGCAGCCGGGATGCCCGGAGCCTCAATGGGAGTATCCTTGACGATCGCTTCGTACGTTGCAGTGCGACCTGCCACGTCATCCGACTTGACCGTCAGCATTTCCTGCAGGGTATGCGCTGCGCCATAAGCTTCCAGAGCCCAAACTTCCATTTCACCGAAACGCTGACCGCCAAACTGAGCCTTACCGCCCAGGGGTTGCTGGGTAACCAGGCTGTAGGGTCCGGTTGAGCGGGCATGAACTTTGTCCTCAACCAGATGGTGCAGCTTGAGCATGGTCATGACACCAATGGTGACCGGCTGGTCATAAAATTCACCGGTTCGCCCGTCGCGCACGCGTTGTTTGCCAATGGTAGGCATGGGGTTACCTGTTTCAAGCATAAGCTGCTTTGCCTGTTGTTCAATCACCGTACGGTCTAGATCAGCAGGAATTGGTTGACCCTGTTTCTTGCTCCAGAGTAACAAACAAACTTTCACGGCACGATCATCCTGAGCAACTCGATTCTCGACAGAGATGTTGTCCTCAGGGAAGGACGTGACGCTGGCAGGATCGAAACCTTCACTCTTCAGCCATTCATTCAAAGCTGCCCGACGAGCCAGGATCTCATTTTCCTTGATGGCAAATACGTCCTCACCTTGGTCACTAAGAATCTGTTCCAGGTAGAGCAAACGCACTTCCTGGTCATCCATGATCATTTCAGGATCGTGGTCGATTGTGCTCAGCCATTCCCAGCCTTTTTCGCCAATAACGCGCCAGGCTTCATCAATCAACCAGGCTCTTGCCAGTTCAGCTTCGATTTCGGCTTCGGTGGCACCATCAAAGACGGGGGTAATCGCCCTGAATCCCAGGCTGCGTGCAGCCCAGCCGAGTTCGGCTTCGAGCACCTGACCGATGTTCATACGACCAGGAATGCCCAGGGGATTGAGGATGATGTCCACAGGGGTTCCATCTTCCAGGAAGGGCATGTCTTCAACCGGCAGCACCATTGAGACGCAGCCTTTGTTGCCATGCCGTCCGGCCATTTTGTCGCCAGCGGTGATCTTGCGACGCTGAGCCACAGAAACACGCACCATCTTATCCACGCCAGCCGAAAGATCGCTGTTCTCTTCGCGGGTGAAGACTTTTACATCCACAACGATTCCACGTTCGCCGTGAGGCATGCGCAGAGATGTGTCCTTGACATCGCGTGATTTCTCACCGAAGATGGCGCGCAATAGGCGCTCTTCAGGGGTGAGTTCTTTTTCACCTTTAGGAGTGATCTTACCTACCAGGATGTCGTTCGGACCGACTTCAGCACCGATTCGAATGATGCCGGACTCGTCCAGATCACGGATGGTGTCGTCACCAACATTGGGAATTTCACGGGTGATCTCTTCGGGACCAAGTTTGGTATCGCGTGCTTCCACTTCGTATTTTTCGATGTGGATGCTGGTGTAGCGATCTTCCTCAACCAGGCGTTCCGAAATCAGGATGGCATCTTCAAAGTTGAAGCCTTCCCATGGGAGTAACGCAACGGTTACATTTTGACCCAATGCCAGTTTCCCGTCCTCAGTGGAGGAAGAATCGACGATCACATCGCCCTTGTGGATCAACTGCCCTTGAGAAACCGCAGGTCGTTGATCGATACAGGTCGACTGGTTCGAACGCTGGTATTTGCGAAGCTTGTAAAGCTTGAGATCGCCCGTGGTCTGCTTGACCACCAGGCTATCACCGGTGACAGATAAGACTTCGCCGTCTTCTTCAGCGATGACAACCTGCCCGGAATCCGCTACAGCGGCTGCTTCCATGCCGGTTGAAACCATCGGCACTTCGGGTCGCAGTAAGGGCACGGCTTGAGTCTGCATGTTGGAGCCCATCAGGGCGCGACCTGCATCATCATGCTCCAGGAAGGGGATCAAAGCAGCAGAGATGCCCACAACCTGGTTGGGGGCAACATCCATGAAGTCGATGTATTCATAATCGTAAATCGCGAATTGATTATAGAAACGGCAGGAGTTGCGACGAATAAATTCGTTGTATTCATTCACAGGCGCGTTTGCCTGGGCGATGACGTACTTATCTTCAGCATCCGCTGAAAGGTAGACATACTCATCGGTGACGTAAGGACGAACAAGCACATTCTCGATGCCGAGTTTGCTGATCTTCTTCGCCATTTCTTTGGTAACACGCGTCTCGGCTTCATAGATCACTTCGCCGGTTTTCGGATCGACGATGTTCTGGCGCAGCAGATGATCCACTAATTTCGGATCATCACCTTTCATCGAGCGGTAAACGCGCCGATAAGGAGTTTCAATGAAGCCATACTTGTTTACTGAGGCATAGGCAGCCAGACGACCAATCAGACCAATGTTCGGACCTTCCGGGGTCTCAATCGGGCAAATGCGACCGTAATGCGAGAAGTGAACGTCGCGCACGTCAAAGCCGGCACGCTCGCGGCGCAAGCCGCCAGGTCCGAGGGCTGAGACTGTGCGTTTGTGGCGGAGTTCTGAAAGAGGATTTGTTTCTTCCATAAACTGCGAGAGCTGGCTGGAGCCAAAGAATTCACGCAGCGAAGCCACCAGCGGGCGGATGTTTACCAGGCTGACAGGTGAGAGCGAAGTGTTTTGATCGCGGATGGACATGCGCTCTTTGATGACGCGTTCCATACGCCGCAGACCTACGCGTAATTTGTTTTGAATCAGTTCGCCGACAGTTTTAACACGGCGATTTCCGAGGTGATCAATATCATCCGGAGGACGTACGCCGTTGTTGATCTCGATCATGTGGCGGATCAGGCGCACGATGTCGTACTTGGTGATGGTACGATGGGCGATCGGGACAATATCCTGCAGGTCAAGCTTCTGATTCAGTTTGTAGCGACCAACCTCTTCAAGGTCGTAGTGCCGTGAATCGAAGATCTGCTCGGTCACATAATTCTTTGCGTTTTCGAGCGTTGGGGGTTCGCCCGGACGTAGTTTTTTATAAAATTCGATCAACGAAGCTTCAGCAACAGAGAAGTTGCTGTTTGGGTCGTAATCTGGTTCCTGATCGAAGGAATTCTGAATGTAGAGATGATCCGGGTTGTTATCAACATCAGCAAACAGGGCAAGTATCTCTTCATCTGTACCTTCATTGATCAAGGATGCTTCCGTGCCGTCATTCAAGATTGCCATTGCACGCAAAAAGACCGTGATGGGCACTGTGCGCTTGCGGTTAAATTTCAGGATGATAAAGTCGTTCTTGCGGGTCTCGAGCTCCATCCAGGCGCCCCGATCAGGGATCAGCTTGGCTGTAGACATCATACGACCCGTGGTGCGGTCAAGTTCCGCCTCAAAATATACGCCCGGAGACCGGATCAACTGAGAAACAACCACGCGCTCAGTTCCGTTAATAATGAAAGTACCCTTCTGGGTCATCTCAGGGAAATCACCGAGGAAGAGTTCCTGCTTCTGCTTTTCGCCCAATTCATTGCCATCCAGCAAAACCGAGACATACAATGGGCAGGCATAAGTCAGATCACGTTCCAGGCATTCCTCAACCGTGTTTTTGGGAGGTTCAAACCAATATTTGAGATCAAATTCTTTGGCAAGTGGGGTGTCACTGGGGAAGTGCAGCCGCAATTCGTTGCCATAAGAGATAATAGGGGAGATTTCGTTGAACAAACTTCCCAGTCCTTCATCTTTTAAGCGCTGGAAAGAATCAAGCTGGACCTGGATAAGCTGGGGTAACTCCAAGCCTACAGGGATCCTCGCATAATTTTTTGGTGGCATCAGGTCAGTCATCAATATCTCCTAACATGATAAAAGCGTGGTGCAAATACGCATGCCACGCGTCAGTTCAGGCGTTAAACGCAAGCAATTATTATATAACAAAACGGTCTATGAGTCAATAGTCCTTTATTTATTCCATGTTCGACAATGAATTAATAATTATAGCACCCTTCAATGGTCTCCGCAAGCAACAGACCATTTTTTTGCCTGAAAAAAGCAAGCTGTGAATACCACCCGGATCAAGCGTTATTTTCCGTGTCTTTGAGATCCAGAAGCATGCGGAATAAATAGCGGTCACTGCGATAACGCGACTCAACAAACTCCACCACGTTGTTATCCACGTCAAAGGTCTGGCGGGTGATGATCGATGTGCAGCGTGGGCAGTTCTGCCCCAGCAGATCGCGCTCTGTTTTCTCAAGTGTGCCTGATTCGATGGTTTGCATGGCATATTTCAGTTGAATATCGCATTTTTCAGCAAGCAATTGATATAGAGAGGCGTTATCCACCAGATGATCAACAATGCGTTTGCCAATCCACTCCCGCAGGTAGCAGACTTCGATCGCCATCGGTGAATTGTCTGCCATGCGCAGTCGTTTCAACATGAAAATACGTTCCTCCCGGGGTGCCTGCAACTTGCTGCCAAGGAAAGGCGTCCAAGGGACGAATTCCTTCGCAAGGATCTTCGAACCCGGAGTCATATTGCGCTGGAGCATGTCCTGGGTGAAACTGGTGAGACGGGATGCATTTTGGTTGACCTTGTTCTTGCTGACAAAAGCGCCCTTGCCCTGCATGCGGTAAATAAGCCCTTCGTCTTCCAGCCTGGCAAGTGCTCCGCGGATTACCACCCGGCTGACACGAAAGCGCTCACCCAGTTCCCTTTCGGAGGGCAGGCAGTCGCCATGTTGAGACTCAGGACGGTTGATTTCAGAGAGCAAAGCCTCCAGGACACGCGATGTTTTGGTGATTCTCGCCACTTGTTACTTCCTTCTCACCACTGGTGAATAAGTTGTATTAAGAAATTATACCTTTTAACCCTTTCCAAGATGTTGGTGTAACATTCTTTCTGTAAATTCACAAAAGAAGTAGATCACGGTATCCTT
>CAZOYK010000140.1:0-5177 GCA_964584065.1 uncultured Anaerolineaceae bacterium | reverse complement strand
CGCCACAAAACCACCCCGGCGTTCCGCGAAAAATATCGCCAGGTGGACGTGCTCCTGATCGATGATATTCAATTCATCGCCGGCAAAGACACCACCCAGGAAGAGTTTTTCCATACGTTCAATGCCCTGCACGGGCAGAACAAACAGATCGTGATCACTTCCGATCGCTCGCCCAAGGCGATGGCCACCCTCGAGGAACGCCTGCGTTCAAGATTTGAGTGGGGTCTGACGGTGGACATGCAGGCGCCGGATTATGAAACGCGCCTTGCCATTCTGCGAAGCAAAGCCGAAAAAGCGGGCAGGGATGTTCCCCTGGATGTGATGGAAACGATTGCGCGCGCCATTCCCACCAACGTGCGTGAGCTTGAAGGTGCCTGGAACCGTGTGAACGCGTATGCTGATCTGAGCGGGCAGAAGCTCACCCTGGACCTGGCAAAACACGCGCTGGCGGATTATCTTCCCCAGAAAGCCAGCCTGACACCAGCCTATGTGGTGGATGTGGTGGCGGATTTCTTTGGCACCACCAAGGAGAACCTCACTGGCAAGAACCGCTCGCGGGATGTGGCGCTGCCCCGGCAGGTGGCCATGTATTTGCTGCGGGAGGATGGGGGAGTTTCACTGCCGCGCATCGGGCAGGAACTTGGCGGGCGCGACCATTCGACCGTGATGTATGCCTGCGACCGGGTGGCGGATATGATGGAAAGCGACGACCGCATGCGCCGCCAGGTGATGCAGCTGCGCGAGAAACTCAACAGCCACTACCTGCCGGCATAACTATTGGTTTTTCTGTCATCGCGAGGTTCGAAGCGATCTAAACTCCCAATTTTGAGGGCTGATGGTGATTCACAACAACTGCCGAACCAAGTGTGGTTTTGCTTATTCCAGCGTTCTTTTACCTGTCATCGCGAGGAACGAAGCGATCTAAACTCCCAATTTTGAGGGCTGATGGTGATTCACAACAACTGCCGAATCGAGTGTGATTCTCTTTCTTCCATCTCACTTGCTCTTTACTGATTTTAGATTGCTTCACAACCCTTGTAAAAAGACACAAGGGCAGGAGAGGTTCGCAATGACAGATAGGAAACGCACCTCTTATAAGGGCATGACTTGCGAGCATTTGTCCATCCATCTCAGGGAACTACTGAACGTTAACGACAAATACCAAACCGAGTGTGATTTTGCTTATTCCGGCGTGACTTTTACTGTCATCGCGAGGAACGAAGCGATCTAAACTCCCAATCTTGAGGGCTGATGGTGATTCACAACAACTGCCGAATTGGGTGTGATTCTCTTACTTCCATCACCATTGATAAGATTGCTGGTAAGGGCGAAGCATTCAATACGAACCGGTAACTAATTGCATAGCATTTGTGTTTAAATGCTTCGCCCCTACGCCTGAATAAAGGCATTGCCAGAATCTGTGACCATAAATAATGGATATCGATCGTAACGGCATCCTTGCCGATTACGAGATTTAGCCGAAGGCTTCATCTTTTACAGGATTGTGGAGACCTGCGGTCAAATCCTGTGCTCGGTGAGGACACCGGCACAATCATGAGGCGGTCAAACCCTGTGTTCGGTACCACAGGGAGGCTTCCCAAAAGGGACGCAAGCAGTTGCACCGGGGACGCCAGCACACTCAGCTAATCAGAAACAGGATAGCATCATTCTTCCAAATCCAGCACTACCGGTTCCTCGTCTACCTTCTCCAACTCGCCCCAATTGCTGCCGAGCCGCGCTTCCGTGACCAATGGAACAGAAAGCTCCAGGGCGTGTTCCATGACTTCCTTCACCACCCTCATCGTCTTTTCAATCTCCGCGTCCGGCACTTCAAAGATCAGCTCATCGTGCACCTGCAGCAGCATCTGGGTCTTCAGCCCGGCCTTGCGCAGCGCATCAGGCAAGCGCACCATGGCAATCTTGATGATGTCAGCGGCAGTCCCCTGGATGGGGGCGTTGATGGCTTCGCGCTCTTCCCTTTGGCGCATGACGTAATTCGTGCCAGCCTTCAGGTTCGGGAAGTAGCGTTTGCGCCCCAGCAGCGTTTCCACGCTGCCGGTTTGGGCGGCTTCAACGCGGGTTTTATCCAGCCAGGCTTTCACACCGGGGAATTCCTTGAAATATTCCTTGACGAAGTTCTCGGCTTCCGCCAGGGTCAGGTCGGTGGTGCGAGTCAAACCGAAGGGGCTCATACCGTATATCAAACCAAAGTTAATGGCTTTGGCATGGCGGCGCTGCTGCTTGGTCACCTGCTCGATCGGTACATCCTCGATAGCGGCGGCAGTGGCGGCGTGGATATCCTGCCCTTTGTGGAAGGCTTCCATCATCGCCTTATCCTGGGCAATGTGCGCCACGATCCGCAGTTCGATCTGGGAGTAATCCACCGCCAGCAGCTTGTTGCCGGGCGCGGCAATAAAACCCTGCCGCACCTTGCGCCCGAGGTCCGTGCGGGTGGGGATGTTCTGCAGGTTTGGATTTTGCGAGGCAATGCGCCCTGTGACGGTGCCGGTCTGGTTAAAAGTGGTATGCACCCGTCCGGTTTTTGGGTTTACCTGCTGCGGCAGTGCGTCCACGTAGGTGGATTGCAGTTTGGTCAGTTCACGGTAATTTAAAACCAGCTCGATGATCGGGTGGATGCCCTTCATCTCCTCCAGCACGCCAGCGGCAGTGGAGAACTTGCCGCTGCTGGTTTTTTTGGTCACGTCGGGCGGGTCGAGCGCCAGCTTCTTAAAGAGCACATCCGAAAGCTGTTGGGTGGAATTGATGTTGAATTCCTCGCCTGCCTGCTGGTAAATCGCCTCTTCAAGCTGGTGAATCTCCTGCTCAAGTTCGCGCGAGAACTGGTCAAAAAGTGCCAGGTCCAGCAGGATGCCAGCCTCTTCCATGTCTGCCAGGATTGGGATAAGTTTGACCTCGATTTCCCGGTTGAGTTCCTCCACGCCGTGTTCCTGCAGGTCGGCCTCCAAGAGCGGCACCAATCGGAGAGTCATGACGGCATCAGCAGCAGCATACGGCGCTGCCTCAGCAATGGGCACCTGCGCCATGGTGATCTGGCTCTTGCCTTTGCCGATCAGGCTCTCGATCAGGGTCATCTCCACTCCCAACCGCACCCAGGCTAAGGCTTTCAGGCCCAGGTGGCGTGAATCAGGGGAGATCAGCCACTCTGCCAGCATGGTGTCGAAGGTGATTGGGCTGACCTCAATCCCCACCTGGCGCAGAGCCAGCAGGTCGTACTTGGCATTGTGGGCCGCTTTGGCGATTTTGGGGTCCGTCAAAAGCGGTTTTAGGGCTGTGAGCGCTTCATCCAGGGGCAGCTGCTGTCCTTTTTCATGTCCAAGCGGAATGTAGTAGCCTTTTTCCGGGCTGCCCGCCAGCGAAATGCCCACCAGTTGGTCCTGAAGCGGATCGATCCCGGTGGTTTCCGTGTCAAAAGCGATCATTGAAGCTTTTTTGAGTTCGTTCACGCAAGCTTTCAGCTTCTCTGGGCTGTTGACTATCACGGTTTCAAATTCACTACCGAGCAGTTCTGTTGGTTTAGTTTCAGTGAGATCTGGTTCACTTTCACTGCCAAAGAGGTTGCCCTGTTCTGCCTGAGGGCTCAGCGAAGGCTTTAGACGCTGGTTAAGCTTCTTTAAGCGCTGGGTGAGGGTGCGGAACTCAAGCTCGTGGAACAACTTCTCCACTGCCAGGGGGTCAAAACGATCTGGCTTTGCCTGTTCGAGGTCAAGTGTGACCGGCAGATCAGTGCGGATGCGCGCCAGGTCCTGGCTGAGGTAGGCGGACTCCTTGCCGGCGGTCAGGTCTCTTCCGGCTTTCCTTGGGATCTCTTCCAGGTGGGCATAGATGTTATCCAGGTTGCCGTACTCGCTGATCAGCTTCACGGCGGTTTTCTCGCCTACACCCCGTACGCCAGGGATGTTATCCGAAGTGTCGCCTCGCAAGGCTTTGTAATCGACGACTTGCTCCGGTAAAACGCCCAGTTTGGCTTCAACATCTTCTGCAAAGTAGTCGTCATTCGAACCGCTTTTATTTGGCAGGGAAACCACAATGCGGTTGTTCACCAGCTGCAGCAGGTCGCGGTCGCCGGTGATGATCTTGACGCCCAAGCCTTCCTTGGTGGTCGCCCAATGGGCGAGGCTGCCGATGACATCATCCGCTTCATAATTCTCCACCTCAATGCGGGGGATGTTGAAGGCGTCCACCATCTCGCGGATGCGTTCAATCTGCCCGCGCAGGTCATCCGGCATTTTGGCGCGCGTGCCTTTATATTCGGCGTACATCTCATGCCGGAAAGTTTTCCCGGTATCGAAGGAAACCGCAAGGTAATCGGGCTCTTCCTGCTCAAGCAGTTTTAGCAGCATGCTGGCAAAGCCATACACGCCGGCAGTAGGCTCACCGGAGCTGGTTGCCCAGCGGGTTGATCCCCCGGAAGTCAGGGCGAAGTAAGCGCGATATGCAATGGCGTGACCATCGAGCAGGTAAAGGATTTTGGGCATGAGCACCTCTTTAGAAGATTTGATACCAATAAGGCCAGTAGAGCGCCTGGGTGGCAGATTGGGCCGTATTTGGGGTGATTTGCTTTCCGCTTACCCGCACGGGCTGCGTGTGGTTTTCCGCTTCCTGGGCATATTTTGAGTTGGCGGCAGCCTGGATGAATTCCGCCAGCACCGCCTCCTCGTGGCTGCTCAGCCCGCCAATATTTGTCACGCTCAAGGCAGTCAGTTCTTCCATGGCTTTGGCAGCTTGGCTTCGCAGGGACGAAAGGCGTATGTGTACGGGGAAGATCAGGCAAACCTGTTTTTTATCAGGCAGAAAGTCGCTGAAAACAAGGCAGGGCTGTTCATTCACCCTGCGCGCGTTGATCTTTTGAGGTGTGGCTGGCGGCGGAAAGCCCTCCAGCGATGCCGGCAGCAGCGAGCCACTCGAAGCTTCGAGTTTGGCGCCATCAAACACCAACACGCCGAGCACCCCTTCCGGGTAGCGGGGTCGGTATTTGTTCAGCACTGTTTGATAGTTGACCTGCTGTTCCGGGGTTGCCATGAACCGCCTTTCACCTCGCTTAAGTGTAGCATCCGTGTGCTTGCTAAGCAAGATTAATGACCGCACAAGGAGAATCCATGTCCGGTTTTGACAAGATTTGGTCGTTAGCTTGGGGCATGTTATGATTCTTTTAGATA
>CAZOYK010000139.1:0-5213 GCA_964584065.1 uncultured Anaerolineaceae bacterium | reverse complement strand
CTCGGAATGTCAATTTTGGCTATTAAAAGAAAAAATGTCCTCGGCGCGATTCGAATAAGTGCCCTTGGGGTACTCGGAATGTCAATTTTGGCTATTAAAAGAAAAAATGTCCTCGGCGCGATTCGAACGCGCAACCGTCTGCTCCGCAAGCAGGTGCTCTGTCCATTAAGCTACGAGGACGTTTCAGTAAGGATTGCCATTCTAACCTCATTTTCGATTTGGGTCAAGGTCGAATTCAACCCGGCACGCTGACCTCTCTGCAAGCATGAAGTTGGTCGGCAAAACCTGGAATCTTTCTTGCCAGGCTTTTGTTTCTCCCTTCAGCCTGAGAATTTGCAGTGCAACGCCTGGCTGGCTTAATCCTCTGATTAATCGAGAAGATCCATAACTCAAACCAATTTTTCCGTTTTTCTCGTTTATACTCAATCCTAACAAACCCGTCACTCATCTTTCCACCCTGACGGAAAAGGAGGAAGCTTTGAAACAATTGATCACTGGCGATGAAGCTGTCGCTCGTGGCGCCTGGGAGGCAGGTGTGCGCTTTGCCTCGGCTTACCCGGGTACCCCCAGCACTGAGATCCTGGAAAACATTGCCACTTACGAAGAAATCCACTCCGAGTGGGCCCCCAACGAGAAAACAGCGCTGGAATCTGTTATCGGAGCATCGTTGGCGGGCGCACGGTCTATCGCCTCGATGAAGCACGTGGGTTTGAATGTGGCAGCTGATCCTTTCTTTACCTTTGCCTACATGGGCGTCAACGCTGGCGCGGTGGTGGTCACTGCTGATGAACCCGGGCAGTTCTCGTCCCAGAACGAGCAGGATAATCGCAACTACGCCAAAGCAGCCATGACACCCATGTTCGAGCCCTCCGACAGCCAGGAATGCAAGGACATGCTGCTCGAAGCGTTTGAGATCAGCGAGAAGTACGACATTCCGGTGCTTTTCCGAATGACCACACGCGTTTGCCATTCCAAGAGCTTGGTGGAGCTGGGTGAGCGCCAGGATGTACCCCTCAAGCCATACGTCAAGAACATCAAAAAGTACGTAGCCGTGCCGGCTAACGCCCGCCCGATGAAAGTCAAAGTTCAGGCAAATCAGGAAATATTAAAGGGCTATTCAAACAACTGCCGGTGGAATCGCATCGAGATGCACGAACCGGGCATTGGCATTATCTGCTCTGGCGATTGTTACCTCTATGTGCGTGAAGTCTTTGGCGATGGCGCTTCCTATTTGAAACTGGGCTTCACCAATCCTCTGCCAGATGACTTGATCCGCGAGTTTTCTTCAAAAGTTGAGAAGGTCTACATCATCGAAGAAAACGATCCCTACATTGAGGAACACGTGCGTGCATTAGGTATCGCGTGCGATGGCAAGAACATCTTCCCCCGCAATGGTGAGATGAAACCGGAAGTGATCCGCTCTGTGATGTTTGGCGAGGAAACCACTTTGGACGACGAAGTTCGCTCAGCTGTCATCCCGCGTCCACCGACGCTATGCGCTGGCTGCCCGCACCGCGGCTTCTTCTACGAGCTTGGACGACATAAGGACGTCATGGTGTCGGGCGACATCGGCTGTTACACGCTCGCATCCGGCGCTCCGTACAACGCCATGGAGACCACCGTCTGCATGGGAGCCAGCATCAGCCTTGGGCATGGGGCGCAGCAAGTCTTCGACACCATCGAGGGCAATAAGATGCGCGTAGTCTCAGTGATCGGGGATTCAACCTTCTTCCACACCGGCATCAACTCGCTATTGGACGTTGCTTACAACAAGAGCAACCTGATCACTGTCGTACTCGACAACCGTATCACCGCCATGACCGGGCAGCAGGATAACCCCGGCACTGGTCGCACAATCCATGGGGAAGTAACCGAAGCGGTCAGCATTGAAGCGATTGTCCGGGCTTTTGGCTTCAAAAACGTCCGGGTGATCGATCCGAACCAGCTGAGTGAGGTCAAAGAAGCGCTGGATTGGGCTTTGGCTTTGCAGGAGCCCTCGGTGATCATCACCCGCTGGCCTTGCGCGCTCAAAAAGCAGACCGCCCTCGACAAAGAGGAGTTTAAAGGCTCTTTCACCTCGGTTTATTGGGTCAACGAAGAGATCTGCATCGGCTGCAAGAAGTGCACGCGCACTGGCTGCCCGGCAATCGTCTTCCAGGTAGCGAAGAAAAAATCATCCATTGACCCCGAAAAATGCGTTGGCTGCAGTGTATGCGCCCAGGTTTGCCCGGTGCATGCCATTCAGAAAGTGGAGGCGTGATGACCACAAAAAACATTCTACTCACCGGCGTAGGTGGGCAGGGCACCATTCTCGCCAGCAAATTGCTGACGGAAGGATTGCTTTCACAGGGCTATGACGTGAAAATGAGCGAAGTCCACGGCATGTCGCAGCGCGAGGGTCCCGTGCTGACCCACGTCCGCTTTGGTGAAAAGGTCTTTTCACCGATTGTCGAAGCCAAAAAGGCGGATGTGATCATCGGGTTTGAGGAGCTCGAGGTGCTGCGCAACCTGGAATACCTGCGCGAGGACGGTAAGGGAGTTGTGGTCCTCAACAGAGTGCGTGTCAACCCGATCGGGGTACAAAACGGCAGCGACAAATACCCTGAAAACGCGGCCGAGTTGATCAGCGCGCGCGCCGGCAAGGTGATCGCGATGGATGCCAGCGAGGAAGCCCGTAAGCTCGGTAATTTGAGGGTGATGAACATCATCCTGCTGGGTGCCAGCGTGCGCCAACTTGGGCTGGAGGAGATCGACTGGGGCAGGGTTATCGCTGAAAACGTCAAACCACAGTACGTGGCACTCAACCAGCAGGCGTTCGAGCTTGGCAAAAGCCTGAGTTAACATCTCTTTTAAAAAAAGCTGGCTCAGATCACTCGAGCCAGCTTTTGGTATGCTCTTAAGCATTGACTTGTCCTTAGCCATACTGGCCTTCTACCACTCTTTTGGAATGTCGAAAAACCCGCCCTTGGCGATGATTTCGTCCATCTCTACCCGAAGTTTCTCGGCGTATTTCTTAGCTTTCTCACCGGGGACCGAAATCGGGTTCCTTACCATCAAATCCTTGTAAATCTTGATGATTTCTTCGTAGGTTAACTCATCAATGGAGTTTTCTGTCATTTTATTCCTCAACTTCAGTTATTTTCTTTAAGGAAAAAGCAGATAACATGCTCTCATTAAAGTTGGATCAAGGGGGTTGTCTGCTTCGTTCCAATTAGTTATTGTTTTCCTGCCACTCACGAAAATCGTTGATATCCTCGGATGTCATACCCAATTCAACTAGCTCCTCGTCAGTGTAGTCCTCTTGGAACATATCAAGCGTGGCAAAGTCGCGCTCTTTGGTCCATTTGATATTTTTGTCCATTAGTTCTCATCCTCCAAATTCACGAAGTCACCATTGATTTTGCTGCTTGTCCAGTTGACCCCCTCCCTGTATTTCTGAAAGTCAGCCGGTAATTAAAAATTCTGAAAATGATTCGACTGTTCAGCCTGAGGTAAAACCACTGTCCAGATTGCATTGCCCCACTCTCCAGTCCTTTGACTTCTCCCAGTTAGCTATTGGATTTTTGATATTCCCGGAAAGCCTTGATATCCTCCGGGGTCATACCCAACTCAACCAACTCCTCGTCGGTAAATTCCTGCATCATGTCAAGCATGGCAAAGTCGTATTCTTTGGTCCATTTGATATTCTTGTCCATCAGTTCTTATCCTCCTCCCTCATGTAAACAATGTCGAAACTATCAGGCGTCCAGTTGGCTTAATATTATTATTGTCAGAACCCGAATTAGACGTTTCTTTCAGGTAGCCACGGGTCGGAACAGTCCAGCTTTCTATCGCCTTGCTCTATAGTTAAACTAACAGACAGGACCAACTGCTTCTTAGTAGAAAAGGTTATTCAGGTCTTCTTAGTCTAACAAAAACTGTTTTAAATTACAAACAAATTACCGATTTACATTCATCGGCATGATGATGTGCCTGAAGCTGTCGTCCCCAACGGGGCGGAGCATGCCGGGAGTATTGGCGGCGTTGGTCTCCAGGAGCACGTTGGCGGTCTTGATGACCTCCAGGGCTTCGCGCAGGTAGCGGATATTGAAGGAGATCAAGAGCGGCACACCGTCCACCGAGGCATCCACGATCACTTCGGATGAGCCAGTTTGCTCCGAAGTGGCAGAAATCTCCATTTGTGGTCCGCGGTCTGCGCTGCCGGCTTCGGGTTGGATGTCCAGGCGGGCGATGTAACTGCCTTCGCGGGCGATAATCTCAGTCTGTTTGCAGGCTTTCAGGAGTTGGGCGGTGTTGAGCACGGTGCGGGTCTTGAAAGTGGACGGGATGATGGCTGTATAGTTGGGGAAGTTGCCTTCAATCAGTTGCGAAACCAGTTCCGCGTCCTTCAGATGGAAAATCACCTGTCCGCGTCCAGCCGGGAACGACATCAGCAGGGTCTCATCGCCGTTGATTGCAATGCGCGAAAGTTCGCTGAGAGCCCGGGCAGGGATTAACGCTTCAAGGTTTTGGGGAGGTTTGTGCCCGATGGCAGCTTTGCTGATGGAGATGCGATAGCCGTCTGTGGCAGCCATCTCGAGTTCATCACCCTGGAAGCTCATGTGTACGCCTGTCAGGTTAGGGCGAGTGTCTTCAGTGGAGGCGGCGAAGGCCACGCGCTGGATCATTTCTTTGAAGTTTTCAACGTTGAGTGGAATGGCAGATTCGTCATCGGGGGTAGGCATGGGCGGGAATTCATCCGCGCTGATGCCTTTAATGTCGGTGTTAAGCGCGCCGCATTTCACGTTGAGGGATTGGGTGCGTTCGTCGACTGTAAGGATCACGTCTTCGTTGGGGAGGTTCGTCACGAGATCTGAGAAGGTGCGCGAAGGGACTGTCAGCCCGCCGTCTTGACTAACTTTCGCTCCGATCCAGGCACTGATGCCCAACTCAAGGTTGGTAGCCGAGAGTCGCAGACGGCCTTGATCGGTCTTGATCAGGATATTCGAGAGTACAGGGAGAGTGCTGCGGGAAGTTACAGCGCGGGCAACCACGTTGACGCCGTGGGCAAGCTGCTGCTGTTGAACGATTGCTTTCATGAGATCCTCCACGATTGGCTTTGTTAATTCAATTAAGTATACCCGCAAGGGGTTGTTTTTTCCAGAAACGCGCATTTCGTGTATGCGTTTCAAAAGTGCGTAGTCAAGGGAAAAAAGAGGAAGTTCCAATACAAT
>CAZOYK010000138.1:0-5426 GCA_964584065.1 uncultured Anaerolineaceae bacterium | reverse complement strand
ATTTAGATGAAAATAGCCTTTATTCCCTCTGATCAACACTTCAGCGAGTTCCCCAGGCTCTATATCAGGGGACATAGTTTGCAATTGTCGGGCTGATTTGCCAGCTGCCTGCCATCGGACCATCCCCTCACCCGGTTCTATCTGCATCGCCACTGCCTCATAGACCCCTTCGCAAGCCAGATCCGATCCAAATATCTCTGAAGCGGTAACAAACCGACCAGGAAGGTAGTAATCGTCCGCATCCAAAAAAGCAATGAAATCTTCCCTCGCGGAGCGCATCCCCAAATTGCGGCTGGCACCAGCCCCGCGATTTTCTCCACTCGGGTGGCGGAGGAGTCTGACCTTTTCATACTTACCCGCCAAATCCTCGCAGATCTCAAGGCCATTGTCTGGTGATCCATCTTCGATCAGCAGCACCTCAGCCGTTTCTGCCTGTGACAGAGCGGATTCAACCGCTTGGGTCACATATGCAGCGGCATTGTAAACCGGAATGACAACGCTCACTCTCATTGAGAATTCTTAAGCCTTAACAGGTCATGAAGAATAACAGCCCAAAAGGCTCTCCCCGTCTTTTTGTAGTACTCCCCTTCTAACAAAGCTGACGGATATGAGAAAGGCAACCAGAAAAACCTGGCTAACCTGGACAAACTCCTTTTCTCATGTTTAAGTTTATTCATTGGCTGCATCCAGTCTAAAAGCAGGCGCCGGAAGGCGAGCTTGCGCTGTAAAGAACTGCCGTGCTTTTTCACCCACTGATATGTCGCATAGCGCAAGCGCAGCTGGTCTCTGAGGATACTTTCAGTCGACCGGGGAGCGGAAACACGATTCTGAGCATGTACCCTTCGCATGGAAGTGGGTTCGGAATTGCTTCCAGGTAATAACCTGCCTACCGTGGCAAGGCGCAACACAAAATCAGTGTCCTCGTGCAGAGTATCAGCTATCGACTCATCCATCAATCCAGACTTTTCAAGAACAGTGCGCCGAATAACCAACCCATTGAGGTGAATATGGCCTCGACCGCCCTTCATGAGCACCTCAAAAAGATCCTCCGCAGGAACTTTACCCTCCACTGTCGTCTCACGTAGAAGGGCCATGTTGGATTCAAGCCAGCGTTTTTCTCCCGATAGGTCATCAAAATACATTCCAACCATATCGTAGACACCATCACAATCGGAGTTCTGTGAGAATACTGCACGGGCAACAGCAAAACGGCCAGGCAGGTAGAAATCGTCCGCGTCCAGAAAGGCGATATAGGGGCAGGTGCTACTGGTAATCCCCAGGTTGCGCGAAGGTCCTGCCCCGCGGTTGACTCCGCCCGAGTGTTGAAACAACTTCACCTCAGGATGCGCTTCAGCCAATTGCCGGCAGACCGCCAGGCTGTCATCAGGCGAGCAGTCCTCCACCAGAATCACCTCGCGCACTTCGGGCTGGGCGAGAGCCGACTCCACCGCCTGGATCACGAAAGCAGCGGCGTTATAAACCGGGATGACCACGCTGACTTCAAAACTGCCGTTCATGTTTACTTCCACTGATCTAATTCCCTTTTTATTGCCTTCAGGAAAGCATCTCCATGGCGTAAATCCGGTTCAAGAGTGTTGCCTTCAGCCCATTCGTTCCACGATTTCAGGATCACCAGCTGACGCTCAGGCTCATAGCCGCTGACGCGTTCGATCGCCTGGTGCAGATGCTGCTGAAAGACCTCAGGCGTGGCATCGAAGAAAACGTGGCCGTTAACCCCGGAGCGGGGAGTGTTGTCCCAGCCGGGCATGACGCAGGGGTAAAATTCGAGCGGTTGTGGTTGGGGCAGCTCAAGAAAAGGCAGCACATCCTTGTAATTGTAGACATGGAAAGGTCGCTTGAGGGCTTTCTGATAAAAGTCAACTGCCGCTTTTGGTCCAAGCAGTTTGCTTAGGGCTTCACGCATGCCCTTCAAACGGGTGCCGCGCCGGCTGGTGCGGGAGATGGTGAAACCGTCAAAGCCGAGATTGGTGATGTGCTCTGCTTGCTGCTGGTTGTTGATGATCCCAATCAAATACAAGGGCTCCAAACCGGCATTCGTTGCCAAACCCTGCCAGAGTTCCACCCATGCAGCATCCAGATCAGCAGGTTGGAAGACGAAGAAGATCGGGTGTCCATCCACCCTGAGGTAGCGCGGGTCGCGAAAGGCAGGCAAAAGCGCTTTGAAATGGGCGATATGATCCTCCATGCCAGGGTAAGTCTGTTCGATCAGGATCCGTTCCGGTTCCCCGTACCAGATGCCGGTCCAGCTGGCATTCGCCCAGCCCAGGCAGAAGGGGAAGTCCGGCTTCCCGCTTGCCAGCACCTCGTTGAAGGGCCGTTCCAACAGCTGCTTGCCCCCAAACCAGTAATGCCAGTAGCAAAAACCTTCAATGCCGACCTTACGGGCTAGCTCAGCCTGAGCCTCGCGGATGGCGGGATCGCGCAGGTCATAGTAGCCTAACTCGCCTGGTTGGAGGGGCTGCTGATGCCCCCAAAAGAGCGGTTTAGCTTTGCGGACGTTGGTCCACTCGGTAAAGCCCTCTCCCCACCATTTGTCGTTCTCGGGGATAGTGTGGTATTGCGGCAGGTAATAGGCGATCAGGCGCGGTTTAGTCATCTGTTTTCCATCACGGACTGAACCACACGGTAAACGTTAGCGGCGTAATCTTCAATGTTGAATAGATTCCGCGCGCGCTGCCACCCCGCCAGCCCCATCTTTTGGCTCATCTCGGGGTTTTGGGCCAGTTTCCGCATCGCTTCCACCAGTTCATCGAAGGTGTTGTAAAGAAGACCTGTTTCACCATCTACAACGATCTCCGGGTTGCCGCCACTATTCCTGCCAATTAGTGGAAGTGCGGTGGACATCGCCTCAAGCCCCACCCTGCTCAACGCCTCAAATTCCGAACAAATCAGCGCGCAGTCAGCAGCATAGTAATACGGGAAAGGGTTATCCACCAAACCGGTAAAGCTCACAAGATCCGCCAACTCCAGATCAAGAACCAGCTGCTGCATTTGTTTCACATAATCTGGTTTGCCATTTCCTACGATAACCAAATTGCAGAGCAATCCATCATCCCGAAGCTTTGCCAGAGCGCGGATTGCCAATTCCTGGCCCTTCTTAGAGTTGATATTGCTGAGCATCGCGAAGGTAAAATCTTGTTTTCGCGTGATTGAAAGACGAGTTTGCAGTCGGGATTCCATTTCTGGGATGGTAGCCACGCCATTGTAGATCTGGTGAACGTTAGCTGGTAATAAAGGGAAGTAGTGCTGCTGAACACCCCGCGCATGACAGATAATCGCATCAGAACGGGAAAAGATAAACTTCGAGAGCCATGCAGGATAGATGTACTTCCAGCCAAAATATAGATCGAAATATTCACGAATATGCCAAATGTGGGGCAATCGCGCCAGGCGTGCAGCGAGGAAACCCACGGGAATCACTGAGGTGTTGGTGTAAACCAGGTCAATCTCCCATTTTTGAATTAATGTTGTTATTTTTTCGACTGACCTGCGAATTTTTCTGGCGTGCTCAAGTTTCTTTTTAAGCGTCAAAGATTTTTCCGCCACCCACCAAGGAACGGGGAGGACAGCATATTGAACGCCAGCATCTTTCAATGCTTCCGTAAAAGCACTCTCGACAGGGTTAACAACGAAAGAAGTTACGCCAAAGTTTTCCAATCCCTGGATCAGGCTCAAGAGAGAACGGCTCGAGCCCTGGAAATTATCGTGGTGGGTGATGAACAATGTATTCAAAGAGATTATTCTTCCCAAAATTAAAAGTCAAACAACATTGGCATAAAGATATAATTGGCCCAAATTCACTGCAATAGTGGAAACAATGACAGACAAAAACAGAAGTGTCCCAATTTTAATTCTTTTCTTCGTCGTAATTCTCGTTGTACCTGTTTATTGGATAGTAAAAGGTGATAATGCTGCCACAAGATCAGTGATAGAAGCAAGGAAACTCGAAAAGTTTTCTTTACTCGATCGTGGATATTATTCTGCCTTCACCGATCTGCTGGATGGCAATCCAAAAACCTTAGTTGATGTCATCTATAAACAATTCCTGCAGAGGGACTTCCAAGTAGATTTCGAAAATGCGACATCTGATCAATTTCCTTTTCGAGAATTTGGGATTCAAATATCTGCATTGCTGGATAGGCAGGCAATCAATCTAGCATACGCATTTTTACCAGATCCAGCCATACCCACAAGGTTTGGGTCAGATATATTTATCTTAAGAGATAAATCTCGTTTCATCATTGAACCGGTTAAATACAACGACTCAGTAAAGAATGCAATCGATGAAAGAGTCGAGAATTATACATATCTAATCAACAAGTATCCAGAAATCAATTTTTTTGCCCTATATTTCGAGAGGCTTGAAAACTCAGCCTATAACCCAATTAATCCTTACCATAAAGATGCTGATCGGGGAAGAGCTTTCCTATATTTTGAGGAAAATTTGCCAGAAGGTCTTCATCTGGCAAAAATGATGTTAAAGGATTACGAGGACTTCAATTCCAACTATTATTCTACTGATCATCACTGGAATATTCATGGGGATATTAAGGCATATGATCACATCTATAAACTTTTAAAAAGCGGGTATCCAGAAATATCAGCACCGGTAGAATTTGAGGGTTTTTACACATTTCCTGACATCAATTATCTTGGCACAACTGCCCGACTTTCTTTATATCCAATAGAAGCTGAACCCTTTGAAGTGGCACTTTATGACTTACCACCATTTAAAACTTATGAAGCAGGTAAAGAAATCAAAAGGAATAATAGCCTCGAATACATGAATGGCAACTACAATACAAAAGACCGGTATACAGACCACTTTGTAAAGTATTTTGGACACGTCAGCCCATTCATCGAATATGTTTTTGATTCGAACCCTGACCGAAATCTACTCTTAATTGGCAAATCATTCAGTATTCCGCTCGAACCTCTAATCGCCTCTCATTATCGGCGTACTTATGTCGTCGATTTCCGCTATTCCATGGATTTTTCATTGTCAGATTTTTTGGTAAACCACAAGGTTGACGACATCTTGATCATTGGTGATAACGATGTTTTGTTTGATAATTATGACTGGTTAATTCATCCGTAAAAATTTTATCCATCCAAGCGACCAGAATAGAAGTAACCCACACAAGCGCAAATTATGAAATCTTTGTTTTAAGATATTGATTTTAGTCGATGTTTCAGGTTTTTTAGTTTCTGGACAATGAGAAAATACATCGGGAAAACACTCTTCCTGATTGCTTGCGCATCCCCACCCTTCATTTTTGGGTCGTAAAGCAAAGACTTTACCAGGGCGACCTTGGAACCAAACCTGTTCTGTGATTGGTAATCCAGAAAAGCCTGTTTACCATAAGCCGCGGCGAGCGATTTTCGTTTGACCTCCTGACTGAGGT